>JAYNJH010000058.1:0-11735 GCA_038109885.1 Candidatus Margulisiibacteriota bacterium | reverse complement strand
ATGTATTTTTAGTATGAATCCCAACATTGCCAGACGTGTAATAAATATTATTTTGATTTTGAGGTGATTTTAGCCATACTAAACGCTCATCTGAAACTTGAATGTTGGTTAGTAAAGAACCATCGCCAACAAAAGTAGACGCATTAACTGTGCCAACAACATCAAGCGTATATTGAGGATTTAAATTGTTAATTCCGACACGCATATTGGTTTCATCCAATTTAATAAGCTGTTCATTGGTAAGTCGCTCTGCACGTGATGAAATTTCACTATGGAATGAATATGGAACAGATTTTAACGTCGTAAAATCAATGGGTTGTTTTTCACCATTGATATAAGGCGTAAATCCTATGCGAAGATTATCCGACTCAAATAATTCAGCATTCAGTGTCACCGATTGTCCTAAGATGACGCTGAATGCGCCATTCACAACGTTGACATTGCTAAATGATTCTTTCCACAAAGCAGGGTCGTCAATATCTTCCTTATAGAGCCCCACATCCATTTTTATTCCACCCGAGTAATTGGCAATCCCTCCAATGGATAGATTGGCTTGTACAACAAGGTTGGTGGGTGTTTTAGTGACCCCTAAAATTGGCGATAGTAACGGTAAAACCATTAAAATAATAAATAATAATTTTCTAAAAACCATAATATGATCCAAAATCTATCAAAAGTGCGTGACTATGATTACCTTTGTTTATTCCCATTTTTTAGCAAGGATAAACATGAAATTTATATCCAAAATTAGGTGCCTAAAATGAGTTCCTAAGATGGGTTGAAATTCTATCAATTGGGATGTAAATTAAGCTGAAAATCAAAAATTTTAATGAACTTAAGTCATAATTTGATTACTATAGTAATCGTGGACCATATTGCCGAAATGTTTAAGCAGCAACGCTATATAGAAATTAAAGATCAGTATTTTGATCAGCGTAAAACTTTGGCCGCTTTACCCTGTTATTTTTTAACCATTTCTTTGGTTATGTTAGAAGAATTTCAATCGGCTGAAATCTGTTTTCGACAATTAAAAGCACAGGGGGAATCATTACCTGATTTTTTTTTATATTATGCATTATGTTTATTAAGGAACGGAAAGTTTAAACAGTGTAAAAAGGCACTGGCTCGAGTTGAAAATAAAACCGTACTTTTTTTTGAGACGAATATTGAAGTGTCGATTAAATTAGCTCAATTAAGACGTGCTAAAAAATATGTGAAACAAGCCAAGGTCATGGGGCAATTATCAGCAACTGTTCGAATTAATGAGGCCATTATTTCATTTTTAGCCATTGACTACAAGACAGCCGAAACTCAACTTCTTACATTATTTAATGAAGATCCTTCAAATCAAATGGTTTGTGATTATTTGGTTCGAATATATTTGGGGTGGCGTCAACATACCAAACGAGAAAATATTATTAAAGCCTATTTAAAGCATCGTCCAGGCCATTTTCCATACCTTTGGCAATTGATGGGTATCTATTGTTCTCAGTCAAGGTTTGATGAAATTGATGCAATGAAAAAACAAATTCAATCCGCAAAAATAAAACATGCCTATTTAAGATCGGTTTTTTCAATTCCCGCAATGTGTCGAAGTGAATCGGATATTACTCAACTGCGCCAAGAAATTGAGGAGATTTTGGATGTTGCAATTGAGCATAATGATATCCCGAATCGTCCCGACATTTTATTTAAAATGACCCCATTTTATTTAACATATCATCAACAATCCAACCGTATAATTTTTGAGAAGCTAGCCCATGTATTTTCAAAGGGACTGATGGCCCTTCCAAAACTAAAATCGCCCCCCAAAAGAAAGCGGCCTAAGGTGGCCATCATTTGTCAGTACCTTCATCAACATTCGGTCATGGATTTTTATGGCACATTAATTGAAAACTTTCCGAAAATGTTTCATGTTACGATAATTCATATCAACCCGGTAAAAATAGATTCAGAAACAAAAAGAGCGTATAAACGAGCTGATTTTTTAATGCAATCATCGGGGGCTCATTCTGAAATAGTTCCATTTCTTATTCAATCAAAGTTTGATATGATTTTGTATCCTGAAATCGGCATGTCCCCAAGCGTTTATTTTCTTGCCATGTTAAGGTTGTCTCCATTACAGGTTGCATTGGTTGGGCACCCTGAAACATCAGGAATGAAAACCATTGATTACTACATTTCATGGGAGTACTTTAATTCAAGTACAACTCAAAATGATTTTACGGAAACATTAATTGGTATCAAAAATATGCCTCTGTGTTATCTGTATCCTAAAAAGATTGATCAAATTTTTAAAACTCGAGATGAATTAGGGTTGCCAAAAGCCCCACAAAAAGTATTCCTAATTCCAATGTTACTATTTAAATTACAGCCGGTATTTGATGAAGTCATTGCCCGAATTGTGAAGGCCGATCCCAAAAACCATGTGGTGATGATTTGTTTCAATTATTTAGAAAAGGTCGTAACACAGCGGTTAAAGAAATATCTATCTACCAAAGAGCTAACTCAAGTTCATTTTAAGATGCCCTATTCTAAAGATGATTATTATGCGGCATTAAAGTCAGCCGATATGGTTTTAGAAACATTTCCTTTTGGGGGTGGAAATACGGTATTGCATTGTTTGGCTGCGGGGACGCCGGTTATTACATTTAAAGGAACTCATATTAAAACACGATTTGGTGCCGCTTTTTATGAATGGATCAATGAAAGGCGATTTATAGCAACAACCATTGATGAGTACGTTGAAAAGGCATTACTTTATGCAAATGATACCAAACTAAAAGCCGAGTTTTTTAAGAAGATACAAGCCAATAAGAATCGTTTATTTGACAATATGACCGGGGTGAATGAAACGTACGATTGGTTTAAAGAAAAACTAAATCATTAATTTGAGACTGACTGAATTTTTTTAACTTCGGGTGGATGTTCTAGATCATGATTGAGTTTTAACTTTAAGGCTTGAAAAAAGTTTTTCATACGATACAAACCATGGGGGTCAATTGGGCAGTAATCATGTTGAATTAAATCGCCAGATATTATGGATTCCACTAATAGCAGCAGTTCTTTAAAGCAAGTTTGAATTGGATCTGTAAATTTATTCGACGAAATTTTGAATGAAAATGGGTGTGTAATTCTTGGTTTAAGGTAGTGATTTAGTTTTTTAAACTCTGGTATTGATTGAGGAAGGGCCCCCGTCTCAAATAGGGTTTGGCAAGTTTGAGCTTGATCTTGATCTGATAGGTCTTGGAATGTTTGATGGCATTCAAGTAGAACCTCCCAAATGGAGTGAAGCGTTGTATTTTTAGCTGATTTTTTTGGGAGCGTAACTTTATTCATTTCTTGGTAAATAATCATTGCAAATTGCTGTTGGAATGCTTCGCAGATATCATGCACATACTGACACGATAGTTGGTTAAGATGATTTAAAAAGTCAGTGTCATTTAGTTGCGCTATTCCCTGAAACGAAAAGAAACCTTGAAATAATGGGGATAAGCGGGCATTAATGGATGAAATTGAATTGAAAATATCTGTAGATTTTGATAAATAGGGATATTTTTTAATGGCATATTGGCGAGCTTGTCGCATGGTTGCCATGGCGATACTCATTTTTTGAAGCCAGTCTTGTGCCTTTTTAATCATGGGGGCAATTGATTTAAATGGTGGGGTTTCGATGATTGGGTGCTCATAAGTAAGTTGCTTTAAAATTTCTGATTTCATAAAACGGTCATGAGCATAGTTAAACAATGGTTGGTGAACAAGTGTCAGGTAATTTAAGATCATGTATAAATCATGGATAGGAAAAAGGGCATGATACTCAAAACGAGTTGAGGGATTCATTATTTTATTATGAAGTTGCTGTTTGGTTTCATTTAAAAGTGCCTGATACATAGGTGAGTCCGGCGATAAATTTGTTTTTAGTAATGCCTTGAACTGTTTTTTAGAGGCATTGCAGAGGTGAGTTTTTTCCCAGATCCAATCCAAAATATCAGGAATGGTATAATCTGTGGGTAGTTGCTTTAACCATTGCTCTGGAAGTGAGTTTGTAAAAAACTTCTTAAAAAGTTGCTGACTGGTTTGGTAGATGACCCGTTTTTGGATACTCAATAAACATATCTGTTGAATGTCAATTAAACGTGAGGTGTCCCAGCGAAGAATTTCAGGGAGATCAATTTTTTTAATAGGGCCATCATGGAGCACTTTGGATAGAAGTTCATTAAGGATCAAGTATCGACCAAACGTTGGGAAAAAACGACGCGAATCAGTTCCCTTTTTAAGGTGGTTTTGAATCCATTCATGTGTTTTTGGAATGGGGCGCTCTAAAAAGAAGTTTCGTTCCAGTTTAACGGTTTTCATTTCAAGTAAATTTGGGTTGGTATCTAAAATGGATGTTAAGTTTTGCTTATAGAATAGTCGGCCATAAAAAAGCAAGAATTTGAAAGCAATGGGAAGCGCTGAGGGAACCCCTTTTTTATTGCATGTTTCTGTCATATGATGAAGGGCCGATTCGTAATTAATTTTTTGGGCGTATCGGCCCATTTGTTGACAAAGAATATCAATCATTTTAGTAACGTGTTCATATAATTTATCAATACTTTCAATGATGGGGCCATCAATGCACTGCAAGCGAATCTCTTGAATGGTATGATCTTCAATTTCAGATTCAATAAATTCAATAATAGATAAGAATGTATCGGTTAAAATATCGAGGGGTGGGGGTGAGTTCGGGTTGTAAGGGATATTAAACAGTTGAAATTCAACCAGTTCCCAATCCAGTGACGGGATGGTAATTTGGTTCGTTTTTACGAAGGATAACCAAAGCTCCCGATGGCGTTCAACACTTGGTAGTTCCAGCCATGACAAAAGTGGCCAACGATCATTTAATTTTTGTATGGCTATATCAAGTGACTGATCGCAGCCATCTTGATTAAATGTTTGGATAAGTTTTTCAATATTCATTTGAAACTCAACCAAGCCCGTTTCAATATAGCAGTAAACCGGGTCGGGGTGATTTTTGCGAACACGCCGTTCTGTTTCAAGTCGAATCCATAGGTCATTTAATGCATCGATGTTTGATTGGCTCCATTTAATTAAACTTGTTTTAAAAACAAGGAGCGATTGGGTGAAATTAAAAAAATCTTGTTCAATTGATGCGGGGTCCATTGCTTTATAAGTTACACCCACCAAAGTTTTTAATTTTGTCCACGTTAGAGCGATTGATTGAGTAAACTCATCATTAATATGGGTATGCTTGATCAGTAATTCATTGGGAAATCGCAGTAAATTAAGGGAAATGATAACGTTTTCCTCGATATGATCAATATGGTTTTTATCCCAAAATAATGCCAAGAATTGAACGATAAGTTTCACTTCAGAGTCAGAAGGCGGATAGTCACTCATTTGTGAAAATTGTGTTAATTGCTTAGCAAGAATACGAGCGCAATTAAACCGTTCTTGGAAGACATTATCCGCATGAATAATCGGTGAGGCTGAAATTAATGGTTTTGCATCGTGATGATAGGCTTGAGCAGGAAGTAAATTATTTTTAATACGCTTTATTTTAATAATTTTCATAATGCATCGATAGCGTTATGTTTTTAATTCAACCCTTGGCCGATACTGAAAATTTTAGGACGAATTGGGGAATAATAAGGGATCGGTTTAATTAAAAAACTTAAACGTTTTCCTCCTAATTTGATGGGATATATTTATATTATACCACAAAGTAGAAGTTTTTAAGTTCTAATTTAACTGAATGTGTTGGTTTTCGATAATGCCGCCACCTAAAATTCGGTCGCCCTTGTACAAAACACAAGATTGCCCGGGCGTAATAAATGAGTGGGCGGAGGTTAATTTAAGTGTTGCTTTACCTTTAGAATGGTGATGAATTTTAGCTTTCATGGGTTTCATTAAGTATCTTAACTTAATCTCAACCGATTGCTCGTGTAATAGCTCGCCACTGACGGTTGTAAATGTATGAAGGCCCAATTCATGTTGTTTAAGATCATCTTTGTTGCCAACAATAACGGTATGGGTCTTATCGTCAATATGATGTACATAAAGAGGTGTGGGGTATGAGATATTGAGTCCTTTACGTTGCCCAATCGTAAAGTTATGAATTCCTGAATGGGTACCTAAGGTACTTCCATCCACATGTTGAATATTCCCTGGTTTAATTTCTGAATCATCCAGTCGACTTTCAACAAAGTTGCGGTAACTTTTTTGGGAAACAAAGCAAATTTCCTGGCTATCAGGGCGATTTGCATTTAGTAAATCAAGCTGATTTGCTTTTTGGCGAATTTGATCTTTGGTATAGCGTCCCAAGGGAAACAAAAGGCGTTTTAGTGTGGGTTGATTAATCATATACAGAAAATACGATTGATCTTTTCCTTGATCATTTGCTGCCTTGATAAAGCGTTCATCGTTGAGTTTTGATTTTGTGATTTTGCAATAGTGACCTGTGGCAATATATTTTGCATTAAGCACATCGGCACGCTTTAAAAGTTCATCAAATTTAATAAAGCGGTTACATTCAACACAAGGATTGGGTGTTTGGCCCATTTTATAAGTATTCACAAATGGATCGATAACTTTTTCCTTAAAAATGTCACGTGAGTTTATGACGTAATGACGAATGCCTAATTTCTGACAGACCCGACGAGCATCCGCAACCGCACCTAAATTACAACAGGCCGACTGTTTTTGCTCTTCAAACGGAAGTAATTGCATGGTAATTCCAATCACTTCAAAGCCACGTTCTTTAAGAATTGCTGCTGTGACGGATGAATCCACACCACCGCTCATCCCAACAATCACACGTTTTTCATTCATCAAAATATTATATCTGATTTAATTATTAAATCAATTGTTCAGTTTAACATACGATAAGTTTTTTAATAAATGCTCAAATCGAACTAAAGAAAATAGAAGAAACTTAATGTGGTGGTTTGAACATCCCATGTTTCGTTAATATTTTTTATGGGATTAAATGATGTCGATTGAGTTAACAGCTCTATCCCAAATTTGACTTGATCAAAAAATAATGTTTTGGATTGATTCCCAATAAAACGTATCCCATAGATAAAGTTTGTTGATGTAATATCATCCGCTTTTGTTCCACCTACAAAATTTGCGAAATCTTGATCAACACTGTAAGTATTTGATTCTAAACCTAATACAAGCTCAAAACCATATTTTTTTTGGTATCGAATAGTACCAATTCTAAACATTAAACCATATAAGTTGGTCGTTGTAAGAATATCTACCGTTTGCAAATTAGATGGGTTCTGGCCAGTGGATTTATTTTCAGTCATTAAATTAAGATTGATAATGGGCTCAATGTAAAAATCGTCAGATATATTATAGTGATACCCAGCACGAATCGATCCACCGACACTTCGTCCTGAATTTACATCGGCGAGTTTGTAACCACTAACATTAGAAACCTGCACAGCTAATGCGGGCTCATAAAAAAATGTATTTTCACGATCAAAAGAGTGTGCAAAAATTGTTGAACTTAAGCATAATAAAGTAATTAAAAATTTCATGTTAACCAATCTCCTTACAAACGATGATACAGCGGGTTGAGGAAATTTGTCAAAAAATGTTGCGTCCCAGCCATGATTTAAAATTGCAATTAAAATTAATTTCTTTTTTTTAGAAAAAATGTAAAAATATGAAAATAAGGAGAAGTTTATGAAAAAAATCTTATTAATAATGTTATTAACAATATCTATTCAATCATTTGCAAAGACAAATGCATGGCGTGACTGTGGTATTGGTGCAATTGTTTTCCCTGACAATGGATCGTTAGCTGCAATCTCTAACCTTATTTGGGATTTGGGGACGACAGCAGTTACATCTCAAATTTCATCTGAAGAAACATGTTCTGGAGCAAAAGCCAGTACAGCAAAGTTTATCATGGAAACATACCCCATTCTTGAAGAAGAGACAATTCGTGGTAACGGAGAGCACGTGGATTCAATGCTAACCATGTTAAATTGTAATATCAATTCAAAATCAAAATTAACAGAATCAATTCGTTCGTCTTTAGCTGATGAAATGGCCAAAGTAGCTTACGTTGATTTAACACGTTCTGAAAAAGCTGAAGCATTCTATAATATTGTAGATACTAAGGTATCTAATGATTTTGCTAAAGTTTGCACAATCTAATTTTTTTATTCAAAAAATTTAATTAACAAAAGCCTACATTTCAATGTAGGCTTTTTAGTTATTAGGCAATGATACGTTATATATTATTTTTTTTTCTGTTTTCGATAGTCGTATTAGCAGAATCCAGCGCTATTAATCAATTGTTGAAAGAGGCGAATAGTAGAAAACTCGGATATGAATTAAAGTGGAAGCAGCTATTGGGATATAATACGGGCTCGATTCTTTTTCACAAGAGCGATGTTAAATCAGAGCCGTTCTTTTTAGCCAAGGATGGTCGAACCAATCCCGTTTCCGAGCTTAATAAAACCATACGTTCATATTTTGCCCCTTTGCCAAAAGATCAAAATGATCATCCCCAATGTCGGTTTCCAGCGCGGTATATTTGGCTTGAAAGGCAACTCGGAATAGCTCGCTATCCTCACCCAAAACCGAACTGTAATTTATACAACGAATTTCGAAATAATGAGATCAGCGAA
Source organism: Candidatus Margulisiibacteriota bacterium (assembly GCA_038109885.1). GTDB lineage: Bacteria > Margulisbacteria > Marinamargulisbacteria > UBA817 > UBA817 > UBA817. The sequence continues at coordinate 3,087 of JAYNJH010000058.1, read as the reverse complement.
TCCATTAGTTTACTATATGTGGGTGGGTATTTTTCCAATCCATCATCCTTTTATGGACACTTATTATTAAAGTTTAATCAATCAACCCCCCTGTATTTAAACACAACAGTTAATTATGGGGCGATTGTCCCCCCCAACGAAAGCCCCGTTATGTACATCGCTAAAGGGATTATGGGGGGCTATGATTCAACGTATTCCGATCAACGGTTTTACCGTTATAATCATAATTATGTTGAAGATGATTTGAGAGATATTTGGGAATATAAATTAAATTTAACACCGTATCAGCGTGAATTACTTACCGCCCATACCTGGGAAATGTTGGGCGAGTTTTATACATATTACTTTTTTAGAGATAACTGTGCATACCGAGTTGCAAAATTGGTGGATCTGGTAATTGAAGATTCTATCATTCCTAAATATACACCATGGACGTTACCATATCAGATCATTGTTAATGCAAATCAAGTACCTGGCTTAGTAAGCGAGGTGAATTATATACCATCACGAGAAAATCGTTTTATTCAATTGTACGAAAGGTTAACGATAGATGAGCAGGTGGTGTTTAAAGAAATATTAAAGCAACATAATTTTGATAGTAATGAGTATAAGTTATTAACCACAGATCAAAAAATCAATATTTTAAATGTTCTTATTGAGTATCTGGGGTTTCTTTCGGTAAAAAATACTAAAGATAAACCCAGCAAAATTTTAAAGCAAAAGGTAAGTTTGGAGCGCATCAAATTACCGCCATCTACTATGCCGCCGCAATTTAAAGGTGTTCCGATACATAAGTCTCAGCCCTCGAGTTTAATAGAGGTATCAAATATTCAAAACAATGGCGTCGGCGGCCTTGGGTTACGATTCAGAGCAACGAATTATGATGCATTATCAATAAATACAGCCCGAATTCCCAATGCAACAATTGAAATGATGGATTTCAAAATAGACGTGATTCAAAATGAAATCAAATTTGATTATTTAACCTTTATAAATGTTGTGGCTTTAAATACATCTCGTACGGGATTACGTGGCGATGGTGGACTGGCATGGAGTCTTCAAATTGGAATTGATCAAGATAAAACAATGGGGTTGCATGAGTCTGTGTTTTTTACTGAGATTGGTTTAGGGAAAAGTATGGCCTTAGGGTTAAATAGTGTTGGGTATGGAATATTGGCAATTCAGTTTCAGGGCGGGGAATTTCCATTGGGGATATCGCCAAAAGTGGGCTTTATTTCCAAACTTTCTAATCATTGGAAATTGCAAGCTGAGCTTGCCGAGTATTTTTATAATGATCAAAAATTAACTTTAATAAAGAGTGAATTAAGGTATTCAACCACGAATACATCCGATTTTAGAATTCAATATAAAAAATCATTTGAAGACCAAATTAAATTTAGCCGCGGCATTTACTGGTAACGTTAGCCCGCACACTAATCTTGATGGTTTAGCCTATATAAATAATTGGGCTATGAATACATAAGAAAATGGTTTTCTATTACATAAATCCGACAAAAACATTATCAATTCATCTAAATCATATCCAATAAACTATTCGGTATGAATCAAGTGACAAGACAGAGGGTATCAGTGAAGCGTGAGGTAAATAAGTGTTAGGGGGTAGGGGTTATTAGGCGGTCAGTTAAGCGATACCATTCAATTCGTGCCCTTTGATATTGAATGGAGCGAGAAAGGATCGCATGTTGTGATTGAATAGAACGATTTAATGATTCAATGTATTCATTTAAGCTAATGGAACCCCGGCGATAATCATCCCCGTCTTGCCTTAAAATATCATTGGCTAAACGTGCTTTTTTTTCATCAATTTGAAACCGGCGTTCAAGAACTAAGATTTCATCTGCTAAGCGGTTAGAATCGTTTTGATAAGCTAATTTAGAGGCTGCCAATGTCAGTTGAGATTGGCGTTGTATGGATTTAGAAAGTTGGTAAGACAGTTGCTTAGATTGATTTGATACTGGCAGATCAATTCCCAGGCCACCCGTTAGAAATAAATTGTCAGTCCGAACATTGTTGACCGTTCGGGCTTCATTGAAAATGCTGGTATCCAGGGTGATGCTTGGAAATAGCTCATTCGCCCTTATTTTCGTTTCAATTTCATTTGCTTCTTCCATTAGGCTCAGCGCTTGTAAAGATCGGTTTTCACTAGGGATGGCTAATGAAAACCTGATTATGGGTTTCACAATAGGGGTGTATGTATTAAAATCGTTCATCAGTTGTCCAATATGATCGGCATCATGTTTAAGTTGTTTTTCGGTGTCAATCAAAATCCCGCGTTGATTAAGTTCTTGCAACCGAACACGATCAACGTCATTCTTACTTGCAATGCGGCGCTTATATTTTAGCTGAACTTCTTTACGTAATAACTCAATATTATTAAGAATATTTCGTTCCAGTTGAACTCGTTTAAATGATTCAGTCCAGTCATTGTAGATTTGGTGTAATTTGGCGATGTAGTCCTCAATAGATTCAAGTGTTTGAATCTGAATGATTTTTTTTTGAAGCGATGTATTTTGTAGCGTAAGTCGATTATTTCGCCCAAAAGCATTCTGGAGTAAATCCTGGGAAAAGGCGGCACCATAACTTTCGACTTTAAAATTTGATCCAGCAAACCGTCTATTTTGATAAAATGCATTGACATTGGTACCGGTTGGATAAAATAATTTTGAAATTTTGAGTGATGAGTCTGGAATGGTCTCCTCATTATCAAAGTTATAGCTAGCGCCCAAAAGAACCGAAGTTACAATGTCAGATACCGCCACACTTAGATCAATTTGATGAAGCTCCCCAATTTGTTGCTCCAAAATGAATTGGTAATCCGGGTTGTTCTTTAAGGCTTTTTGAATAAATAGGGTATCCGGTAGTTCTTCAGCATAAATGGGAAGAGTAAAAAATAATAGGAGCCCCAACCCGGGGATGAAGCGTTTAAGGTTAATGGTTTTTATAAATCGGGATACATCATGTTCACATGCGTAAGCAATTGGGACCAAAATTAATGTGACAAGCATCCCACCAACCAACCCCCAACCCAATGACAGCATCATTTCGGATAGCATGGCATCTTAACCT
>JAYNJH010000057.1:0-11796 GCA_038109885.1 Candidatus Margulisiibacteriota bacterium | reverse complement strand
CCTTATCTTTAATTTGTCCCGCAGTTTCGTTAAGTGCTTCACGTAATTTTGTTACATCTAGCATGGCCTTTTCTTTAATCTCTTCAAATCTTTTTTTATTGGTTTTATTGGCAACCAAAGCAAAGCCATTGGGAATTAAATAGTTACGAGCGTAGCCATCAGCAACTTCAATAACATCACCAAACGTACCCTTACGTTTTAAATCTTTAATTAAAATAACTTCCATTGTCTTTCACCTCTTATTCAGAACAGTACTGTAAAATGCCTAAATTTCTAGCACGCTTTATGGCCTTAACAACAATACGTTGTTTTTTAGCAGATACACCAGTATTACGACGAGGTAAAATTTTCCCTCGATCACTAATGAATCGCTTTAACTTTTCAATATCGTTATGATCCAATACATTAATTTGATCAACCGTTAATGGGCAAGGGCGCTTTTTCTTTCGTTTGAATTTGGGGTTTTCTTTAATTGCTTTGTTATTTGACATTATTTACTCCTGAAAATTACTAAACCAAGTCAAAGCTTGGTGATGATTGTTGTGATATTTGCGATTCATTTGAATCGTTATTTCGATCTAACATTTGCATGCCATCAGCGACCACTTCAGCACTGTAGCGTTTTTCGCCATCCTTTTCATAGGAATCAATTTGAAGACGACCATCAACGGCAATTAACTTCCCTTTTTTAAGATACTGATTGCAAATCTCTGCCAAACGACGCCATGTAACAACACGAATAAAATCAGCCGTTTGATTTTCTTGCTTTGGGATACGGTCTGTCGCAATTGTAAAACGACACAATGCCACACCCGATGGTGTCATTCTGAAATCAGGATCACGAACTAAACGACCAATTATAAAAACTTTATTCATAGCGTTTCATTATATTAAAAAGGAACATCTTCTTCAAGATCATTTTCAGACTCTTCTACAGGCTGATCTTTAAAAAACGCCGCTTCATCAACAGGTTGTATTGGTAAATTTTCAATTGGAGGGGCTTCAAATGACGTTGGCTCTACATCGGAGGTGGTTGATTCTGCTGCCGAAATTTCACCAAAAACTTCATTGAAATTAACCACTTGACGAGCATCAACTTCGGTTGTCCATTTTCGTTGACCAGATGATTGGTCTTCATAAGAATCCGTAATGATTCGTCCTTCAACAAAAATAACATCATCTTTTTTAAATGATGCCGCTTTATCTGCATTTTCACGCCATGTGGTGACTCGGATATAATCAAATCGAGTTTGTGGAAGAGACTCAATACGAGGAACAATTAACGTGAATTTAGCCAATGAGTGTCCCGACGTGGTTGCCTTAACATCCGGTGCATCACTTAATTTTCCTGTCAATTGAATTTTATTATATGAGGCCATTGTCTATTTGGTTAATTCTTCAATTTTTTCTTCATCGACAACATGCTCAAGACGCATATTTAATTGACGAATAATACCTTCATTAATTTGGTATTCCTTATTAAGGGCGTCAAGTCCTTTGTTATCTGTCGCATACTGTATGCGAGCGCCATACGCTTGAGAATGCTTTTTAAAAGTGCCCGCTAAAGCCACTTTTCCCAAGTTTTCATGGTTGTAGATTTTGCCACCGGATTTTTCAACCACTGAAACCAACTTGTCTTGTAATCGTTTTGCTTCTTCTTCACCTTTTGACACATCAAAAAATACGGATAAATCGTAATTTCTCATTTTTCCTCCAATTAAACTGCGTAACAGCCAGAATGTATGAGTCATAAATATAACACACACATCAACGGTTGAACAATCCCTTTTGCTAAAAGAATTATGGTCTTTAATGAACCAATGATTGTTCAGAATCTGGCTTTTCGATATATTAAACTAATGACCATTTCAAAAAATAAGCGCTGGTTAATGTTTAATCAAATTGCCAAAACCTACGATTTGATTAATCGTCTTATTACGTTTGGTAGGGATATCCAGTGGCGTAATCAAATGGTTGCTTATGTTCCAGATTCAGCAGTCGCTTTACTAGACATTGCTTCCGGGACCATGGATGTCGCAATAACGGCTGCGAAACACAAGCCCAATTTAAATCATATAATAGCCTTAGATATGGCCGAAAATATGTTGGATATTGGGTTGAGAAAATGCGATGAGAAAAATATTACAAATATTCAAAAAAAAGTTGCAGACATTCATCAGCTGCCATATAGCAATCAGGAATTTGATGCCGCCACGGTGTCCTTTGGGATACGAAATTTTGAAAATTTAGATCAAGCATTTACCGAAACTCATCGAGTATTGAAGCCCAATGGGGTATTCGTGATTCTTGAAAGTTGTCAGCCTGCCAATGGAATTATACGATTTCTGAATGGGGTTTTCCTCAATACATGGGTCCGTTTAATAGGGATTCTATTTTCGGGGCACGGAGATAGTTATGGTTACTTGGCCAAAAGTATTCAAACATTTCATACCCCAGATGATTTAAAGCGTAAGCTAACCAAGGTTGGATTTACTCACGTCGAATGTCGGTTTTTTATGTTTCAATCTGTTCAGCTGATCTATGCGATTAAATAGTTCAATTTTAGCATGGATTCGAACTGAGTTAGATCAGGCCAATGCCCCTTTCGTTTACTCAACCTTTCCCTGCATGGCGTCCGTTGATATTTTATCCATTGCCGCCAATGCCAATATAACCCCTTCAATTTATTTTTCTAAACCCAATCAAACAGAGGAATATGTTTCGTTTGGGGCATGGAGGCTGTTAACTAATAGTGATTTAAAAAAAATGCTTCAAAAAATTGATTTTCCTATTCGATATTTTGGAATCAATGCGTTTGCAACAAACACTAATTTACCAAAAGAATATTGGGTTATGCCCATAATGTGGCTTGAAAAAACAAGCCATGGGACCCAGATTCATGTGCTTTTAGATCTTGAATCAAACAGTAAAGAAGACGCATTTAAGCAACTAGACGCTGTGAATAGCGCCATTAATTTCAAATCAAATTTATCAACCAATCAGACCTATCAAACAAAAACCCATTCACCAACTCAGGATGGTTGGCTTGAAATAGTCAATAAAGCTCAGGATCAAATGACCCGCCATCAGATTGAAAAGGTTGTTCTGGCACGTCAAACAACGTTTAAGTTTATTAATCAAGTAAATCCCTTTTTATTGCTTAAAAACGTACAGAAGAAAGACAATGGGGTATATAACTTTTGCATTAAATCAGCTGCTGAGCATTCATTTATTGGGGGAACGCCAGAGCGGTTATTCGAAATTAATTCGAATATTATTTCCTCCGATGCCATTGCTGGAACCCTATTTAAACCCGAAGGTGCCAATGTTTCCCATTTAAAACATCAGTTACTCACCAGTCAAAAAAATATTGGTGAACATCAATATGTCGTTGATTTTATAGATCAAAAATTGAAGGGATTATGTACATCAGTAATTGTTGATGAAAATCGCTCATTAATTGAATTGAAGTATTTATTGCATCTTATGATGCATTTTCAAGGGCATTTGTCCCCGGGGAATGATTGGTTAACAGCAATACAGGCGCTTCATCCAACACCCGCCGTGGGGGGTGTTCCCGCAGAAGATGCGTTAAGGTTCATAAAAGAAAATGAGCCATTTGATCGTGGGTGGTATGCTGGCCCCATGGGAACAATAACCAAGGATGAAGCTCACATAGTGGTGGCCATTCGGTCTGGCAGTGTCATTGGAGATAAAGTCATATTATCTGCAGGTGCAGGGATTGTTTCGGATTCAGATCCGATGGCAGAATGGGATGAGTTAAATGCAAAAATTAGTTTATTCACGAGCATTTTCAGTGAGACACAATGAATACGACGATTATTGCCCCCTTAATCAAATTAATTAAAAATGCAGGGGTTGAATATGCATTTATTGGTGCTGGATCAAGGTCCACCGCCTTAATTCAGGAAATCGATCATCAGGGTATCAAGGTTAACCCCTTTTTCGATGAAAGGGCCGTTGCTTTTATTGCATTAGGGTATACAAAAATAAGTCAAAAGCCGTCATTGATCGTTACCACATCCGGATCAGCTGTATCAAATTTATATCCTGCAATTACTGAAGCTGCGAATAGTTATTATCCTTTGATTGTGTTGACGGCGGATCGACCCCGTCGCTTACAGCTTACATCGGCAAATCAAACCATCAATCAAACGAAAAAGTTTAATAATGTTATTGCTGAAATTCATGTGCCTGAATCCTGCGATCAAAATAATCGTTTTATGGATCAGGTTAATGATGCATTATTGCGCCAAAACACATTTGGGGGTGTTATTCACATTAATTGCCCATTGGAAGACCCGGTGGCCTTTCCCTACAATCCCGAAAATAATAGGCTTCAACAACTTCCCAAAATAAATTCCAATTCACAGAATGAATTATTATCCATACAAATCATTAATAAAATCAATGCTGCAAAATCAGGTCTTTTATGTATTGGTCAGACAGAACCTTTTGTTAATGCTAGCGACATTCAAAATGTCATCAAGTTTTTTAATTGGCCAACAGTGGTGGATGTAACGCATCATTCAGCGAAACAATTACCCAATGTGGCACAGTCAGCAGATGATGCCGCCGTTATACTGGATCAGTGTGAACCTGATTTAATTATTTACATCGGTGGCCCATGGGTTAGTAAAAAAATGGCTCAATACATTGAACAACAGTCAACACAAGTGATTCATATCTCCAAATCGTATCGCCCGGTTGTCCCATTACCTCAAGGCACTAGTCGAATTTCATTAAACGCATTATGTGGTTGTCAGCCATTACCATCCAGTATATTGGATATAAATCAATTGAACCAAATTACCAAAAATAGAATTGCAAATGATTGTGAGAGTGAGTTTAGCCAAATTCGGAATGTTTTTTTAGACCTACCTCAAGTGGATTGTTTTATTGCGAATAGCCAACCCATTCGTTATGTAGATCAGTTATGCCTACCGAATGTTCGGGACTTGTTTTGCAATCGAGGTGCCAGTGGCATTGATGGAAATATCGCAACAATAGCTGGGCTTTGTATGATAGAAACAAGTGTCCCTATTATTGGCATTGTTGGGGATTTGGCCGCCCTTTATGATTTAAATGCATTTATATGCTTAAAACAAGCGCGTCGGCCATTCATCATTATAATTCTAAATAACGGTGGTGGCGGAATTTTTGAGAAGCTGCCCATTGCAAGAACCTATGAAAAGTTTGATTCTCATTTTAAATTAAAGCATCAGCAAAAGTTGGTCCCAATTTTAAAAGGGATGGGAATTGAGTGTCATCAAGTGACAAAGCTGAATTCATTGAACATCAAAAAAACAAGCAAAGTCATTGAAATTTTGGTTTGAATTAATTGGCAGTAGTTTAAAACAATCATGTGGGGTTTTAGCATGAAATGAGTGAACGTAGGTCCGCAGAAACTTTGATGAGGTTTGGTTGTCCCCTGCGTCAATAAACGATGCCAAAGGGCGTCAAAAAATAAGTTGATCTGTATTGAAGCATGGTTTTTATATTATGCTGTAATTAAATAAGGAAATGTGTTTGAAATAGGCATTTTCTGGGTAAATAAATATAGATGGAGGGGGCCTTGAACTTTAATCTATTGAATATATCTCATCAAGCCATTGTAAAAAAAACAAAGCAAGGCAGCGATCAATTGAGTTCATCAGTTGAGCTTGGAGTCTCATCAAGCGGGAAAAAGTTAATTTGCAAAGTATTTAATTTAGATTCTGGAAAAAATGCACTGAATCAGGCATTGCTAAATATTATTAATGAGGCTAAAATTCCAAATTTAACTATAAAAAATAGTCAAGATGAATGTCATGTTTTAGATCAAGTTGGCCAATACATATATAATCGACAGATTGAAGATTATCCAAGTCAGTTATTGACAAATAATGAAGTTACGATGCTGCAGAACCTTTACATTGTTTTAAAAGTTAGCTTAAGTATCCATCGAGATAGTTCCAATCGTGTATCTTTTAAATGTTTTTCTGAATTTGAGCGTCATGATCGGTTTAGTTATAAAAACATGGCGGAGAATCCATTAACTAAAATAGAGGCCAATCGATTAGGAAAAGATGAAACCAGTTGGACATCTTTCTTGAAAGATTGTTTAGCCTATGATGTTATATTGAAGAATGAGCATTCTGAAAGCCCAAAACATCAAATAGCGGATGTATTTAAAAGTTTAACTAAAAACATAACGCCGAATGAACATAAGAATCTTTTGCAAAAATTCAACAAAAATCAATCAATTGAGACTGAATTTGATGAGTTTTTGAAGTCTAAAGCGACCAAGTCAAACAACCATCAACCCAGGATTTCATTAACGGGTAACTTGACGTCTGATTCAGCTAATTTCCCACCCGATGATACAGATAACGAGGATGGCTATTCAGATCGAAGTGTATCACCACAGGCCCCTGAAGCAGGTGAGTTTCAACCCATTCAATTCAAAGGTGCAGAATTCGGTTTACGTAACACAAAGAAGGTGAATAGTTTAGACGGTGGCCATGCTAATCCTGATCATACTGACTGTGAATCAGACGATGAGCAAGCAACGGTAAATTTAAATAATACACAGATTGCAAGCAGGGATATAACCAAAAATTTGGAAGCTATTCAGTCAAAACCCGTTAATTCAAATGTGGTCTCAATTGATTTGGAGGTTTACAAAAAAAACTTGGTTATTCAATTTTCTAGGATTCCTATGAAAGAAATGTTGTATGAGGATTTTAAAAAAAATCCAGGGAAACAAAACGAAATTGATAAGCACTTGAAAAGTTTTGCGGCTGCGATTTTAGATAATATAAGGGATGAATCGATACAAATTCAATTGATTGATGATTTTTTTGATTCTAATACTTCAATTTTAAAAAAAAAAGAAATGCTTGTCTTCTATTTAAAATCAAAGGAATACTTTAAGCCGCCCAAATCAGGGAGTAAAGGTGAGGGGGCTTCAGCATTGGGGAGTCAACCAAATACAAGCGATAAAAAAGGTGATTTGATTGCAGAAATAAGCCAAACGGTAAAAAAAGTTGAACTACCAAGGCCAAAGGCATTGTCACTAGATGAACTTGCAAACCTTAACCCCAAAGAAATGATTAATCAAATTAAACAAGGTGATAAACAAATCGACACAATTTTAAAAGAAGTTAAAAGTAGTTTGTCAGGTTTAAAGGGTGAGGCGCAGCGTAAATTTAGAGAGATGGAACGGGTTCTCGAGTCTGAAATAGAGCAAAGGATGCCTATGAGCATAATAATTGATAGGTATAAGTCGGGCGATGATTTAACATCTTATTTATCACAAAAGAAAGTGAAAGACAGGGAAAATCTTTTAACTGAGATTGATAAGCAACGAAATGGAATTATAAGTTCAGAGGTAATGCCAAAGTTAAGTGAGATCGAAGAATTAAATAAAGGATTAAACAACCAAGATGAAACGCAAGATGCGAGTTTTGAAAACATCGACGCGCAACTGAATGAACTGTATAAAAGCCAAATTAAGGCTATGTGGAAACCTAAGTATTCAGTCATGGAAAATACTCACAAGCCTTTGAATTATCAAGAAAAAATTGAGGTTCTTAGTACGATTAACTCCAATTTAGAGGCGTTTATATTAAATAAGCAAAAAAAAGAAAAATTTTTAAAGCTTAATGAAATTAAAGAGAAAGTAAATGATTATGAAAATAAATTGGTACATGACCAATTGGTGGAAAATCTAGATGTTTTAGTCCAAAAAAATAAAGTAAGTAAACATATTATCGAATTTCTGGAATGGTTAAGTAAAGAATATAGCCCTGAGAAAATTGAAGATCTAAAAATTGAAAATAAGAATCATTTTGAACAACGATTTAACAGTTATAAAACCGATGTATTAGCGCCCCTACAGAAATTTGAAAAAAATAGTTTAGATAAGATTCTAAGTTTAACAGAAGGCTTTTACAACAACTTTGAAAACATACTGCAAATTTTAAAGAAAGTGAAAAGCCCAGAGCTAATGAAACGATTTTCCAGCTGTGTAGAGATTATAAAGACATTGAATTTGACAGAAAAGAAAATAAAAGAAATTAGAGGGACCCCCCTTATCGCTAAACCTAAAAAAAGTAGTGTGGAGTTAACTAAAGGGCAGGGCCCAATAAAAGTGATGAAGCAAATTTTAGAGAATAGTGTTAAAGAAAAGTTGAACGCCGGTGACAAAGAAAGTCAAAATGCCCTGTTAAGATTAAATAAAACACTAATAAATATTGAGAAATCAATTCAATTCATTGGAGATGAAATTAAGATTGACTTTAAACGAGTCCCTGAGGATGAACGTGATACGTATCTGGTTGGACTATTAGATATACTTAGCTCTTTTCCTTTGGACGAAGCCGCCAAAAGCAGCCAGGTTCCATTTCAAAAGGAAATATCATTAGCTGAATTTTTAGTCATTATTAAACAAGGTGCAATTAATTATTTAGAGGAGTTACAGCCTTTGGTAATTGAAAAAGCAACGCTTATAATTGAAAAGAAAAATGAAAACGATCTTAATTTTTTGATTGAGGATATTAAAGAGTATCAAAAACAGTTAATTGCATTAAGTTTGACATTGAAGGAGATGTCGCAAGACGAGGCTTTGACCAAAAAAATTGATGACTTAAAGACATCATTTAGAGCAAAACAAATCGAATTTAATAAAGTAATTTATCAAATTAGGTTGTATGACAACGTTGAAGTAGCTACGAAGACATTGCGTGAATCAAAAGATCTTCAAATTAAATCCAATTCAGAGCTTCCATTCACACTCCTAGAAATAATGAACAGTTTAAAAAAGTTTTTAGAAATTAATCAAATCCAAGATTCATTTCATGAAATCATGAAATCTAAACAATGGGTTGATGGAATAACCGAGCTAGCAACCGGTAATGACGGGCCCTTTATTGTGGATAATTTAATTCTTTCGTGGATGGTGACACTTAAAAAAGACTTTCCAACACAAGCGATTACTGGCTTCTTTGATAGCATAAAGTTGGAACCCAAAGGCAAACCTAAAGCATCTGCATACTCAATGTTGAAGGAGCGGATTGAGCAAGTTCAGGAAAATTATTTTAAGTTTGATCAGTTAAGCGAGCAGTTTCAGGCTGACCTTAGAGAGGCGTATCCAGAAGAAACCGCAGAGTTAGATCAATTTAAGGGGGTATTTAAAGTGTCCGATTTTAAAGGGTTTTTGAAGGTTATTACTCAATTATTAAAATTACTGGCAATTGAAAATTGGGAACCTGCATTAATTAGGCATATTAACCAAACGCATCAATTAACTAAGGTAGTTCCAAGTGAATCTGAACTTAAAAATAGAGCTGCCCCATTAATAAAGAAACGTGAAGAAGAAGAATCGAATAAAACTGTTGCGCCAGCTGACAATATAAGTCCACCAAGAGTAAGTCTTGGCCTACTAGCTGGAATAAAAGCTGGGGCAAATAAATTTAGTCAACAAGAATCGGCTGTCAAAATGCGACCAAGAGCAAATCCTGACCTACTAGCTGGAATAAAAGGTGGGGCAAATAAATTTAGTCCACAAGAATCGAAAGCAGGAAAACCACCTAGTTTTTTAGATGAAATAAAACGTCGTAACATTTAAGGCGGTCTTAATCTAGACCAAAATATTCAAGAAGAACAAATCTTTAATTAAATATAATGGTAAGCGTTAAATTGAATACATGAGTGAAATGTTACCACTTAACACGCTTTATTCATCATTTTGAGATTTGAACAATCCAGATTTAAATCTTTAACTTAAATAAGTGGGATCTAATGGTCTGGATAACACTTACCACCATTAATGGGTGCACATTCGCCTGGTCGACATTCATAAGGTAATTTTTGTATATTTTCTAGGGTCAGTAACTCAACCCCTTGTTTTTTGGCGATAGTAGGTTGATCATTTCTTTTGTTGGATAATTTGAAATGGTTGGAATTATTAATTTTTTCAATTGTCATTGAACAAGCTCCTAAATTTAGTGGGGTTCAATAATTATAATATCAAAATTAGACACTTGTAAATGTTTTGTGCTATAAAAAAACTATGCCCAATTACTATAAATTACAACAAGATACTTATTTAGTTGAAGGTGCAAAAAATCATGCTATTTATGATCTTTTAAATGGGAATTTATATAGTATTACGAATGAAGCACTTATTAATATTCGATCAATGCTGCAAATTAAAAACTTTGATAAAAAAATAAGTGATGACAATCTACAGATGATTCAGCCACTGATTGATCAAGGCATAATAATGCCTTCACGAAAGCTCGTGATGGAAAAGCATATTTCAGAAATTAAACACAATTTTTCTAGCCTATTTAGTCATATTGAGATTACTAGAAAATGTAACTTGAAATGTTCTTTTTGCTATGAGGAATCAAGCCCAAGTTGTGATGAAAAGATGACATTTAACGATTTTAAGTTGGCGATTCAAAATCTTAAACATATTGGGGTTAAACAAATCCAGTTTATTGGTGGCGAACCAATGATTTTAGGTAAGACATTAAAAGAGATGATTTTATATGCTCGGCCAGATTTTGATTTTATTGAAGTCTACACAAATGGAGTGTTTATTAATAAAGAATGGGCACAATTTTTTAAAGACAATAAAATCCATGTTGCATTATCCATTCATTCATACGATGCAGACGAACATGATCGGGTAACAACCATTAAGCATTCACATCGCAAAGTAGAAAATGCCGTTCGTTTACTAAAGGCTTTGGATATTCCATTACGCACTGCCGCTGTTGAAACAAAAGGGTGTAAAATTGGCGAAAAACCTTTTGATCATCCGTATGAAATTTCACCAGATCCCGTGCGATTAACAGGACGTGGCGCATTTGATCAATACACATTTGATATGTTCAAAAAAAAGGCGATAACCAAAGAAAAAAAGCGGTTTCCATTAAAAAAAGAACGCATTCAATGGCAGGTGAGTGGGCATCAATGCTTTTTGAAGAATTTATATATTGGAACCGATCTGACGGTATTTCCTTGTGTTATGGAGCGTCGACATAATTATGGTAATTTGAAAACCACCAACTTAGAATCAATGATAAGTTCAAAGGTTCGATTTTTTTCGAAAGATCATGTATCCGGTTGCAAAAATTGCGAATACCGTTATGAGTGTTTTGATTGTCGCCCTGATTCAAATGGCCTGAGTTTTAATGATAAACCTTGGTTTTGTTCCTATAATCCTTACTCAGGTGAATGGGCGGATTTGAAAGAAATGTATAAAAATCTTCAACAAAATATATTTCATGAATCAGTATATCTATCTAAACAATAATAATTTTTACAAAATTATAGCCGGCATAGATCAACACTTTCGTATGTTGTCTTTAAAGCAAAAAGGGCGCTCGCCAGGTGCAATATACAGCGACTCCGCCGGTAATCAATGGCTCGGTAAATTTGCCAAAGATCGAGAAGATATTTCAGGGGCTAGGCAAATAATTCAAGAGGCATTCGGTTATGCATTGTATCAGACATTTAAAGTAGACGTCCCCCCGTGGCAATTGGTCAAAGCGGTCGACAAGAGCGCTGGTGAAACGTGGTGGATATTGACCAAATGGTTGTCAGATTTTAAAACATTCGAGGGCGAGCTCTTTAGCCAAATGATGCTATCAAAAAAGCCCCCAATAACCATTAAAAACATGTTTCGCGGACTTGCTATTGCCAAGTTCTTTTCTGAGCCGGATTGTTTGGGCGGGGATGGGGATAATGCCGGTTATATTGAAAAAAATGAAGGTCCTGCAT
>JAYNJH010000056.1:1739-12050 GCA_038109885.1 Candidatus Margulisiibacteriota bacterium | reverse complement strand
TGGGGTGAACGATGGGGCTCGAACCCACGACAACCGGAACCACAATCCGGGGCTCTACCAACTGAGCTACGTTCACCGTATGACACAAATAGTACACAAAATAAATCAAATTGAAAATAGAGTTTTGTTTAATCCATCAAAAAAGTGGGAATAACTAAACCGATGGTTTCAAATATTTTTTTTTGGGTATTTTTTCTAATATTTAGTGTGAATGGTATTTACTCGGAAATTTCATTGCGACGGTATTCTATTAGTACCTACACCAACACCAATCAAGTGGATAATACCCCTGGAAATTTATCAGAAAGTAAAAAAAGCAGTGCCAATTACATCTCTGTCATACGCGTTGGGTTTCGGCAATATTCAAATCCAAACATTAATTCCTCATCGACACTATCATTGGATAATCGGCTAACCTTAATGGATCAACAAGATGCCTTAATTTATGGCGATATCTTATTTTACCCTAATCCATTTCGATTAAATTCAGGTGCCATCTTAACGTATGTTTTAAACAATCCCGCCAATATCAATGTTCAAATTTATGATATGTTTGGTCATCGGGTCTACCAGCGCACCATTTTGAAGGGAATGGATGGCGCACTAATGGGCACCAATCGGTTGCGCTTTGATAAAAGTGTCTTTAATTATTTTGATGTTCCAGCGGGGGTTTATTTCATCTTTTTATTTGATGATCAAAATAAATTGATTGGAAAGTCTAAGTTTGCAGTGGTCCCATAATTGGTGCATTGACGGTAAAAAATAGGCTCAGATAAAATAAAGGCATGACAACACAAGATCGGTTACTTGATTTACTACATCGCCTGATAAATAAAGGGACTCAACAGCAATTTAATCTGTTGTTTCATAAATACCATGAGGCCGATATTGCCGAAGCCCTGCAAAAGTTGCCATCTGAATTAAAAGTATTATTTTTTTCTCGGTTGAAGTCCAATCGAAGTGTGGATGTGTTTGAAGAAATGGATATGGATTCTCAAATTGAAATTATTCAATCTTTCAAGTCTGAGTTTGCTGCCGGATTAATAGAAAAAATGGATAAAGATGATGGCGTGGATTTATTGGAAGCGTTATTAGATGAGAACCAAGACAAAGCCAAAGAGATTTTAAGTAAAATGGACATGGATGACCAAATTGAGCTGAATAAACTATTGAATTATAAAGAGGACTCAGCCGGGGCACTCATGAATACGGAGTTTGTATCCATTCCCGAAAAACTTTATGTAAAAGAAGCCCTAAAAAACTACATCGATAAATCACCAAAAGAATCCGATGCTGCGTTTTATTTGTTTATTGTGAATGAGTTTAATCAAATTAAAGGGGTCATTAGTATTCGAAAATTATTGTTGGCCAACCCTGATATTTTAGTAAGTGAAATTCGAAATAGCTACCCAATTAAGGTGAATGTGAATACCGATCAAGAGGATGTGGCCAATTTATTTCAGAAGTATCGCTCAATTGTACTGCCTGTCGTTGATGACTTGGATATCATTTTAGGTGTGATTACTATTGATGATGTGGTAGATGTTGTTGTTGAAGAAGCCTATGTGGATATGTTGAAATTATCGGGAACATCTGGTGATGATATTCAAAATGATAAATTGATTCAAGGGTCAATATTTTATTCACTGCTTCATCGAATGCCCTGGTTATTTGTAACAATAATTGGTGGTGTTATTGCCTCAACAATAATGTTGCACTATGCCCCTAAATTAACCTATGAGTGGATCTCCTTGTCATTCATTTTAAGTTTTGTTCCCTTATTAATGGGCTTGGGAGGGAACATTGGGAATCAATCAGCGACAATTTTGGTCCGTGCCTTGGCGCTATCGAATCTAGATAGAAACGAAAAAATAAAAATTATTGTTCGAGAGTTAGGGATTGGTGGTGTGATCGGGTTGGTGATCGGGCTGGTGGTCTCGGGGTATGTTTATATAATATCACAGAACGTTGTCATGGCATTTTGTATTGGCGTAAGTATTTTTGTGAACATGGGATTTGCCTCAGTGTTAGGGGCATCTTTACCGATTGTGTTGAAATCATTAAAAATTGACCCAGCCATTGCATCGGCCCCATTTATATCATCAACGCTTGATATTATTGGACAACTCATTTATTTTACAACCATTATTTTACTATTTAATTGGTTAGTATGAAGGAAACCTTAGCCATTATTTTTAATACTCGGCCAATTTTGGAGAAAGATATATTGGTTGAAATGTTTACAAAAGATTTGGGGCGAATTCATGCATTTGCCAAATTTGCTCAGTCAAATAAACCACGTTTCGGTGGGCTTCTGAATACGTTTAATTGTGTAAAAGTGGGGGTTTTAGAACGAAATGGTTCGTTTACACTTCGTCATATTCAGCGTGTTGATACATTTCAATATTTGAAAAAGAATTACACGGCATTATCAACGGCGTACAATATGCTTGATATCGTCAGGGCAGTGACGCAGCTAAATATTGAAAATGAGGGGTTGTTTACCATTTTAAATGACGCCTTATCACACATTAATTCCGTGAAAAACCAAACCGACGTCTTGCAGATATTTTATTATGCCATTTTAAAAAATGAAGGCCTAGTAACCAGTGCAATGAATTTAAATGAAATGGACTATAAAAAAATGATAGAATCATATTCAGGAATTAAATTGAAGGATAAATTATGACAATGATTAATTTTATGTTGGCATTAAGTATTGGAACCATGGTAATTGCCTTGCTAGGGCTTAAACGAATGATCAAGGCCCCATTAGGGGAATCAATGGTTGAATCATTTGTGAATTTAGTTGGTCAAAGTATTCGGGGATTTAATCGACGTTTATTTCAAATTTTTTTGCAATTTATTGTTGTCACAAATGTTATTTATACTTTATTAAGTTGGTGGGCAAATGGCGCAGTGGATTGGATGAATGTAATCGCTTTTGATATTGCCATTATGGCTTTTGGCGGCGTTATATTTGTGATAACCTTATTTTTTCCAAATTCAATTTCAGCCATTCTGAGCCCCAAGAATCTTGATTTGAATCTCATGATCCAGTCCGTGATTAATGCGGGAACCTATCAGAGTTTATCGTTTATGGGGGTATTTTTAAGTTGTTTAAGTTTGTCGATTTGTTTTTTAGATAAATTTTCATTTTTAAGTGTTGGGGTTGGATTATTGGTTACCTCTTTCTATTTGCGTAGTGCCGGCGGGGCATATAAGGCCGCGGCTGAACATCATCAATCATTTTTAACCGCCTCAAATCAATCCATAACCCATCCAACACAAATTCTAAAAAGTTCTGGGACAATCATTGCATCGGTGGCGGGATTATATTTGGATATTTTTGGGTCGTGGTTTATTGCAATTGGCGCATTTTTAATTTTCTTAGTTCATAAAATAGAGGTTAATTCATTTTTGACATTAATTCATTTTTCCGAAGTGCAATGGGTCCTTGCGGTTGTTGGTTTTACGATGGTGAGTATGATTTTAGCCCTTCCCTTTAGTCAGCTTCGAAAAAATAAGCAGAATATCTTTTTAGAGGTTGGCTATATTGTTATTCTTTTGACATTTATTGCACTATTAACATTCACGCATTATTTGGAAATTGAAGCTGTCCATCATTTTAATCTAGGGGTGGCTTTAATGCTGGTTAGTATGCTAGGTTTCGTTTTTTTTACAATTTATTTAACCTCAGTAAATCATAAGCCGATTCAATACATTGCTAGGCAAGCGCAATTTGGCTCAGCGAATGTATTAATTTCATCATTTTTTAATGGATTGGTTGGCAATGCTGTGTTTACGATTTTAGTTATTTTAGTATTAGCCTTTATTTATGCACAAACCGGTTTGATTGGGATGATGATGATCATTATTTATGGATTATCAATTATTTCCGTTGCATGTTTTATTAAAACGTTTTCAACCTTATCAAATGAACTAACGCAAGTGCTAAACTTTAATCGGGATTCGCGAGTCAAGCCGATGATTCCAGCGCTGGCGAAGATTTCCTATAGTTTAGAGGCCATTGGTAATGCGTTTTCATCTGTGGCGGGCATCGCGACAAGCGTTTTATTATTTTCCTGTGCTTTTTCATTGTCCGGAGCGAGTATTTCGGTCGGCGCAATACAAAATTTATTCGCGGCAGGTTTGGGTGTGGTCTCCATTAATGTGTTTTATGCCTTATCGATCAGTGGGACATATCAAACATTAATGATTTCATCCAAAGAAATTCAACGTCAACTGGATGAAATACCATTAATTTCAGAGCAAGACAAAGCGCATCCAAACATTCAGCGACTGTGTGATAAACACGCGTCAAATGCTTTGAAAGCAATTTCCTTACCGGGAATATGGATCGTAATAACATTGCTATTGTTTAAGCTTTATTTAGCAACACAAGGCATTATTGCGGCATTGGCGGGAATGTTTTGTACGGTATTTATTTACAGCTTTTTCTGGTCAATCTTTGGCGATAGTGTTGTGGCCGTATTTAATGCCATGCGTGAGGGGCAATATGGGGGGAAAGATACCTCTGTTTTTAAAGATGTTTTTCAGTCCTATTTATATGCCCATTATTTTCAATGGGTCTTGGCACCAACGGGTGTGATTATTATGAAATTAGCTGGTATTATAGCCTTAGCGATCACTTTAAATTAATGGAGAATCAAATGAAACCAATTATTGCAGCCAACTGGAAAATGAATTTAGCATTAGAGGACGCCCGAGAGCTAAGTTCTGGAATTGAGAGTGTCGCTCAGATTAACAGTGATATTGAGGTAATTATTGCCCCACCAAGTTGTTTTTTAACTGAAGTTGGGTCTCGTTTAAACGGCGCAGCGCTTTCAGCACAAACCATTTCTGAGTTTGAGTCGGGGGCCTATACGGGTGAAGTTTCAGCAAAGATGATCAAAAGCTGTAACGCGAAATTTACATTGTTAGGCCACTCGGAGCGTCGGCATGTTTTTTTTGAGACCAATCAAATGATTAAAGAAAAACTTGAGCAGTGTAAGCGCTACCAAATTACACCAATTTTATGTGTGGGGGAAACGCTTGAAGAGCGAAATGCCGGCCAATTAAAAACCGTCATTGCGAATCAGTTGGATGTTGTGGCTCAGTATGATGAAATCTTTTACATAGCGTACGAGCCTGTTTGGGCCATTGGCACAGGAGAAACGGCCACACCTGAAATGGCAGATAAAGCACATCAGTTCATAAAAAATATCATCGGTGAAGGCATTCCAATCTTGTATGGGGGCTCAGTAAATTCAGGAAATATTGATGGCTTATTAACTATGCCAAATATTGATGGTGCGTTGGTGGGTGGGGCCAGCTTAAAATTAGACGAGTTTACAAAAATGATTGAGATTGCAGCTCAAATTGAAAGGGTATCAAATGAAAAAGTTTAATATTATTTTTATTATGATTTTTATGGCTGTTCTAGGCGTCAGTCTACATGCGTCTAATCTGGTCGAGATTGCAACCAATCAAGGCTCAATTATCATTGAGCTTAATCCCAAAAAAGCACCAAATACAGTTCGAAATTTTTTGGACTATGTTGATGAAGGGTTTTATGATGGTACAATTTTTCATCGGGTTATTGATGGATTTATGATTCAAGGGGGTGGGTTTGAGTCAAATATGAAGCGTAAAGATACAAAGCGTCCGATACGAAACGAATCAAATAACGGGTTAAGTAATGTGGTGGGAACCATCGCAATGGCTCGAACCAATGACCCAAACAGTGCCACAAGTCAATTTTATATCAATGTTGCAAACAATACGTTTTTAAATTACAAGTCCAAATCACAACCAGGTTATTGTGTATTCGGTCGTGTGATTGAAGGTATCAATATTGTTCAAAAAATTAAACAAGTGCCGGTAGGAAATTTTGGTCAGTACCAAAATGTTCCGGATGAGCCGGTTGTAATCAAGCGAATTCGGCGAGTTACAGAAGCACAGTTAAAAGAAGAGCAGAATATTACCATTCAAAAAGAAACGATTTTAATACCAGAGTCAACAGATTAATTGGAATTAATCACAATTTACCCTGATGTAAGTGCTTTTTACCCAAATGCAACAGTGTCTTAATTTCAAAGTCAAGACAGTAAGCATGGGAACACGCATCTAAATTGCATGCAATAACCTTGGCTAGAAAATCTTGAAGGTTTCCGCCTTTAGAAAAGTCATCAGTAATGGTTTTGACTTTTGGATGTTTACAAATATTATAGTCTTCAATTCCAGAGATGCATTTAATAATTTCTTGTTCTTTAATGGATATTAATGATTTTCGATAGTGAATATCAGAACTTGTGCAATAGGGTAGGGTATCATCATTTAAGCAGTCTAAAATACTATAGTGAATGGTACTAGGCATTTCATCCAAGTGAGTAGTCTCATCCAAAATCACTGGCCGTGAATCATCGAGGGACGGCGTAGGTGAAGTGGTGCCACGCAACTGGGCAGATGACAAGGTAGCCAAAACGGCAAAAGGGAAAAGAATCTTATTCATATTGTATTTTTAACAATGTTAGAGCTTTGAAATCAAGGCCTGAGTAAATGTTTCAGAGGTTTGCCCGTCGGGATGCCCTGTAATCTTCATGGCTGGATCACGAGTAACTTCATCCAGAGCACGATCAATCTGGTTGGCTGAATCAATGAAGCCAATATGCCTGATAAGCATACTGGCGGCTTTAATCATGGATGACGGATCTGCATATTTGCCACGTCCTTCTTTAATCATTCGGGGTGCTGATCCATGAACAGCTTCAAACATGGCATATTTGGATCCAATATTGGCACTACCTGCTGTCCCAACGCCACCTTGGATTTGGCCGGCTTCATCAGTGAGTATATCGCCATATAGATTAGGCAATACAAACACCTCAAATTCGCTTTGTCGTTTTTCATCGATTAACTTAGCGGTCATAATATCTATGTACCACTCATCACAAACAATGCCATCAGCTTCATATTCTTTGGCAATTTTAAAGGCAACTTCTGAAAATCGGCCATCGGTGGCCTTAACAACATTGGATTTAGTTACCACCGTAACCTTCCGACGATGATTCGCTTTAGCATACTCAAATGCCATGCGAATAATACGTTCAGCGCCCAAATCAGTAATCACCTTAAAGTCAATGCTTAAGCCATCCATATCGATACCCTTTGAACCCAGCATATACGCACCTTCAGTATTTTCCCGAAAGAAGATCCAATCAATGTTTTTTTCTGGAACGTTAACCGGACGAACACATGCAAATAAGTCCAATTCTCTTCGCATGGCAACATTGGCGGATTCAATGTTTGGTAAACCATCACCTTTCTGAGGCGTTGTTGTGGGCCCTTTTAATATAACATCGCAAGATTTAAGTTCATTTAGGACATCTTCGGGAATCGCGGCCATTTGCTTGACTCGATTTTCAATCGTCAATCCCGTAATGGGTTTAATGATTATTTTTTGATTTTCAATTTCCTTAGCTAAACAAACCTCTAGCACTCGCTGCGCTTGATTAGATATTTCTTCACCAATACCATCACCCCAACAGATACCAATAGTGATGCTTGATTTATTGGCATAATTTACCCAATCCTGCTGTTGGGATAACCCTTTAACTCGAGCCAGCTGTTCGGTTAAAAGGGACTTAAAATGTTCGATAGATTCATCAAATGATTTCATGATATTCTCGCCTTCTCAAAATTGATGTGGATTATGATTAATTATGATACCATATTATATAATGAAATCGAAAAAATGGTTAATGAAAACAGAACCTGATGTTTATTCAATTGATGATTTAAAAGCTCAGGGGATAACCCCTTGGGAGGGGATTCGTAATTATCAAGCACGTAATTTTATGATGAACGATATGAAAATTGGCGATGAGGTATTCATTTATCATTCAAATGCAAAACCCCCTGGAATTGTAGGTTTAGGAACGGTTGCGTCAAGAGCGTATCCAGATCATTTTGCTTGGGATGATCACTCCAAATATTTTGATCCCAAATCATCGGAAGTAAATCCACGTTGGTTTATGGTTGATATTAAGTTTAAAGCAAAGTTTAAACGGTTGATTTCGTTGGATGAATTAAAAAATGATAAAAACCTAAATGGTATGATGGTTATTAAACGAGGTGTAAGATTATCGATTCAGCCTGTTGAACCAACACATTTTAATCACATAGTAGAGGCGTATACAAAATGAAAAGAACAAAAATAATTGCAACATTAGGTCCGGCAACCAACAATAAAGAGAATTTAAAAAAAATCTTACAAGAAGGGGTCGATGTAATTCGCTTAAATGGATCTCATTACCGTTCTCACGAAAATATTAAGCGTGACATTGATTTAATTCGTGAAACATCTCAGGAAATTGGCCGTTACACCGCTATTTTTTTTGATTTGCAAGGGCCGAAAATTCGTGTTGGAACTTTTCAAAAAGATGGGGCTGTTTTAGAGACAGGGCAGCCCTTCATTATTAAAGCCGATGAAACCCTTATTGGTGATGAGAATCAGTGTGGGTTAACAACCCCTGAAATTATTTCAGATTTAAATGAGGGCGAGCCCGTTTTTATTGATGATGGTAATATCCGGTTGTTTATTGAATCAATTACAGATGGTGCTGTTCATTGTCGTGTAACTCAGGGCGGTAAAATTAGCAATCATAAAGGCGTTAACCTTCCATTATCTTCCATTTCCGTATCTGCAATAACAGAAAAAGATCGCCAAGATATTACTCATGCCGTAAATTATGGTGTAGATTACATCGCACTATCATTTGTATCAAACGCGAACGATGTTAATCAATTGCGAGCTATTCTAAAAGACCAAGGCGCCGATGATATTGGAATTATTTCAAAAATTGAACGACGTTCTGCGGTTGAAAATGTAATTGAAATTATTGAGGTTTCCGATATTATCATGGTGGCGCGAGGTGATCTCGGCGTTGAAGTTGGTTTGGAAAAAGTCCCTGAAATTCAAAAGCGGACAATTCGTGAATGCAACCGACTAACAACCCCTGTGATTGTCGCCACACAAATGTTAGAGAGTATGGTAACGAAGCCAACGGCAACTCGAGCCGAGGTATCGGATATTGCAAATGCCATATATGATCGTTGTGATAGTGTCATGTTGTCGGCAGAAACGGCTGTGGGCGATTTTCCCGTTGAAGTCGTACAGTCCATGCGACGAATTTGCGAGGCTTCTGATAAACATTTAGCTGAGCTTAAAAAATCCAAGTATAGTCAAGTTAAACGAGTGTTTCAGATTAAATCTGCGGCGACTACATTTTGTAAAGCCGCCGATCAAATTAGTGAAGAAATTAATGCCGATGTGATGATCGCCTTTACAAGTTCTGGAAACACCGCTTTAATTTCATCAAAGTTAAATCCAAGCATTCCCATCATTGCACCCACCGATAGTTTGAGAGTGGTACGAAAAATGGCGCTATATCGGGGTGTGATCCCATTGCTAATGAAAAAGAAATTTACTGAAATTCAATCTTGGGGATCCATGATTCAGATGGCGTTGGAAGATGCGAAGTCTAGTAACTACGTCCAAGTTGGAAACCTAGCCATTGTTACTGCTGGCTACCCATTGGGCCACCCTGGCGGAACAAATTCGATTCGTATGATTGAGGTTCAATAAGAAAGACTAATTTTAAACTTAGTCTTTCTTATTATAATTATAAGCGTTATTTATAGTTTTTCTAATTGATTAACCAGCTGGTCTTTCAATTGAGTTTTGTCTTGTGGAAGTTCTTTAATTGCAGATAAAGCAATTGACTTCAACTCATTAATTTTTAATAAGGATTCGGCTTTTGCTTGTTCAGCCAATGGCATAAGTTGTTGGTTTTGAAATTCAAGTAAATTAATTACGCGATCTTTTTCAACTAAAATTTGTTCATGGAACTCTTTAGAAATGAATTGGTTAATTTCATCAGAGACAAATGCCTGACTTTTTTCCTCTGGATATGTAAAGCGTCGATATTGTTCACCATACTGCTCTAAAAATTGATTTAAACCTTCTTCAGGAATATAACATTTAACATTCCCTTTACCTTCAACACAAGTAAGTAAGCCATCTTCAATGGCTTGTTCAAGCTTGTAACGAGATATTTTTGTATACCTGGCTGCTTGATATAACGTGAATTTACGCATAATACCCTCAACTATATTTATTTTTTTGGGAGTTAATATGATGATACAATAAGTTAATAATGAATTTCAAGAATTATCATCAACCTGTTTTACTAAATTATTTATTAAAAAATTTTATTCTTTCATCAAATTCAATTGTTTTTGATGGAA
>JAYNJH010000056.1:0-1729 GCA_038109885.1 Candidatus Margulisiibacteriota bacterium | reverse complement strand
GAACTCTAGGTTTTGCTGGACATGCTGAGGCTATCTTATCGTTGCATCCATCTATTCAATATGTTGGGTTTGATAAAGATACGTTTGCGATTGAAAAGGCAACCGAACGTTTGGCTAAATATGATGATTTTAGGTGCTACCGTCAACCTTTTTCTACCATGTTTGATGCCATCGAAACCCAGGGGATAAAACCGACGCATATCCTTCTTGATTTGGGGGTGTCTTCATATCAAATTGATTCCTCTGAGCGTGGATTTACATTTCAGAACGATGAACCACTGGATATGAGAATGGACACAACGCAGGCCAAAACGGCTAAATTAGTTCTTGAAACATATAGTCAGTCTTGTTTAATGGATTTATTTCGCAATGAAGCAGACATGAAAAATCCCAGTAAATTAGTGGATCAAATTATTGCAGCAAGAACAAATCGTCGCATTGAAACCACATTTGATCTTATTAATATAATTAAATCATCTGTTTTTGTTCGTTCTCGATCTCAATTGATTGCTCAAATAACACGGATTTTTCAGGCCATTCGTGTTGAAGTGAACGGTGAATTAAATGAGTTGGATTATTTTTTAGAGCAAATTTTACCATTAAAAAATGTCACTGTGGCCATCATTACATTCCAGCCTAACGAAGATCGGCGTGTAAAAGCCTTTGTAAAGGAACATGGACTAATTCGAATAACTAAAAAGCCATTGCAATCGACATATCATGAGCGGAAATCTAACCCAAGGGAGAAAACCGCCAAATTACGTATTTTTAAAGTATAAAAAACCTTTCGTTTGCAGCCCTTTAATATGGGGGGGGATGTAATGCAATTGAAACGGCGGCAGCGGGTTTATATGGCGAGCTGAATCATCTAAGATTGGGGGGAGTTTAAATAAGGTTTGAGTTTGGTCTGGATTAATGCACATTAGATCCTGGTCGGCATCAACTGGTGTGAAAAGTTCAATAATAATGCCATCTCTTTTAGACGAAGATACGATTTTTCCAATCGGTTCCTCAGAATAAGCATGCTCATCTCGCCAATCATAATCGGTGTTATTCGATAGGAAAAAACTAGGTTTTTGTGGTCGGTTTGAGATTTTATGTAACGCATTGATTTTTTGATTGAGTACTTCCAGTGAGTAATGTTCCAAGCTTGAGTAAAGTTCAAGTGATATTTTGATATAGTCGTTCGCTTGTCCTCGGCCATCAATCAACAGTGATAGTGGGTTTAAAGATGCAAGTTTATCTCTTGAACTTGCCAAAGATCGGTGAAAATGAGCAAACATAAAATGACCAAATGGTGTATCAAGAAACTGAAACAAACGTGATTTGAGTTCAGGGTCTTCAGCCGATAATGAAAAGCGATTTTCTTGGCGGTGGTAAATATTATTCAAAAATCGACGACGAGAGTATTGTATAAGAATTGGGCCTTGCGTATAAACTTCAAAACGCTTTGCACTATTATTCGATGTATGAATTTGTCGAATGACATCGATTGGCGTTTCATGATTAAATGTAAATGAGGTGATTCCCGAGTCAAATGCGCGTTCAATAGCAACACTATTCTGAAATCCCATTTCAGGATTTAAATGAATTGATTTGCCAGGGAAATGCGTTTTAATCCAGCTTACAAGGCCGATATCTTGAATGCGAAACCCATCAAAACATGTCATTAAATTTCGATTAATAAGCGTTGACTTAATTATATCCAGTTCAGTATCACTGTATATAC
>JAYNJH010000055.1:7643-12123 GCA_038109885.1 Candidatus Margulisiibacteriota bacterium | reverse complement strand
GTGTGGTCGATCTTTTGACATTGATTTTAATTGATCATTTAAATCAACATCAATAAAAACTTCGTCACCATAATTATTGAAAGGCGTGGCTAAAATTAAGTTGTCTTCCGGAAAATCCATTGCAAAAGTAAGTGCTCGTTTTTCGTAAATTAAATCTGATTCAAGTAAAAGGGCATCCGATGTTACATGTGGAATTAATAAGGAAAGTGTATGCATACTGCCCGAGGCATCAAATATGGGGTTTTTGATACATAGAACTTGGGGGTAATTCATAGCAAGTTGATTGTAATAAGCATCACCATGACCAGGACCGATAATAATGGTGTTGATGCCACATTCAATCAACGTTTGGATGCTGGTTTCAATAATGGATTGATTACCAAGGGGGAGCGCCCCTTTTGGCAGTTCGTCATCAAGATGCGGCCGAAGTCTTGAGCCACATCCCGCAGCAAGGATAATGGCGGTTTTAATCATAATTGGACTCAATAAAGTTTCTAAAGCGAATTGCAACGTTCGGGGGAGTAACTGTTGGACGTCCCAATTTGGCTGGGCTTCCTGGGTCAATCTTTACGTAAAGAAATGTCAGGGTAGGTTTTTTTTGCCAGTCATGAATACGTTTATTTAATTCTTGAATGGAATGAATAGCAAAAACATTGGGGTAGTTCATAGCCACAGCACATCCCATAAAGTCAACCGATTCTCCTGCGGTCTTTTGCGCCCCCGTTGAATCATGCACTCCATTATCCAATAGAATATGGCAAAGGTTTTGAGGTCCGTAAAAACCAGTTGTTGCCCAACTGCCAAGGCGCATCAAGGCAGCCCCATCACCATCAATAACAATCACAGGTACGGATGGTTTGGCATAAGATACTCCCAATCCAATGGCTGAAACACAGCCCATTGAGCCGATTTGATAAAACTGATTAGCAGAATCATTAATTTCAAAACATTCTCGACCTGTTTTTCCTGTTGTCGATAAAATGGCACAGTGCTCGAATTTTAAAATTTCGTTTAATGCCTCGGTTCGGGTGCCGATGCTTTTTGGTTGTACCAAGTGGTGCGCTAGTATTGGTTGATCAATAGCATTCTGATTTTGTTTTAGAGTTTCGTTTTCAAAAGTTCCTTTTTTTACAACAAAACAAAATGATTGACCAGATTCAACGGTCTGATTTGCTTTTTCAATCTGGGCCGTTGCTGTGGGAGCGTCATGGCTTAAAATGGCATGTTGAATTCCCATCGTTGATAATAATGGTAATGTGATTGATCCCATTAATTCATGTTGAGGTTCGTCAGAAATGTCGCAATCCCCCCTTAAGCTCATAAAGATGAGAACGGGAACCTTAAATGTATGAACGAGCGAGGTTAATGGTGAAACCGCATTACCTAATCCTGAATTCTGCATTAACATTACTGACTTTCGACCACTCAGGTGGGCCCCTACACAAGTGGCAATGGCGTCACCTTCATTGGTTGCTGAAATATAGTCGCAATCATTAATCGCATAATTGATTAAACTACTTAAAAAAGAACAGGGGACACCACAAAATAGATGGTATTCCAAAGATTTGAGCTGGTTGCCTATATCATTTGTTTTAAGCATAAAATGAGCTCGCATCACTAATGTCACGAATCGTATTCACATCGACCCAGTCATTTTTCACATAAATAATTTTTACGTTGCATGATTGAGTTAAGTGATTGAAAAAGGCGCTAATGGTCATATCTTTAAGTTCATTTAACGGTAAACGGTTAAGTAGGTCTTGAATGACGATTCCACCCTGTGCACTCCATCCCATTAAACCAATGAATTCTCCATTAATTTGGTCTAAAGGTAGGTTCCGGTCCATTTTAATAAGGGATTCATTTTGATTGAAGTTTATTGGGCTGTAAGGATTGGAGGCTTGAATATAGTCCCGGTTTTGCTCCCCTCGAGGACAAGCTGTATCTACTATAATTCGGATGTCCTCATCGGAGTTTACACACTCATGTACAAAATAATCTCGGAAAATAATATCGCCGTAGGCTAAAATACCAGGGGATTCAAATGCCTTGCGGGCGAGATACATAGAGTACACTTCTCGAGTAGTTTGGTACTCATCATTATCGATTAACTGGCATTGAGGATGAGTAATCGCATCTTTATGATGGCCTCTTACAATTGAAATCTGGTTAATGCTAAATTTGGAATAGATATCAATTTGAGCATCAAGAATAGACGTTCCATTAATTGTCAGTAAACTTTTGGGCTTTGATTCCGTAAATGTCCCAAAGTCAGACGCCCCAGCGCATAAAATTGTTGCGGAAAAATTTTGATCAATGGAGGGAAGGTATTGTTTTTCAGCCGATACAAGCTCATCAGCACCTTGAATTCTAAAAACTTCAGATACAGGAACAATTGATTGTTCGACATCACGAAGGTGTTGTGCATTGTAAATTGAACGGGTTGTTTTTTGCATGGCTTGAATGGCCGATCTCATGGTGTGGTTAGCCCAAATAATGGTTGAGATATTGATCTCCTCAAACAATTCTGTTGGGGTTGAATAATATTTTGTTGGAACGATAATGATTGGGGTTGGTTTATTCCAGTGGGACATGAAGTTGACAATATCCTCAGGGGATGATTTTTTACTATGAATGAGTAAAGCATCGGCACCCGCATCAGCATAGGCATGTGCCCGATTTAGTGCTTCTTCCAAACCAAGCCCCGCAATAAAGGCTTCAACTCGTGCAACAACACAAAAGTCAGGGTCTTTTTGAGTATCTTTTGCGGCTTTGATTTTTCCGCTGAACTCATGAATGTCAGCCAGGGTTTGTTGCTCACCATTGATAAATGAATTTGTTTTTGGAAATAATTTATCTTCAATACAAACCCCGGCAATCTGTCGTTGTTCAAGCTTATTTACTAGTCGACGAACATTGTTGAAGTTTCCATACCCTGTATCCCCATCCAATAATATTGGGATTGAAGTCGCATCACTCATGAATTCCAAGACATCAATAATCTGTGTCCAGGATGCCTCATTATTATCACGAACCCCAAGGCTAGCAGATATAGAAAGGCCACTTGCCCAAATACCTTTGAAGCCAGTTTCCTCAACGATTTTGCTAGATAATCCATTATGAGCCTCCATAATGAATTCAAGTGATTTTGATGTAAGTAGTGATTTTAATTGTGTTGTTTTTTTCATAATTATTCCGGATGTTTAAATAATTGACATAGTTTTGAATTGGGTGCAAAGCGTTTTAATAAGATTGAAAACCAAGGTTTGTAGGTTCCAACAATATTGTCCCCAGAAAATTGAGATGGCATTTTGAAATCAACAAATGGGGCATTCAGTAATTGGGATAAGATGCTACGAGGACCTGCATGTCGATTTTGTTGAGGGATATGCCAATCTTCGCCATATAATTCACACAAGTAGTCTTCGACAGGGGTGGGGTAAAAGCAGGTTTGTTGATGAAACTCAGTTGGTTGAAATGATTCAAAGTAATTTGCTTTGTAGTTCACATGGTCAACCAGCCAGCGGTAGCCAAGTAATCGGAAAAAGGGATTTTTTCGTTTTACAATAACCCAAACATCAATGGTTTTATTGGTGTTTGTTACCCCATAAGTAACGCAATACATGTTTCGAGATTGGATATAAAACCCGGCCTTAAAGAGGGTGTCAGTTAATTCAAGTAATTCATCAAATGATTCTAAGCGAACGCCAAAGTCTGCATCCGTATCATATTCAATGATCTTTTGATCACGGTAAATCCCAAGGCATGTTCCATACAACAATACGGGCTGGATATTTGCCTGATTAAGAACAGAGGCAAAAGAACAAATGGATTGTGTAAATGTAAGGGAGGATTTAGGTAGTGAGTCAATATCGAATTGAGAATGGGGTGTAAAAAGTGTCTTTATTTTTGAGATTGAATTAATGGTCGGCATAGCTCCGAAAGCTCCTTCATAATCAGTTTATCACTAAATAATCACAATGTTAACGAAGTGTTAAGTCGTTAAGTTTTGGTGTTTAAGTAAGTAGGAATATTCACCATTGGCTTGGGTAAGCGATGTGTGTGTGCCCGACTCAACAACCCGTCCATTTTTTATTACTAAGATTGCATCTGAATTTTGGATTGTCGATAGACGGTGTGCAATAATAATAATCGTAAATCGGCCTTTAAGATTATTAATAGATTCCTGAATAACCGATTCTGAGTGGGAGTCAAGTGAAGAGGTTGCTTCATCCAAAATTAAAATATCAGGGTTACTAACAATTGCCCGAGCAATCGATAGTCGTTGTCGTTGCCCACCAGATAGTTTTAAACCTTGAGTTCCAATTTTAGTAAGCAATTTATCAGGCAATTGCTTCACAAATTCCCAAGCATTTGCAATTTTTAAAGCATCAATAACGTCGTTAATACTGGCATCAGGGTTTCCTATACGGCAATTTTCTAGAATATTAGCACGAAATAATAGTGATTCTTGGGGAAC
>JAYNJH010000055.1:5939-7633 GCA_038109885.1 Candidatus Margulisiibacteriota bacterium | reverse complement strand
GATCAACATCATCAAAACAATTGGTTCCTGCATTTGGTGTGTAAAATTTAGTCAATAGGTTTACTAGGGTGGATTTACCAGAACCCGATTGACCAACAATGCCAATCATATCACCGGATTTAATATTAAATGATACATTTTGAAGCACATCCTCATGAGTTGAGGGGTATCGAAAGGTCACATTAGAAAATGAAATAGAGTCAAAATGGTTGATTTCCATTTTCTCTAAGCCCGAGTCATTTTGAATTGGCATTTGAATAATAAATAGAATTCGCTCGATTGAAGCCGTAACTTGAAAGGTAAGAGAATAGACTTTGCTTAACCGAGAAATTGGATCAATTAGCAATACAATACCTGTAAAGAACACAAGAAGGCCTGAGGATGTGATTTGACCATTTAGAACTTGAGTGCCGCCATACCAAAGAATAAACATAAATAATGAGAATTGGATATACGCATCAATTTGTTCGCGCGTTATACGAAAACGGATCTCTTTTAAATAACCATGAATATATCGAATGTGTAAGCGTTCAAATTTTTCGATATTTTTTTCAGTATTATTGTAAATCTGAATAATTTTTATATTGGCCAGTGTTTCTTGCACCATTTGAGTAATATCCGCAGTTTTTTGTTGAATTTGTTTAGTAACTCTTCGCAATCGTTTTGTAAAATAACTTAAGGTAAGAACAAAAATAGGCGCCCCAAATAATGATAATGCCGTTAATTCCCAATTAATATAAAATAAGTACCCACATACACCAAGAATGGTTAAAGCATTTGGAATTAAGCTTTCAAAATTTCGATAAAGGGTTATTTTAATTTTTTCAGTATCATTCATAATTCGGCTAATCAAGTCACCGTGCTTTTGAGTGTTATATTCATCGGAGGGAAAGTAGTGAATCATTTTAAACGCTTTAATTCGAATATCCATCATGACTTTTGATGACACCTTTTCCATAATATATTCTTGCGTGTATTGACTACTTAATCGAATGAAAAATAAAATACAGGCATTTAAAATATGATTATTAAAATAAGTCAGGTTTTTATTTGTAACTTCTCGAACAATATCATTTACCAAGGGCATAATATAAACATTGGATATGGCAAAAATAATAGTGAAAATAAGGGACACAATAATCCATTTAACGTAAGGACGTATGAAAGGAAATATGGCTTTTAAATAATAAAAAAAAGATTGATCTTGTATCACTGTTATTCAGTTTAAATGAATTCAGAGGATAGAACAATACAGATTGGATTGAAGCGATTTAATTGATGGAAAAATGCAAGGCTATCATAAATTTAGCATTTAAGAAAAGTAACTATGGGTGGTTTTTAGCTAATGAATTGGTTTGATTTTGAAATTTTTAAATGAAGGTGCAACAGTTTTAACTTCTTATACGATAATATATACAGAATCATTTAGGAGATTTTTATGTACCGATTAAACAGTTTAAGAGATAGTTTTTTATCACCAATTGCTACAGGTAGGAATAGTTCTGGGAATAGCCATGAGTTGCCGAGGAATCAGCCAAGTGGACAACCGACAGTTATCCCAACCAGTCAACCCAGTGGCCAGCCAACGAATCAGCCAAGTGGACAACCGACAGTTATCCCAACCAGTCAACCCAGTGGCCAGCCAACGAATCAGCCAAGTGGACAACCGACGGTTATCCCAACCAGTCAACCCA
>JAYNJH010000055.1:0-5839 GCA_038109885.1 Candidatus Margulisiibacteriota bacterium | reverse complement strand
AACCGACGGTTATCCCAACCAGTCAACCCAGTGGCCAGCCAACGAATCAGCCAACGAATCAGCCAAGTGGACAACCGACGGTTATCCCAACCAGTCAACCCAGTGGCCAGCCAACGAATCAGCCAACTGGTCAACCAAGTCTTCAGTTAAGAGGTGTAGAAAGGGCAATGCCAACAACGGTTCCAAGCGGGAATAGGGGTGGGAACGGTCATGGGTTGCCAATGAATTGTTTTTTAAACAATTTAAGAATAGGCGAATTTCCAACTGAGTTACAAATTAATGCCATTCAAGAGGATTACATTTGTCGCATGAGAAGCGAAGGTGAAAGTGGGGACCATCTAACGCTTATGGCAGCGGCCAATCATTATGGTGTTAGAATTATCGTTCATGATACTAATCAACCTGAAGGGCCCCTTCGATTTGATCCTCAAAATAATGGCGAAGTTCGTCATGAACTAAATTTGGTATTCTCACCAGGGCATTATATGCAGTATATGCCAAACGGGAATCCAATTGATCGGGGTGGTGAGGGAAACTGTCAGTTTGCGGCAATTGCAGCGGAACTTCAGAGAGTTGGTTTAATGGATAGCAATGAATTTCAAGCAATCAATAATATCGTACAGCGCAATACCCATATGAGGGTTCGTCAATCAATAATACAAGAGCTATTAATCAACAAAGAACTATACCAAAATTTTATTATTAATGATTGACATTTAAATCCCCTATAAATACAAGTTATAGGGTGAGTAGGCTAGTTAAATTAAGTAAGTTAAGGTTTAATCAAAGCTCAACGGAGCAAGTTGCATCAATGCCGCCACGGGTATTATAAATGGTGGTGATTTTTAGAGCATTTGGTTCAAGCAATTGTTTTAAATCATCAAAAAGTCGGTTGGTAACATGTTCTTGATATATACCAACATTTCTAAAACTGGTTAAATAGTATTTGAGTGATTTCAATTCGACAATATGATCTTTGGGTTCATAGTCAGTATGAAGTTCAGCAACATCAGGAAGGCCAGAAAATGGACATACGGCAGAAAACTCTTTTGTGATATAGTTTATTTTTTGTGGGTTCCCGTTATATGGAAACGTTTCAAGTAAATCCACACGAATAGCAGACTCATCGGAAAAATCAAGGGTTAGTCCTTCGGCAATTGGCATTTGAAAATTATCTGTCACGAGTTCATTTTCGTCAAGATGAACAAAAAGAATATGCACTAAGACCCTTGTTAAACGAGCAAGAGAATAGTTGCTAGTACCAGTGGCGTTATGAATTTTGGCAAGTGAGTCTGTGAGAAAGCTCAAACCTCTAGATTTGGTGTTGACGGGTCATCAAAAAGTAAAAGTTGCATTATTTTCACCATGCTATCCGTGTTTTTAAGTCGAGGATCGTTAAGAAGAAACCCAACCGCAGGCCTATTTTTTACTGCCATTGCTAATGTGAAGAGTTGTTCCAGCAAATCGTCATTAATCTTGTCTTTGTTTGCAGAAAATAGAATGTTTAAAATGGCATTATGGTCAACGGTTTTACCTTTAATGGCAAGTTCTAAAATTGAGTCCTCATCATTGTTCTTTTTATTTAAAAATTCTTCATTAACCGTATAGGTTTGGTTTGTTTCTACAACAATAGGTGATTCTGCAGTTGAATCGAGACGATGCTTTAAAATCATGAGTTTCTTAAATATATCCGCTTCTCCAGCTCGACACGCTTTCATAAATAGTGTTTCACCCAGCGAGTTAACGTTATGAAGTTCCGTATGAAGTTCCGTTAATAAATCATTGTTTGTAGATTCGATAATAACATCAATTAAATAGGCGTCGATGGGTTTAAATTGATTTGGATCTTTTGTTTTAAGGTAATCAAGTAAATAGGTTAAAAATGGGGCACTTAAGTTGTTTTTTTCAACAAGTGCTTTTAATAAATAGTTATCATTTAAATCATAGATAATATCAAATAATTTTTTTCCATCCAATTCAAATAGAGGATCAACAGTCGTGTGGTTTAATATTTGCGCCATTTGAAATTGCACACTTGCTTCATACTTTTTTCGATCGGCTGAGAAATAATTTTTTTCATCAAGGTACCAATTAAGTGTTTTTTCAATCATGGTTGCTGTAAAAGTGACGTTTTTTAGTGCTAATAATTTCCCTAATTTAAACGGTCTTATTTTACCAATTAAGTTTATTAAGGCGTCTTCTGTTGGGAATGGATTAAAACCTGGGTCAAAATCGTCAAATAAAGACAACTCAATTGGAAGTACCCCCGAATAATTCGCTAGTTTAATATTTAAACTAGCTAAACGATCTTTTGTTTCAGCTCTCATAACCTCATAATGACGGGATTCATTGGTCGCAAAAAAAAGAGAACTATCAATTCCGTTAGTTGGATTGCCTAAATTTTCGAGTTTATCACGATCCATGAATGCATATAACTCATACATTCGAGATATCACTTTGTTAAAATCCACCATATGCTTATCAAGAAGGATAGAAAAGCACTCTTTTATTACTATATTTTTAGCATTTTCATCGTAGGTACCATCAGGGTTATGTTTTAATGCACGGATGTTACGAACGTCATTTAGGTATGCAATCCTGTTGATTAATTCTTCAGAAGCATCAAAAACTTTCGGGTTTTCACGACTAGCAGTTGTTATTGTACACGCTTTTGTTGTGTCTAAATTAGGTCGTGTTACCAGCTGCTGCAAAAGGTCCGAATGGCCCAGTCGGATGATTGCACCAAGCAATGATTCTTGGTAGCGACAATACCCTCCGTTCCTCCAGTCATCAGGCTCATCTTTCCAAGGTAGATCTTCAAGAAAGACACCTTCACGATCAAATAATTGATTTATATCAATATCATCTACGTTTAAAAGACGATCAAAGTAATACTCCGGTGGCGGGGATGCTAAGACAGGTGGGGCTTCTGGTGGTACTGGAGGGAGAAGAGCATGGGGCATGGGAGGGGCTGAAGGTAAGTCTAAGTACTGATTTGGTAGTGGCGGTGCTGAAGGATCACTTGAGAACTCACTTTCTATTTTAGTCGTGAAGAGATTAAGGAATTCCGGATTAATTCTAGACTGGTAATTAACTCGATTGTACAGTGTTTGAGCGACAATTTCTTTAAAATTCTCTCTGCTTTCTATTTCGTTAAAAACAATATCAAAATATTTTTGATTATTTGCAAACATTAATAGGTCGAGTAATTTGATCGAGCAACGACTATTTTTAGAGCTTGCATTAATCAAACACTTTTTTAAAACAACCACTTGAAACTTAGCGTCCAAGTTTAAGTAATCATTCAATAATTGTCTAAATAGGTCCTCATTATCCTGTTGTATTGCAAAACCCATCGCTAATTGTATGTTTGCCGCATAATATATATTGCTCTTATCTTCGGGCTTGATTTTTCCTATAAGTGTAGTTAATAATTTAGAGCCGCCATCCATTTCCAATATGTCAGAAAATAAATATTCTGGACTTAAAGCTACGCCATCAGTATTCCACAACTCAAGTAGCTTTTCAGCAATGTCAGCATCCCCATTCTTTACAGCAGTATAAAATTGATCCAACATCTCAGATTTTGCACGAGCTTCAAATTCACTGCCTTTTTGTGAATCAAGATACTTCAAACAGAGCGTATTAAATTCTTTAAAGTCGACTAAAAAGTCAATTAATTTGAATTCAGAAGTATTATTTGAACTTTGTTCAACTCGTTTTATACCTGTTGGTTTATTAAAAATGGAAAAATCGATTGGAGATTTATCTTTTGAAGCCTTCCGTTTACTAGCTTTATCATTTATTTCAATTTGCTTGTCAATCACATACTCCAAAAGAGTGGCATCTTTTTTTCGAATCGCAAGCTCAATAAGAAAACTCAATACGGTTTTCGTATCTGTTTTTGAACCGACGTTAGCTAATGTTTTTTCTTCGGGATTATAAGTGCAGCCGTTTCTTTTAACCCCAAGTGTCTTCTCAAAAAAAGAGTCATCTTGAAGTTCTAGAAATGCTTTAATGTCGTCCCCTGTTATTTCAGAGAGTGATGCAGTGCTAACTGAAGCTGTTTCTTTTTTTAAGGTGGGATCTTCTAATGATGAATCCTTTGAATCCGGCATATTTGTAAACAAGCCTTCTATAAAGGATTGGGTATTTATACCACCAAACGATTCGCATTTCGTTAATAAAGTTGCCATGGGATGACACAGTGCAAGTTGCTGCCATTTGGTTATCTTTGTTCCCCCTTTCGCTGGCTCTGATGTTTTTACCAGTTGCCCCTGCGATGACTCAGGTAGCTCTTGTAGCTCTGGTAGCACACTTGCAAAATTTTTCTGTAAGAATTCAGTGATTATGTCAGATTGTAATTCGGTATAAGTAGAATCATCATTATTTTGTTTCAATTGGTTATAAAAATACCGTATTAGGTTTTTTTCATGAACATAAAGACTATCACTACTTAAATTTCCTGAGATCTTTTTTAAAATACGTTCTACTGTTGCTTTGTCTTCTGCCTTACGATCTTTTGGAAAATAATTTGCATATTCATCGTTTTTTTGTTTTTTTAAAAAATCTAATACACGTTTAGTCTGAATAGTTTTTGGTTTTATGAATGCACAGATAAGTTGAATTGCCTCTCGCATGGTGATGTTAATAGCAGTTGTTGTATCTAGTCGTTTTGCCAGTGTATTTAGGCCGTAACCTTGTTCAAATTGGGATGGTTGAGGAACCGTAAGGTCCGCAAACCCCTGCACAACACCGCCACCACCCATAGCAGAAGACTGCTCTAATATCATTTCCTCATCAACAGGAAGTGCTATCACTATATCGCCACCCCCACCAGTGGGTGGTTCTTTGACAGCTGTAGCTGTTGGAATTAAGTAATCAATCTGATTTTTTATACCTTCATCCAAAAATTTTGATTGATTGGTTAGAAAAAACTGACGCAGTGCAGCTCTTAAATCTTCACCCAAACTCATAGGGCTAGACTCTGGATTTTTTAAATCATCAAATAAGGCCATGTAATTTTTTTGATCCGCTGGCGCTATTGTCAATTTGGCGGAATCGCCTTGTCGTTCAGGACACTGTAAATCTCTTAGTAAAACATGCCTAAGTTCAGGCGTTTTGTTTTGCTTTCTTAGAAATTCTGTTACTTTACCTAGCTTGGCCGCAAGAGTTAAGCCGCCTTGATCCGATGGTGGTGGGTTTTCAATAAATGGGTTTTGAAAAATTTCCATAAATCCCCCTTAATGTTATAAAACTATATTGCCCAAAATGTCTAAAATCTAAACATTTCTTTTAAATAGTAAGATTGATGTAAGTTATCAAAAGTAATAAAGTTACAAGAGAATCAATATATGGTTTTAATAACTACTCTCACTAATTCAATCAGCAAAATTAATTTAAAGTGGGGCTTATGAGTTGTATTTTCTATTAAAATACTTAAATAACAGCATTAAGCTAAGGGGGGGGGATAATAAAGACAGAGAATTTGTTCTAGTAAAGAGTAGAGGCATAAATGATAATCCAATCACTAAAAAAGCGAGATTAAGGTCACTATAATTAATTTTAGCGTGTTGAATTAACTGCCAATCAGGCACCGAGTTTTGGGGCCCAGCGGATAGTACAGTCGGTTGGGCATTATTTTGGTTGTTTGGCCGGTGTCTATTTCTATTAGTTTCTGTATACTTACAATTCTTTGAACTAGGTATTTTCATTTTTGTTATGGTTATTTATTTTGATAGACTTGTCAAATTAAAAGTTATTTGTAAATATATATTCATAGATCGCGGGGTGGAGCAGTGGTAGCTTGTCGGGCTCATAACCCGAAGGTCGCAGGTTC
>JAYNJH010000054.1:9655-12328 GCA_038109885.1 Candidatus Margulisiibacteriota bacterium | reverse complement strand
GTAGTGTTGCAACATAATTTATAATGAGCGAATTTTGATTTCGTATGATTGGATTTGGTCCAACACGAAGCGATTGAATGGCAAATGTTATTGAATAAACCGTATTTGAGCATGTTAAAAAAAATATAATACTTAGATAAGTAAGGAGCTGTTTCATAATTCTTCAGTTCAAATTATCGATGATTTGAATGTGTCTCTTGAGTAAAAATGACTATTTATCGTATAATTAAGTTTATTATTTTTAAGGAGTTATTCAATGTCCACTCTGACAACGTATGAATTATACGAAAAATTAAAGCTTTCTGATTTAGGTATCGATGCTGTTGAAGAATTATATTATCAATTAAGTTATGACGATTTATTTCGTCATGAAACAAATCCAACTAATGATGGTTTTTCTCAGGGTAGGGAAACTTCGTTTGGCGCAGTGAGTGTTGATACTGGTAAATTTACCGGTCGTTCAGCGAAAGATAAATATATTGTAAAGGATGAAATATCTCAAGATACCGTTTGGTGGGATGATCAAGGTTCCACAAGTAAACCATTGACTGGTGATGCGTGGAGTCACTTAAAATCCTTGTGTGTTAATCAGTTATCGTCAAAAAAATTATATGTTATGGATGGCTTTTGCGGTGCGAATGAAGATACTCGAATTGCTGTTCGATTGGTTACTGAGGTTGCATGGCAAGCTCACTTCTTTAAAAATATGTTTATTCGACCTACAACGGATGATTTGAAATCGTTTGAACCTGATTTTACAATCCTGAATGCATGTAAAGCCAATTGTACTGATTATGAAAAGTTTGGTATGCGATCCGATGTTTTTATTGCATTTAACCTTTCTGAAAAAATGCAACTTATCGGTGGTACCTGGTACGGTGGTGAAATGAAAAAAGGTATTTTTTCTATGATGAACTATTTTCTTCCTCAAAAGGGGATAGGGGCGTTGCATTGTTCGTCTAACCAAGGAGAAAATGGTGATGTTGCTTTATTTTTTGGATTATCAGGGACTGGTAAAACAACACTTTCTGCCGATCCGAAGCGTGCACTCATTGGGGATGATGAGCATGGATGGGACGATGATGGAATTTTTAATTTTGAGGGTGGTTGTTATGCTAAAACCATTGATTTGTCGGTAGAAAAAGAGCCAGATATTTATCGTGCTATAAAGCGAGATGCATTATTAGAAAATGTTGTTGTTGATGCAAATGGAGGTGTTGATTTTACCGATGGTACTAAAACAGAAAATACTCGAGTCTCTTATCCAATTCATCACATTGATAATATTGTAAAACCAATTTCAAAAGGTGGGCATGCTAATAAAATTATATTTTTGACTTGTGATGCATATGGTGTTTTGCCACCTGTGTCCCGATTAAATAAAGATCAGGCGATGTATCAATATTTAAGTGGTTATACAGCGAAGGTTGCAGGAACGGAATTAGGGGTTACGGAACCTACCGCTACTTTTTCGGCTTGTTTTGGTTCACCATTTTTAACGGTTCACCCAACACAGTATGCAGAGATTCTCGGTCAAAAAATTGAAGCGCATAACGCACAGGCTTATTTAGTCAATACTGGATGGACCGGTGGATCGTATGGGGTTGGTAATCGGATTAGTATTAAGGCAACACGAGCAATTATCGATGGTATTCTAGATGGCTCTATTGAAGATGCGAAGTATAAAACATCGGATGTATTTGGTTTTCAAGTGCCGTTATCGTTACCGAACTTTGATGATCAATTACTTGACCCACGTTCAACTTGGGAAGATAAAGATGCTTTCGATAAAACTGCTGAAAAGTTAGCGCGCCAATTTAAAGATAATTTTACAAAGTTTACAAATACAAAACTTGGCCAACAGCTAGAACAGTTTGGGCCACAAAACATTTAAATTTTTAAAATGCAGATGACCCATTATTGGGCTTAAGTTTTTAAATTTATTTATGTTTTTGTGAAACGTTGCTTTATTTTTTTGTTATAGGCCCACAAGTCTGTGTTCCGTTTTTAGCACGTTTCCACTGGTGATAAGTAGTGCCATCGGGTGTTGTTAGAGTGTCACAAGTTTCAAACCCATTTTCATCCTTCCCGTTGTGGTAAGTGTTGCCACTGGTACATGTAAGCGTGTCACAAGTATAAACACCATTTTCCAGCTTCCAGTTGTGATAAGTGCCGCCATTCGTGTGTCTAAGTAGCTCACAAGTTTCAACATTATTTTCCAGCTTTCAGTTGTGATAAGTGCCGCCATTCGTGTGGCTAAGAAGCTCACAAGTTTCAACATTATTTTCCAGCTTTCAGTTGTGACAAGTGTTGCCACCGGGATATGTAAAAGTGTCACAAGTTTCAATTTTATTATAACGGTCAACGATAACTTTATGCCGTTTGACTTCTCTAAGTATCTTTTCGCCAAACCTGTTATCATCATCGCCACGGTAATTGCTTTTTTTTAATTTAATTTCTGTGCATTTTTGATCTCTAATGTTCATTTGTAATGACTATTCTTTATTTTTTATAAATAGGTTATGACTAATTGCTAACATCATGTTCTGACTCTGATTTAATGATAAGGGTGAATATTTGTTAAAATTAACATCTGCACTCTCACTGACAAAGCATGTCTTTATCATCAATATTTCTGGTCCAATATTCTGTATCACAGACAGATTTTTTGTA
>JAYNJH010000054.1:0-9645 GCA_038109885.1 Candidatus Margulisiibacteriota bacterium | reverse complement strand
TCATCACTCTTTCTGCTAATATTGCTCTAAGAAATTGCGTTTTAATTTTAATGTTAACGCTCTTTAATGTTGTTTCAAATGCTCTCATTAATTGAATTTCATCGTATTTATATATGTTCCAAAAACGTACAGGTGTAGAAACATATAGTCGTTTACACTGTACTCTAACACTTGGATAATCAGCTGGTGAAAGGTACTTTATCATATGCGATACTACATTATCATTTAGTTCATTAAACGTCGTTTTTGTTGGTTCTTTTTTTTTTTCGTTTCGCTTCTAATCTGCTATTGAATTTATTATTTTCTGAATCTGCTTCGCTATAACATCGTTTATTACCTGTGATGGTTGTTTGGGGGCTTGTCGGATTGCTACTGCTTATAAACATCATTATCTCCTAGAATCTCATCACGTTGTTTGTTGTGATCGTTTTTAAGTAATTATTATTTAAAAAAACTATTAATTTATAATATTTTATAATTTGATCTATATTTTGTTAAATTCAATCTTTAATTAAATAATTCTATAACAATTCAGTATTGATAAGAGTTGAGGGGGTGATTTTTGTTTGTTTCTGGTAGTTACTAAAAAAATGAATCAGGTAATATTAAATCGTATTATTGGATTTGATCAATATTAGATATTTAAGACTAGACGAATGGTTAATAGGATGCTTAGTTGAAGAGTGTTGAAATTGACTCGTGTTCAATATTTCGTTTAATAACTTCAGCAAGTAGCGATGCTGTTGATAATACTGTAAGATTATCTAATTGTTTATGTTCTGGAATAGGAACTGTATCGGTTGCAATGATTTCTTTGATATTGGCTTTTTTTAAACGTTCAATGGCTGGTCCAGAAAAAATGGCGTGTGTGGTTGCAAGATAGATATCTTCGTTACATCCAAATAAACGTAATTTGTCTAAACCACTAGTAATTGAACCGGCAGTATCTACCATATCATCAACCAATAAAACGGTTTTGTCCTTTACGTCACCCACCAAGTGAACAACTTCTGCAACGTTATGATCTGGCCTTGTTTTATGCATGATTGCTAAATCAGCGCCAAGCTTATCACCCAACTTCTTAGCGAATTTTGCCCGCCCTGTGTCAGGGGCAACAACAACAAGGTCTTTTAACTGTTTGTTTTTGAAATAATCTACAAATAATGGCATTGCAGTTAAATGATCTACAGGAATGTCAAAAAAGCCCTGGATTTGATCTGCATGTAAGTCCATTGTGATTAAACGATCAATTTTAACTGCTTGTAAAAGGTCGGCAATTAGTCGTGCAGATATTGGCTCTCTTGGCGCTGACTTTTTGTCTTGTCTACCATATGCAAAGTGGGGCATTATAATATTAATACTTGCAGCAGATGCTCTTTTTAATGTGTCCATAATTAAAAATAGCTCCATTAAGTCATCATTAACTTTACTTGAAGCAGTTTGAAGTATATAGGTATCCATTCCTCGAATTGTTTCGTCAATTTTTACATAACTTTCGTTGCATTGAAACTTCGATTGTGTAATATCTCCTAGCTTAATACCTAAATTTTTGGCGATTTCTAAACCGAGTTCAGGATGTGAAGACCCACTAAATAGTTTAATCTTATTTTGAAACATTTTTAAATTATAACCCCCTTCTATTTAACTGACAATTCAACATTTTTTTTAATTACATCAATTATTTCTGGACTTGCAAGAGTTGTTGTATCTCCAATGGTTTCATTATCTATAATTTGTCTAAGAATTCTTCTCATGATTTTTCCGCTTCTTGTCTTTGGTAAGTCCGGTGTAAAAACTAATATTTTTGGCTTGGCAATAGGACTAATTGTATTTGCAACATGGTTTTTTAATTCTAATTGAAGTTCGTTCGTAGATGTGATGTCTTTTTTTAAGATAACGAATGCGGCAATGGCTTCACCTTTTATATCATCATCTATTCCAATTACAGCGGCTTCTGCGACACTTTTATGGTCAACTAATGCACTTTCAACTTCCATTGTTCCAATTCGATGCCCTGCAACATTTAAGACATCGTCAACTCGTCCAATAACACAAATATCATTTTCACTATCAATAATTGCACCATCACCTGCAAAATAAGTTTCAAATTTTGTCCAATATACATCTTTAAAGCGTTCATTATCTCCCCATATTCCACGTAACATTGATGGCCATGGTTTTGTAATCGATAAGAGCCCTCGAGTGTTATTGCATTTTGTACCGTCATTATCTAGTATTTTTACTTCTATGCCCGGTAGTGGGGCGCCCGCAATGCCAGGTTTCATTACATGATACCCTGGTAGGCTGGTTAACATGATTCCACCGGTTTCTGTTTGCCACCAAGTATCAACGATGGGGCACTTTTCTTTCCCAATATGTTTATAATACCAATTCCAGGCTTCTGGGTTGATGGGCTCACCTACACTTCCCAACAATCGTAATGTCGATAAATTATATTTGTTTGGAATGGCCTCGCCATCTTTCATGAATGCCCTGATTGCTGTTGGCGCAGTATAAAATATTGTGATTTTTTGCTTTTCAATCAACTCCCAGAATCGACCGTTGTGAGGATAGTCTGGCGTTCCTTCGTACATAAATATTGTTCCGCCATTGAGTAAAGGGCCATATGTTAAGTACGTATGCCCTGTAATCCAGCCAACATCTGCAGTGCACCAAAAAATATCTTCATCTTCAAGATCAAAGACCAGTTTTGTTGAGTATTTTGCATGGGTTAAATAACCGCCAGTCGTATGAATAATTCCCTTAGGTTTACCCGTTGTACCGGAGGTATATAAAATAAATAAAGGGTCCTCCGCATCCATACTTGCGGCATTATGGCTTGTGGATTGTTCGTTACAAATTTTATTAAAGTCATATTCATTATCTGTTGGATGCATTGAATTTAGAGTCACTATTGATAATGGTTGATTATTTATTGATTTTAATGACTCAGAAACAATTTTTCGTAATGGAACCTTTTTCCCTCGACGATTGGCGTCAAATGCAGTAATAATGCATTTTGAATTTGAATCAATAATTCTTTCGGCCAGTGAAGGCGCTGAAAAACCGCCAAACACAACACTATGAATTGCCCCAATTCGACTGCATGCTAGCATGGCTATTACGGCTTCAGGTGTTAGGGGCATGTAAATGGTGACGCGATCCCCTTTTTTAACTTTA
Organism: Candidatus Margulisiibacteriota bacterium; assembly: GCA_038109885.1. Lineage (GTDB taxonomy): Bacteria > Margulisbacteria > Marinamargulisbacteria > UBA817 > UBA817 > UBA817. The sequence continues at coordinate 6,465 of JAYNJH010000054.1, read as the reverse complement.
ATTTTAGTTTCTAGTGCATTTGCGAATTGATTAACTTTGTCTGAAAGTTCTTTATATGATAGTCGAGTTATATTTCCGTTTTCACCTTCCCAGATGATGGCGGTTTTATTCGATTTATCTTTTAAATGAATATCAATACAGTTCTCACTTGCATTTAATTTGCCATTAACGAACCATTTTGCAAATGGACGTTCCCAAAGAAGTGTTTGTTCCCATTTTTTTTGCCAAAATAAGTTATTTGCCTGTGTTTCCCAAAAAGCTTCGGAATTGTGTTGTGCATCTTCATATAAATCGTTTATGTATTGGTGTCTTTTTATTTTGAATTGACTGGGCTGTTCGATTCCATTTACTTTAAATGCAACTTTGTCTTTCATTTTTTTGTCTCCATAATTTATGTGATAAGTAAATACACAATACAATAAATAAAATTGATTACAAAGGCTTGAATAGGAATTCTTCAATTTTCTTGAATCATTTTATTTTCTGATGATATTCTAATATCAATTACCAAGGAGGCTTATATGTCAAAGTGTTATTTTACTGAAGATCACGAATGGGTACAATTGGATGGAAATACAGTCATTATTGGTATTTCGGCTCATGCTGCGGGTGAGTTGGGAGAGATTGTTTACGTAGATTTACCAGAACCCGGTCAAGAACTTTCTAAAGGGGATGAATTTGCATCTGTTGAGTCAGTTAAAACAGTGTCAGGTATCTACTCACCAGTAGATGGTGAAGTCATTGAGCGTAATGATTCTGTGGTTGATTCTCCTGAATTGATTAACGAATCCCCCCAGGAAAATGGTTGGTTAGTAAAGGCTAAGATTGATTCAACAGAGTTTATCGAAGACTTAATGGATGAGCCTGATTACCTTGCATTTTTAGAAACGATTTAAACAACTAATTAATTCGATCCGTTATTATTTCAAGTAATAGCTTTAAATCTTTAGTAACTAATGATTCAGAGATACTATCCAGTGATGTAATAGCCGAATTCTTTTTTTCAAATAATTTGTTTTTGATTTGATTAGAAATTTCTTGATTGTTTTCAAGTAATGATTTTTGAATTTCACTTTTATTTAAATTTTTAGCTTTAAGGCTAGCCATTAGAATTGGTAGTGAAATATCACCAGTCATTAAATCTTGTTCTACTTTTTTACTAAGATGATTTTTATTATCGTAAAAATCAAGATAATCATCTGCGAGTTGAAAAATATCACCTAATGCGTTTCCAAACTCGCCTAACTTATCGATGTCATTTTCCGATAGTTTACATAATTTTGCACTCAACTTACAAGCACTATGAAATAAAGCTGAAGTTTTGTTTCGGACAATGCGCCAGTAGTCGTTTTCAGATAACTCGAAGTTGTTTCGCTCATTGACTTGTATGAACTCTCCTTCGCATAGATGAGTCACACATTTTGAAATTTCTTTGATTACACTTGGGTCATTTATGAGTGCAAATTGATTTAATGCAAGTGAGTAACAATGTACCCCAGTAATAATAGCATTATTGATTCCGTACTTTTTATATATTGTTTCTTGATTTCTGCGAATATCCGCTTCATCAATAATGTCATCGTGAATTAAAGATGCAAGGTGAATCAATTCAATGCCAGCGGCTAAATGGTACAGATTTTTTTTGTTGGGTGTTGTGATTAAATTTCCAATTAAGATAATGATCGAAGAACGTACTTGTTTCCCTTTTTCATTTTTTAAATAATTATAAATGTTTTGAAGTTCGTCATGACTGCCTGTAAGTGTTTCATCGATAATTTTGTTAATTTCTTTTAGATCATCTTTAATACGATCTTTCAACCTGGCTAATTTTATCATTTGAGTAATTATATCACACTATTTGAACTTATCCATTTGATCATAAATTTTATCAATATTGACATATTCATCAATTAAATTGCTGGCAATTTTAATTTTGTTCTTATCTTCAGATCGTATTTTTACAATCATGTGGTTTATTTTTGTTGCTATTGAAAATGCATCTTCATCAACCATAAATAACGGAATTTTTGATGTGTATAATAAGTCTAAAATCTTTTGATGAGGACGAATCCCATTAGTGAATACGATTCCAGAAACTAAATGTGGACCTTGAGTTAATAAGTTTTCGCATAGTGCGGTTAATACTAATCCTTCACGGTTTCCAGGCACAATCATTAATGTGTTTTGACTAAAATGATCTAATGCATTGTGAGGCATCATATCTCCGATCATAAACTTTTCAATGATATTGTTTTTTCCTTTATCTGACATGGATAAAATATTTGGTTTAAGCTCATCTACTATTGAACTAATGGTTGGAAATGTTAATTGTTCATTTAGTGGCAAAACACCCAATACATCCAACCCTAATCGATTAAGCCCCTTGGTTGAAGTTGCCTTTATTTTTTCATATTTATCTTGAAAAACTTTATTAATTATGACGCCCATAATTGGGACGTTTAGTTCTTTAAACACAGCTACATTTAACATGATTTCATCAATTGCTTTTCCTATTCCGCCAATTGATACAATGATAACAGGTGAATTTAATTGTTTTGCTACTTGTGCATTTGAACAATCAAATACGGAACCTACGCCTGCGTGTCCGGTACCTTCGTACAGGATTGAATTTGCTGTTTTGGTCAGTTCCTTGTTGGCAAATTGAATTTTTTCATTGAGTTGGTTTGGCCTAGGGTCATTTATATAATTTTCAGTGAACCCTCTGGGTGAAGCAATTGGGCTCATTAAGGGAAGGCTTTCTTCATCTAAATTAAATGTGTTTTGAAATAGAACCGCATCTTTATCAATTTTCTTATTATTTACAATTTTATATTGTTGGCCAACGGGCTTCATGTATTGAATTGAGGGATCACGTTTCAAAAGTGCATTGAATAAGCCCAGAGAAACTGTTGTTTTACCATCATTTTGCCGAGTAGCAGCAATAAATATTCGTTTCATGGTAGGCGATGATATAAACTTTCTAGGAGTTCATTGGTTTCATCCCAGGAAATACATTCGTCGGTCACTGATTGCCCGTAGGTTAAGTTATCTGACTTAATACTTTGGTTTCCATGAACAAGAAAACTTTCGATCATCACTCCGATAATATGGTTATTTCCATTAATAATTTGATTGGCAATACTGTTTAAAACTTTATGTTGATTTTCAGCTTTTTTTCTTGAATTTCCATGAGAACAATCAACTAAAATTTTAGTGCTAATACTTGATTCCTTAATTTTATCAATATGTTCCTCCATTTGAACTGAAGAATAATTGGGGCCATTGGAGCCACCGCGCAAAATTAAATGAGCATCTGGGTTTCCCTTGGATGAAACACGGGCTATATTTCCTGATTGGGTAACCCCAATAAATGAATGTGAATGTTGTGCTGCTTGAATTCCATGTAAAGCCACATCGATGTTTCCATCAGTTGCATTTTTAAACCCAATCGGCATTGATAATCCACTGGCCATTTCACGATGTGTTTGAGATTCACTCGTTCGAGCACCAATGGATGCCCAACAAATTAAATCTGCGTAAAATTGAGGTAGTATAGGATCAAGAAGCTCACTACCTGTTGGAATCTCCATATTAAGTATGTCTAACATTAGCTTTCTTGCTTTTACTAGGCCATTTTCAATATTGTTAGAGCCATCCAGGCCAGGATCGCTAATTAAGCCTTTCCAGCCAATATTTGTGCGTGGCTTTTCAAAGTAGACTCTCATCACAATTTCCATTTTGTCTTTATATAATTTTACGAATGGGGCAAGTTTATTTGCATATTCAATAGCGGCATCAGTATCATGGATTGAACATGGCCCTACAATAACTAAAAGTCGATGATCCTTTCCATGGATTATATTTGAAATTCGTTCGCGAGATGAGATGACAAAATCAGATGTGCTGTTAGAAATTTGAAGTGAATTTTTAAGAGTTTCGGGTGAGGTTATCGGTGTAATATCATTAATGTGAATATTTTCTAATTTAGACATAAATTAGATTATATCAAAACCTTATTGATTTAACACTATGTATCATGTAAATCAAAAATTATAATTTAAGCCAAATGAATGACGATTATCTAATGACTCATTTTCACGAGGGAATGTAAGGCTATAATTTAATCGAATTTGTTTTATTTGTGTTCCAACACCGACACTAATGTATCGGTGATTGTAACCGCTTAGTAATGTGATGTTTTCAACGTTTAATTTGGTGCCTATTCGAAATGCGGAAGATTCATCTGATGATTGATCTAATGTATAATCGCTTAAAATGGTTAAATCCAACTTAAGTAACTTTTTCAGTTTTAGTTCCAATCCAATAACACTATACTCAGAAATATCATGAATACTTGTTAGGTAATTATTATCAATTCGATCTTCACTTACCCATGTTAATTTGAATGGAATCGCATAATAACGGGTTAATCCTAGGCTAATAAAATCACTTGGTTTTAGTAAAATACCCCAGTTTGCCGTTTCCCCCTTTAATGTATCACCATCCATTCCCATTTGATGTAGATTATAACTTGCTCCAATGGATAAAAAGCTTAAGTAAGGGATTCTACTTGCTGCGGATAAATAAAAATTATAATAATTGTAACTGTAACTGCCATTTGAAATAATTTGTTTATTGGTTTCATCAAATGATGTTTTTTCAATTGATTCAGATTGGGAAAAATGGGTTCCGATTCCCATATGGATCCCTTTAATTTTTGATGTAAAGCTTAGCGTAGAAAACTCAGTATCATAAATTGAAGTATAGCTTAAATTAAGTGATGTTTTTTTGATTGTTGTTAAACTTGCAGGGTTGAAAAAGACGGCGTCTGGATGATTTGTTTGTGCGGTTACTGCCAATCCTATGCCACTACTGTTAGCACTATTCATCCAATAAGTTGAATCAATGAATGTATCGGCGAAAATAGACGTATATAATAAAATTAAGATACTAATTATTTTTACCATTTTACCCCCAAACGTTTCGTTTTTAACTCATTTTGGTTTCCGGATGTTTGTAATAAAACAACGTATAACCCTGGAAAAATGAATCCATTGTCATACTGTCCATTCCACTCAATAATATGTCGACCACTTGTCCCTCCGATTTCATTTGATATGAATGATTTTGAGTAAACTATCTCTCCGGTTAATGTATATATTTTAATGTCTACATTGAGTGGTTCAGGGAGTTCATATTGAATTTTTAATGATGATTTAGTTGGATTGAATGGGTTTGGTGCAATATTTAAGTTAACTTCATTGCTTGCCATAGCCAAGTCGTAAGTGTATGTTTCAGAGGTTACTTCCGCTACATTGTTATATGACTCATATACTTTAAAGATGTACGTGCCTGAGGATTGAATTGGAATTTCAATTTCCCAATTTCCATCGATATCGGTTAAAACTTGTCCAACTACTTTTTCTTGGGCTCCAGCCATTGGATTTATGCCGGTTAAATAATTAAATGAATTTTCTTTTATTGTTATGGTTAAAATTATGCCTTCTTTTCCGGTTCCTTTTAATTTAAATGTTTTGTTTTTTATTAGTTTTTCAGATGTTTCAGTTATTTTCGGTTTGCTATTTCGAGTTATTTTGATGATATTTGAAAACTTTATAAGTGTATTATGGGATGACGAGGCTTGAACTTTGAATGTACTTTCATTTGGAAGTTCAATAAAGGTATTCCATAGGTTTTGAGTTACTGTAATTGCTTTATTAAATTGATCATCTAAATGGATATTTAATATTCCATTGGGGGCTTTGCCCTGAACTTTGATCCGTTTTTTATGTGTTGTTGAATTTGTTTTTGGTTGATCGATGCTTAGTGCTTTTTGACTAAACGCATAGTTGGTTTGAATGGAGATGATATTGGATGTTGATTTATAATTATTTGTGCTCACAATGGCAGCTAATAGATAATTGTCATTGGTGGGAGAGGTGATGATCTTTGACCATTTACCATTTTCGTTAGTTGTTGTTGTCTCGATTACTTGGAAAACGGGATTGGTATTTGATGCTTTGAGAATTTTTACCACGGCATTTTTAGTTCCTGTTCCACTAATTTGGAGATGTTTTGTTTGTATTGTTTCGAAATTTTTAGGGGTTTCAATAAATGATGCAAAAGGGCTTCGTTGTAAATTAAGTTTTAATTCATTGGAAGGCAACCCTGATGATATTTCGCCAGCAACTTCTTCGGTTCTTACATGAAAATAAGTGCTTTTTGTTGTTTTAATTGGCAGCGTGAATGACCACTGTCCTAATCCATTTGAAGTTGTAGATCCAATAAGAATTGAACTGTTTGAACTTGGTGCGCTTTCAAAAATAAATACTTTTGTATTGGCTTTAGATGTTCCTCTCAAGGATAACTTTTCGGACTGAATTATTGTGCCTTCTGTGGGATATTCGATGGTTGGTGCATTTGTGTTTACATTAAAATTAATTTGAATCTGATTGCTAAAATAGT
>JAYNJH010000053.1:0-12332 GCA_038109885.1 Candidatus Margulisiibacteriota bacterium | reverse complement strand
GGCAAATTATATGGTTCAATTACGCCATCGGTTATTGTTGAACAAATTAAAGCTGAATTACCTGAAATTAAAATTAATGCTAGTGACGTTATTATTGAAGAAGGTAATATCAAGTATGTTGGTAAGTATGATTGTAAAGCTCAGTTTACCAAGGATATTTCAGCTAGTTTCGTAATGAATATTGAATCTGATGAGTCTCATGAACAGCCTGAACTATTGGAATCCATTATTGAGGGTACCGAAATCATCGAGGATTCAAATGACGAAGTGTCTGCTGATGAAGAGGCTAGCGATGAAGACGCCACTGAATCCGTTGATCAGATCACTGAAACTGGTGAGGATGCTGATGCGAATGAAGTGTCCGACGAGGCTGAAGTTCCCGAAACTGACCAACCTTAATTTTTGACCGTACCTGATCATTTAAAAAAAATAATTAACGATTTACCTGACTTACCGGGGATTTATCAGATGATGGATTCCCAGGGGCAAATTATTTATGTTGGTAAAGCTAAGAATATTAAAAAACGTGTCCGGTCCTATTTTACTGGTCGTCGTGATTATAAGACCACCGTTTTAGTCAAAAACATTCATAGTATCGAGCCAATCATCACTAAATCGGAACACGATGCATTACTTTTAGAAAATAACTTAATCAAGCAACATCAACCTCAATTCAATGTACTTTTAAAAGATGATAAAACCTACCCTTTCATAAAAATCACCCTTAACGAACCCTTTCCTCGAATTATAATTACCCGCCAGCGTCTAAATGATAAAGCTCGGTACTTTGGCCCTTATACTTCTTACGGATCCAGTCGAAAATTAAAACAGTTAATTTATGATGTGTTTCCAATTCGTGATTGTAAACAAGCGATTACATTAACAACGCAACAAAAGAAATGCATTAAACTAGATATTGGCAAATGCATTGGGCCCTGCATTTATAAAGAAGCAAAACCCGAATATGATCGCTTAATTGAACAATGTATTCAGTTTTTAGAAGGAAAAAGCTCTGAACTCATTGATTCATTGAATGAACAAATGAATGATTATTCAGGTGCTCAGAATTACGAAAAAGCAGCATTAATTCGTGACCGAATTAAACGCTTAGAAACAATTCAAGCACAACAATATGTCGAACTTGATACCAATCAACATTATTTTTTTATTGGATTCTCATCCAACGAACATTATCACTATGGTGTTTGCCAACATTTTGCTAATAAGCGGTTTATTTCACAGCATGGAAAATATACATCACTTGAAACCAACTTCTCGGAATTCACCACTGAATTTATTCAATCTGTAATTCGTGATTCGAATCAAAAAATAAATATTATATTGAACAAAGACTGCCCCGTTAACTCGGAAATTTTTACACAACATCAAGACAAAACCATTTCAGTGATTACGCCGTCTAAGGGACGTCACTTTGAATTACTAACCATGGCCGAATTAAATGCTCAAAAGTCGTTAATTGGAATATCAAAAAATGCAATAACAAGGCAATTGATATCCCCCATTGCTATCTTAAAACAAACGTTGAAACTTCAGCGTTCCCCAGCCATTATTTTCGGATGCGATATCTCTCATTACTATGGAACGGGTATTGTAAGTTCCGTGGTTGTTTTTATTGATGGCAAACCGGATAAATCGTATTACCGACATTTTAATATTAAATCCGTTACATCAGGCAAATCAGATGATGTAAAGTCGATGCATGAAACCGTGTTACGCCTGATTGATCACTTTGATATTCTCCCACAGTTATTGCTTATCGATGGGGGCAAGGGCCAGTTAAATGCGGCATTGGCAGCCCTTAAAGAAAAAAATATTACAACGATTGATTGTATTGGTTTAGCTAAACGCAATGAAGAAATTTTTACACCATTTTCATCCTCACCGATCTGTTTACCCTATCATCACCGGGGCCTTAACCTGTTGCGATTTGTTCGTGATGAAGCCCATCGTTTTGCTTTAAATTTTCAACGAAAAAAACGACAATTGTAATTCTATTTATTTTATAACCAAGTATCTACAACCAAATATAAATTTGTTAAACTATACCTATATTGGTGAATTTTATGACGAGACAGCTACTTATAATCGTATTGTTACTAACTTCTTTAAGTTTTGCCCAAAATAACGCCCAAGATATTCAACAAGAACTAAAAGAAAATACCGCCATTATTAATAAAAAAAAGAAGCAAGAACGCTCAATACTTAAAGAACTTGGAAACTTGAGAACCAATATTTATATCACTCAAAAAAAGTTAAATCAGGCATATCAAAAATATAATAGTTACAAACAACAGATTAATCAAACAGAATCAAAATTATCCGAAGAAAAGGATCGATTAGTTAAAACAAAAGAATTTTTAAATCAAAAAGTTTTGCGCCTCTATAAAGATAATCAACAGCCGGTTTTAAGTTTGATTTTTAACTCTGAATCGTTTTCAAGTTTAATTAATAATATGTACTTCTATGAAAAGATTATTGAAAATGATTTTAAAGAACTGCAAATGGCCCAGCAAAAAATCAATGAATTTCAAATCAGTAAAAAACGGTTGGAATATAGTAAAAAGCAAGCCAATCAATTAAAAGATAATATATTAAAGCAACGCTACGCATTAAAGCATACCAAATCGCGATATCAAAAAAGCCTTCGCTCTCTTCGCTCGGAGTTAAAACAATTTGAAGAACGTAACGAAGTTCTTCGCCAGGAATCTCAACAATTAAGCAATTATATCCAACAAAAATCCCCCGATACTCCCACCAAAGTCTATTACGGTTCAGGGACATATCTACGCCCGGTTGGTGGCTATATCTCGTCTCGATTTGGGTTACGCCGACACCCGATTTTCAAACGTCGCCGGATGCATACCGGGATGGACTTTGCTGCGCCGCGAGGCTACCGAATTAAGGCGGTGGACTCTGGAAAGGTACTTTTTTCTGGCTTTAAGCGTGGTTATGGCAACGTTACCATTATTAATCATGGCTGGTATAAGAATAAGAAAATATCTTCACTTTATGCCCACCAATGGAAAATGATTGTCCAAAAAGGGCAGTTTGTTAAAAAGGGGCAACTTATTGGTTATGTGGGATCAACAGGTTACTCCACTGGTCCCCATTTGCACTTTGAAATTCGAGAAAATGGAAAACCAGTTAATCCAAGTCAGTACCTCCGACTATAAGCCATTTGACCAATATGAACCGAAGAAAATATAGTTAGTAATATGAGCATTAGTAATAAAAAAGCCTATTTTAATTATGCTATCAAAGAAACCTTTGAAGCTGGAATTGCTTTAGTGGGTTGTGAAGTTAAATCGATTCGTAATGGGCATATGACCATTCACGAAAGCTATGTTCGAATTATTAATAACGAGGTTTTTCTCATTAATGCAAATATTCAACCCTATGAGCAAGGTAATCGACAAAACGTAAAACCAAACCGTGACCGTAAGCTATTGCTTCATCAACGTGAAATTCGTAAAATCAGTCAATTTATTGAACGTGATGGTTTAATTGCCGTCCCCACAAAAGTTTACCTTAAAAAAAATCGATTCAAACTTGAGATTGGTGTTGGCGCACCCAAAAAGACGTTTGATAAACGTGCCAGCATTAAAGACCGTGAGTTAAAACGAAACTTAGATCGTAGCTTTAAGAATAAAGCTATTTAATTGAATAACGGGTCGGGTATCCCGGCACTTTCAAACCCGTTTTGCCGAAGTTTACAACTTGGGCAATTAGCACATGGTGGTTGCTTTCCCTCATAACAAGTATGTGTATCTTTATACCAATCTAAATGCCCCAACTGATGCATTAACGTTACGGTATCGGCTTTGGTTAAGTGCATTAAGGGCGTTATAATTCTCACTTGACTTTGCATCGCCAAACGCAATGTTCTTTCCTGTGCCTGAATAAATACCTCGCGACAATCTGGATACCCAGAATAATCTGTTTGGCACACCCCTGTAAATATAATGTCCCAACCTTTTTCATATGCAACACTTGCCGCAATGGTTAAAAACAATGCATTCCTTCCGGGAACAAAGGTATTGGGCAATTCATTGGGCCCTATCTGGATGGCCTGATCATTATGAATCATTGCTGAATTTGAAATCTGAGCTACAAATGAGAGATCGACTAATTGAAATGCCCCGGCATGCTTCGCCAGTTTCTGAGAACATTCAATTTCAACTCGATGACGTTGCCCATAATCAAAACAAATGCAATGGATTTGATTATGGGCTTGTTTTGCAATGGCTAGACATGTTGCAGAGTCTTGGCCTCCTGATAATAATACAATGGCAGACATGGCCCCATTTTAACGATTTTAAATTTATTTCACAATGGTAGTGTCAGGCAATGGGACACTAGCCCCTATGTTTGAATATCGTTTGGTTAAAATTAAAATTGTTAAACTGGACGAAATATTAAATATATTAAAAATTATTAATGATACTGAATGGATCACAAGCCCATAGACAAACCACAACAGACACCCCACAAAGGAACAAAAAAACATTGAATTGGAAATCCCATCAATTTGTTTTGTTTTAAATAGTTTAAAAATTTGTGGAATATATGCAATTGATGTCAATATCCCAGCACTACATCCAACAATTTCAATCGAAATTGGCATCTACACTCACTCACTTTTAATTGTATTACTTTATTTAAATAATTAAGTTTAAATAATGAAATTAATTTACCATAATTAACCGTAAAATCAAGTTAATATTTGTTGTAATTTATCTTTAAATATTGGGTGAAAAAAAGCATTCCTAACTTGTTGTATCTCAATTGTTTTAAGCTCTGGTGTTAAGCAATCCTTAATTGATGTGAAAAGAGCAACTAAACAATCCCCGCGGATCGTTTCATGTAATTCTGAAGCCCCTTCCATCCAGCTTGACTTAAGCAAATAATTAGAAAATAGTTGTACTGCACTGGGCTTATTTTCAATCACCTTTTTAAATATGAAAGAACTCATAAACGAACATAATATTGAATAATTTAGCGAATCGGTCCGTATTTCGTAATCACACATTAATTTAAATATTGTGAATAAGGACTCTTCATTAAAATACCTACCATTTGTGGTTTGATCAAAATTCATCAGAACCATATCGATTAAACTTTGGGCATCTATAACGTCCCTGAAGATGTTACCTTTAATAGTTTTCGATTCGATTTCAATATGAATTGCTAACATTAGGTGTTGAAATTGCTCAAATGCTAAATCTGAGAGATCGATTCGTTTGAGTTGTTTGTTATTTATTTCCAGGAATGATTCATTATTTAGCATGAACTCGTACAGCCGTTTCCTAAATGGATCTTCAACTTTAAAAAATAGCGGAATAAGATTAGAGTACATGTCCTGATTGACATTAAACTTGTTGATGATATGAATTAGCGTTCTATTTTCATCATTTTCTAGCAGCTTTAAAAATAACTCATAATGCTCATTGGGCTCTGAATAGTTTTTCATAAAATAGTGGCAAAGATTTATGAGCTTGGTTGCTATTGTAGCATCATTACCGTATTTTTCGTTGATGAGATCATCCACTAACTTAAACACAATTTTGATATCCGCATTGGGATGTGAAACAACGACTAAGGCATTTTCAATCAGCTGATGAAGATCCGATTGAGTTTCATATTTTTCCTGATCCAATGCGGTTGCCGCTTTAACAATATGTTCATAAATCCTTTCTAATTCAACGGCCTCTAAATCAGTCGCCATCGAAACAGTTTTGGGCCATAAGACCCGATCCAGCAACTCAAAAAAAAGGTTATACCCATTATTATCAGGATTCAGAGATGGTTTTGAAACATGCTCCCAATGGATCAGACGGTATTTTGATTCATCATAGCTCTCACTCAATAACGATGGTTGTACTGAAACATCATGCGGTATTATGTTGGGTTGTTGATTACTATTGGCGGCACCAATATCAGCAACTCTTGCTCGCCGATGAAAGGCGGTATTAAAACATCGAAATCCTCTACCACATAAAATCATTTTTCAGTCTCTCTATTTCACACAAATTTAATTTAGCATTAATCTAATGATTTTTAAAATATAAAATTAGCTCCTCGAAAAATTATCTTTGGCTAAGATTAAATGCTATTTAATAAAATAACTAAATAAGCTCATGCCTTTTCATCCCCAAAGGCATCTTTCATTTCCTCTCCTTGATGATCCATCTGAACTGGAATAATTCGGTTTGGATTTGAGCTTTGGTTCCGGCAGTATTTAAAAATAGAATAGTTTGTCGGGTTTAACCATTCATCAAATGATTTAATTGCTGTTATCTGATCAATTGCTTTACGCATAAATGACTCGGCTACCCAAAGATTGCACATCATTTGAATAAAATACAATGATTTTTCAATGACAGAATCATTTAAACAAGACCGATCCCCATTGGGGCCCGGTGGGCCATCACAGTTCTGTAGTGTTGTTGCCACTGAATAAATTAAAAAAATAATATTTGATACCAATGCGGCACTGCGATACTCAGTTAAAAACTGATATTTGTTATCGACAATGTCATACCATAAACTTTTTATATTATTGGATACCAACGGTTCAAATGGCTTAACCCAATCGGGTTGAAAATAATTTTGGCCACTCATTATGATATGACCAAGAATAAAGCAACTGGTTTTGATCAATCCCATATTGGTTGATATTCTTTCATTATTTTCGTTATAACCAATTAAATTTAAAAATGAAAATACGCCCACAGCAGTTGTTGATAACATTAGTAACTCCGCAACGAAATGCGTGCCTAAGATTTGATTGAGTTGACGTTGTTTTGAGAACGGCAGATCTTCTGAATGGCTAATGATTGTTTTAACCTTACTCAACATGCTCTCTAGCACTAAACTTGTAAAAAATGTATTCACCATTAATGAATTCACATTTAACATTCTTGTAAATGTTTGTTGATTGAAATGCAGTACTAATTTAGATGCCATTTGTGAAAACGTTGTTAGTAGAGCAATTCCTACACATAATTTTTGCTTGGTTTGAAAATTGATCTCAGGGTTGATTAATGCATACGGAATTTTAATCAATAACGTTGGGGGACGACACTCTTTAATTAAAAATATTAGTGCATTATTAAAACTTTTAAGCGTGTTATTGTAAAACCATAGAAAACCACGATTAATTTGGGGGAAGCTAATCACTTTGTTCATTCCTCAATTGTATCGAAAACACAATAGAAGTAAATAGGCTCTAAATTACTTCGAGCTGGATATTATATGATTAATATTAATAACATGTTTCTGACTTGGTTGAAATCTTAGTTAGTAAAGATGTCATTGTTTGATTCTTAAATGAATTGCCCATCCCCGCTTCACCTTGATTATTCACCTCAGGCAACGCTTCAGTCGGGTCACTGGAAGAATTTAAATGGCGTTCATTTGGATAAAGTTCAAATAAACTTTTAATGCTCTCACTTATTTCTTGAATTTGAATAACCTTACCATTAAGAAAAAAATAGCGATCGGTTAGTTTACACGACCATATTGGCACCCCAATTATGGCAGAAGAAATTAGCATTAAATACCGTTTAAGATTTTTAAAACTTGGTAAATCATTATCTTCCCCTGTAGTTTCACTCTGTTCTGTATCTCTATTTATTGTAATTTCTAACAGAAATTTAGTCATTTCATATGAAAAGTTCACAAGCTTTTTTTTATATAATTCTATTTTTGAATTAAACCAAGATCCTCCTGGTTTGGATTCACTAATTTCTTGTTTAACCGAGTCTGAGTCACGCTCACCCAAAACTACTTCCTTAGCAATTGATATGGCATCATTGAAAAAAATATTGGCCTCTCCTTCCAATTCCAATATGCGTTGCAATTGTATACTTAAATCATCTAAACGACGCTCTTTATGCTCATCCATTGGAAGAAAGTTTTCAATTAAGGTGAATGGATCACCAATATCTAAAATTTCACTTATGCCTTGAACCATTAATTTGCACCCCCCTGAATTAGAACGATGTTTCAAAGCTACCTCAATACTAGGTTGCTCGGTTACTTTTTCAAAGATGCACCCTCTAAAAAACTCTAAAAACAAATATTGATAATACGATTTAGGACACGACTTATCACCAGACTTATAATCCTTTGGAGTATCACTTTTTAACCATTCTGTATAAATCTTGTGCTTATCACTATCTTGAGCCTCACCCTCGGGATCTAAACTATCTTGAGCCTCACCCTTGGGATTAAAAAAAACCTTTCTCATATCCTGTATATTTTTATTTAAATCTTCTAGTAAGGGGCCCTTTTCCTCAGGACTCGGATCATTAATTCCTTTAAGACGTAGAATCCCCGCAATTAAGCTTTCTCTGAGTTCACAATCATCAAGTTCTTTTCCTTCAATAATCGCCGTTACATAATATTTAAGAACCGCCACTCCATTGTCATCGTTGTGTTTAAATATTTCTTTGGCGGTATAATAATTAAATTTCCAAATGGGCATTAAAAAATTATTAATTTTTTCGTATTGACCCTCATTCACATCCTCAAATAATGTAATTAGTGGTAATAGCCATGTTAGGTTATCTTTATCTGTATCTTTATCTTGAGATTGAATTTTGTTGCGATAAAAATTTGCAAATTCCTTACACTCTGACTTTTTTTGTAGTTGATATTTTGTTTTTTCGCGAAAATCTGGATCCGATTCTAAGATAGATGTGGGTCTAAAAAAAACCAGGGAGATATTTATTAATTGAATTTCTAAACAGTTATTTTGTTTATTAAACTTATGAATGGGGCTGTCGGCTGAATCTGATGTTGATAATTTGGACTCTGCGGCTGGCTCAGTAGGAGTTGCATCAATCACTTTCAAAACAGGAACATTAAATGGAATATTAAAAAATAATTTGTTAGGGCACCAAAAGTCTCGCGCAACTTTTGACTCCATTCTCACGGCCATTGTTTTGTGAAAATGACTAACCATTGGAAATACCAACCTGCGTTTTTTCACTTTCAATTTGCCCCCTAATATGACATAGGTCTCTTATCGGATAAACGATCATATAAATAAATTGCTTTTTATATTCATATGACGCCTTATCCATCCAGCCATACTCTTCAATGATTGATTCAACGATAAATTGCTTAAACTTAGCCTCAAATGACTGTATATTTTTTTTAAGCAACTTATCTAACTCAAGTATTAAAGGTAACTTCATGCATGATAAAAGCTTATCTAAATGGCCTTGTTCGCATTGAAACTTGATATTCAAGCACTGATAAATTGCTTCTTTAAACTTTGACAATTTATATGCATCAATTAAATCATCCAATGATTGTGTTCTACAATCCTCAACATATTTCTCGTTTTTCTCCGCTGACACCCCCACTGATTCAATTAAATCTTTAATTATTAAGTCCTTGAAATTACGTTTCCCTAATTTCACTTCAACTAGTCGATCCAATGATTGTGTTCTACAATACTCAACATATTCCTCGTTTTTCTCCGCTGACACCCCCACTGATTTAATTAAATCTTCAATTATTAAGTTCTTGAATGTTATTTTCCCATTTTGGGAATTTGCCAGACAATTGAGCAGCTTTGTTTGGCAATCACTATTGCCTTTAAAATAGATCAGTTTAAAAACTTCAATTTCTTGATCCGTTAACTCAAACTTTTTTTGGATCATTTCAATAATTTCTGATACCAAACTATTATTTTCTAAATCATAAAAAAGAAGTAGAAGTAATTCTAACTTTGACAAATCTTCATCAATCAAAAACTGCTGACCATCTAATAGGTTATCCATTATTCTTAATTTAGAACTTAAAAATATCCTTAGATGATCCTCATGTTGCTGACGCCTCTGATTCAACTGCACCATTATAAGCACATCAATCAACCGATCTTCATTGACATATGCATATAGCGCTAATGGCCAATCTAGAATAAAAAATGTCTCTTCAGCCAAGGCTTGTGTCCCAAGGGAAAATTTTGTTTTACATAATTCAAATATAAGCGATTTCAGATTTATATTTTCAGCATTATCACCTTTGGACAGTCCAATACTTTCAAGGGCACTTATAAAGGTAAGCTTATATTCTAAATCAGCATTAACTAAAGTCTTTTGAATTAATGGGGCAATTAACGCTTTATTAAGAGCTTGATCTTTTAAATCACTAAACAAGGGTACTTTACTAAAAAGATCTGTTTCTGAATCCATGCATTTTTGCAATCTGGTATCGATCGATTTTTGAATCACTTTTTGGGGTGATTTATAGAGATCTAGCAAGTCATTTAAGGTTAATGAAACACTGGGTTGTTGAAAACATTTAAGAATCAAATTTGAATATTCCTTTAGTTTTCTATTCATAACGACAACATTAAGCATTTTAATTAATGCATCATGTTGTGAATCACCCTTTAAAAAACACCACCACATGGCCAATTCTTGAATGGGCAATTCTTTTAATATTCCAAAATCATGAGATTTTTCCTTACTAAAGAACTCAACTTCTCTTTCAAACCATTCCCCTGGGTTTTTCTTTGAATATAGCGCGTTCATTAATTCTATTAAAATGTTAATATCAATGTTTTGAAAGAACCTCATTAACGTTTCAGCATTAGAGCTTGCTTGATCGACCTGAATCTTAGCCATGATGTCTTTAATAATTTTTTGCCTTAACAATTCCAAATCTTTTAATTCCAAAATTATATTTAACGGTTGTGTTTCTTTACCATCCGTTTCATAACAATCCAAATGTCGTTTAAAGAAGTTTTTCAAATTTACCTCTGGTGATTTAATTTCTGAAAACTGAATAATTTTTTTTAAAATATTCCCAATAAAACTGTCCAGCCAGCGAACATGCAAGGCATCTTTTTTAGTATCATTTTTGGTTCCCCCAGAGCTCGATTCTAATAATCCAAAGAAAAGATGCCAAACCATTAATAGAATATCGTCATGTTGTTCTGCCGTTAGTGCGGCCTGCATAGCCTCTTGCGGTGTACTATACTTATATATAACCTCTCCGCTCTTATGAATCACTGAACTCGCTGAAGTTGTTACTAAGTTTGCACTATGCTTGAGTCCAATCCCAATAACGCTAACCGCTTGTTGCAGAAAATTACTGGTTGAACTTACCCAGCTTTGAGTAGAACTTACGGGGACATATTTCCTGCCAGATGTATCCGGCCGTAGATCGTTTGTAACAGAGCCTATAAATGATTTTCTGCTAGTAGAAAAAAAAGACGAATTCTCGGTACGGATATTTTCGGCTTGTGTTTTTATCTTTGCAAATGTTTGGGGGGGGAGACAAAATTGAAATAAGTTCATTAAGGCATAATTACTAAGATAGCGCACATCATACAAAGCTCCTAATCTTTGCATTCTATACGGTTGTGAAACCACTGCGCCATTAAGCTTTGTATCAAGAAAATAATTACTGAGCATACTTTCATCCAATAACTGTCTTTGAAAAATCTCATTTAATTCGCTCTCGTTTAAACTATCACTTAAAACTAAAATTTCTCGTAGTTGTACCACCCAAGCTTCAGTGAGGCCAGAATCAAACATAACTTTAAACATGTCAAATACCAAACGCCTCCCCTTTTTAAAGATTCGCCAATCCGCGGATTCTTTTTCGATATCTTTATTAAGGTTTATTTGCAAGTTAAAATCAGGCTTTAAATCAACCTCTCCCCTCTTTTTACGGACACCATCTAAAAAGGCATCACCTGTAAAATGATCACCTTCAGATAAATTTTTATCTAAAGCGAGTAATCCATGCTTTTCAAAAGTTTTAGTGGGGAATAGCGTCTCTGGATTCCCTTCGACTTTATTCGGCAGACGCGTTTCCAAAATCAATGTAGAAAATGAGCCTATATCTGACCGTAAATTAGTAAATGTTAATTTTGGCACTTCGATATCTCTGAATTGATTGACTTCATCATTAAACTTTAGCCAACAATCTTTATCAATTTGAACGTAAAATGGGGCCAGCCTGTCTTTAATTTGGTTTAAACGATTAGTTATTGAGGCCTTATCAATTAATGGAATTCCATTTAAAATTAACATCCCAATATTTTCAAAGCTATAAATTAATTTAATCAATTCATCACAAGATTTTAGCGACAGGTCACAATTCGATAAATTAACCTTGCGAATACTTTCATTTCCTTCCAATGCGGTTTTCAATACGTTAAATTCAAATTTCCATTCGTCTAAACCTTGGGAATCTTTCAATTCGGAATTCAACCTATCTAATGCGGGGTTTAATTCGTTTAAAGACTGGAGATTTTCTAATTCGGATTTAAATTTAGCGAATGC
>JAYNJH010000052.1:7017-12378 GCA_038109885.1 Candidatus Margulisiibacteriota bacterium | reverse complement strand
AAAAGAGTAAATCAGAATTAAATCACAAATTTAATGGCTGGTGACACAACTAAACCCAACAAACTAAAATAATAGAAGTAAGGAAAAACATAAACCATAAATACAAACGTAAATAATAAAAAAGAAATTAAA
Source organism: Candidatus Margulisiibacteriota bacterium (assembly GCA_038109885.1). Taxonomy (GTDB): domain Bacteria; phylum Margulisbacteria; class Marinamargulisbacteria; order UBA817; family UBA817; genus UBA817. The sequence continues at coordinate 12,246 of JAYNJH010000052.1, read as the reverse complement.
GAACTACGTAGTAGAGACTTCAAACTTATTTCCAAAACTGAAACAACTCCTTAATACCCAAAACAAAAACAAGAATTAAAAACAAACAAAATATTAAAAAAAAGAATATTAAAAAACATCCCCAAAAAAAACTCATTTGAAAACCTTATTTGGAAAAAATAATGAACCCAATATAAATGATAATGAAGCAAAAATAACAGTTAAAATACCAATCAGCTCAGAGGAAAAAGGAACGTTTAAAAATATCTTTACTGGTGATAATCCAAGAATAGCAAAAAAACCAGTCATCAAACTAATTTTTGCACCAGTTGAACTTGCTTTTTTCCAGTAAAGTCCGCCAACCATAATTGGTATTGCACTAGTAAAATAAATAGCACCAGTAATTGCAAGGTAGTCCCAGACATCTTCCGTTCCTTGGTAAAAAATACCCCAATAAAACATGAATAAACCACATAAAACAATAACGTAACGAATCCATCGTATTTGCTGATTATCAGTCCACTCCGATTTAGAAATTGGCATCAAAATATCTCGGACAATCACACTTGACCAACACAAAAGATAGCCATCAAAGGTTGACATCATTGCCGCCAATAAACCGGCAACTAATATCCCTAAAAGTCCAGCAGGCAAAACCTCAAGCGCCGCCATTGGCAATGCCGATAAGGAATCAACATCCCCAAGATAGATAAATGCCATTGCACCAATAAATATTGGGAAGATAAATCGAGCCATCATCGGGATTGTTGCTAAAATAAATTGTTTTTTAACAGCATAATCTGTCGGCATAACAAGCGATCGAGATAACGCCGTCGGCCATATCGCAATGCTAACCAATCCAGCTGTAATAAGCATCCAAATCACATAATCTAATCCAAAACCACTGGTTTCATTAAATGGATTAAAACCTGACAAACCATGAACACGCTCCCAGCCAAGAACGAGTTCATTCCAACCAACATTAACAAATAAAAGCCAGGTAAAAAAACTGAGTCCAACAGAAAGCAAAAGAAATTGAATAAAATCTGACGCAATCACCGAAACCATCCCACCCAGAAGTGTATATAACAGTACAATGGAAAGTAAAACCCCCATAATAAGCACCAATGTAAATCCAGAAGAAGGCACCCCTAATACAATTGAAACAAATATTGCTGCAACCTTTAAAAACAAGCCCATATTTAATATACCAGCAACCACTAACATAATTGCACCAAAAACTCGCGTCGTCTTATCAAATTTAAGTTCATAAAATTCTGGAATTGTTAGTACTTTTAAACGTCTAAGTGGAACAATAATAAAACCAGTTAACCCAACGAATAAGGTTACCAAACCAGCAATAAATGGCATATGTAAAGCGCTTAAGCCTGAGGTATAACCTTTTTGAGCATTATACATAAGCGTAATTAAACCCAATTCCGTTCCTCCAAGACTCGCAACTCCCAAAAACGGTGACACTCGACGACCAGCAACTAAATAATCAACAACGGAATGAATATGACGTTTTGAAAAAAAACCAAGCCAAATCACAAAACTTAAATAAAAAAGAGTAATAAATATATCAATCAAAGACATCGCTGAACAATATCATTTTAAAGAGTGCCTTATTGAAATTTCAAATAAAATTAAGTATTCTGAGCTTAACATTGGCAACTGGCCAAAATTTATAAACTGGAGAACTGCCATGTTAGGAACCGTAAACTTAGGGATATCATTTGGTAAAAAGAAATTATTTGAAAATGTTTCAGTTGAGTTTTCTCCTGGTAATTGTTATGGGCTAATTGGTGCAAATGGGGCTGGAAAATCGACTTTATTAAAAATTTTAGCCGGCGACTTAGATTCAACTGAAGGACATGTCGCTAAAGATAAAAAAACCACCATTTCAACATTAAAACAAAATCAGTTTGAATTCGATGAATTTAATGCTTTGGATACCATTATTATGGGAGATAAGGCAATGTACGAATGTTATTCTGAACGAAATCGACTTTATTCATTACCCGAAATGAGTGAAGAAGATGGGATGAAAGTAGCACAGTATGAAGCAGACTACAGTGAAATGGATGGCTATGAAAAAGAGGCCATGGCGGCAAGTTTATTAGACGAGCTAGGCATTTCTAATGAATTTCACGAACAAAAAATGTCTCAACTTGATGCAAATCAAAAGATTAAAGTTTTATTGGGGCAAGCATTATTTGGTGACCCAGATGTTTTGTTATTAGATGAACCTACCAACCAACTGGATTATCATACAGCCATTTGGTTAGAAGAAAAAATTCTAAATTATGAAAAAACAGTAATTGTAGTTTCTCATGATCGTCATTTTTTAAATAAAGTTTGTACTCACATAGCAGATGTCGATTTTGGGCAAGTCAAAATTTATCCAGGAAATTATGATTTTTGGAAACAATCGAGTGAATTATCTCGACGACAACAAGAAGAAAAAAACAAAAAGTCAGAACAAAAAGTTAAAGAATTAGAAGAGTTTGTTAGACGATTCTCTGCAAATGCGTCTAAGTCAAAACAAGCAACATCACGTAAAAAACTTATCGATCAACTACGGCCAGAAGAGTTACCTGAATCAAAAAGGCGCTCCCCTTTCATTCAATTTAAACCTAACAGAAAGTGTGGAAATAAAATTGTCGAAGTTAATAATGTATCACATTCAGTTGATGGCGATCTTGTACTAAACGACGTTTCCTTCACCATCGAAAATGGCGATAAAATCGCACTGACTGGGAACCATTCCTTATCAAAAACAACTCTGTTAGAAATCCTTTCTGGTGAAATAACACCAGACAAAGGAACTGTATCCTGGGGTGAAACAACCACTCACACCTATTTCCCCAAAGACAATACAATATTTTTTAATACTGATGAAAACTTAATTGATTGGCTTCAAAAGTTCAATGAAAATATGGATTTACAAACATTAAGAGGCTATCTAGGTCGAATGCTTTTCTCAGGTGATGATGCATTAAAAAAGGTAAATGTATTATCTGGTGGAGAAAAAGCCCGAGCAATGTTTGCTCGAATGATGCTTCTTGAAGGAAATGTTCTTATTTTTGATGAACCAACAGATCACTTAGATCTTGAAGCGATATCGGCATTAAATGACGGTTTTATTCAATTTCCAGAAGTTATGATTTTTACAACAAATGATTTTGAATTATTAACAACCGTTCCAAATCGAATTCTAGAAGTAACACCCAAAGGTCATGTCGATTATTGCGGGGAATTTGAAGATTTTATTAAACACGAAACCTATCAAAAAAAAGTAGCATTAATCCGATAACGGTTTATACATAATAAGGACATCAACATCACCCAAGTTAGAATGTTGAAAAGCTTTGGGAACACAACCAACTTGAGTAAACCCCATTTTCAACCATAATTGAACTGATGCCGTATTTGTTGAAACAACATAACCCAATTGAATCCCTCGAAACCCCATGCTTTTTGCCTGAATAAACGAGTGTTTGCACATTAATTCACCAATACCATTGCGTCGAAAATTAGGCGACACCATAAAGCCACAACGGCAAATATGAGATCCTAAGTCAGGTCGATTTTCTTTTATATAATACGTCCCAACCATTTGCCGTGTTTCCTTTAATCGAACAACAAAGGTTTTAAGGGGACGCTGCATCCAAATATCAAAGGCTCCCTCTCGAGTGGTTTGAGGTGAGTAAACATAGGTTGTACCTGATTGGATAACATGATGAAAAATTTCCCATATTTCATCAAAATCTTTAATATTCGCCTCACTTATTATCATACAGAGAAGTTTATTTGGTTTTAGAAAAGATGACAATCTTAAATTGCAATTTAGAAAAAAAGAACTTAAATTAATTGAATGAATAATCAAAAAAACGTCTATGGAACAAACTTACAACCATGCAGCTTTAATCCAAAAACCGGATACATTCGTGATGGATATTGTACTTGCATTAATGATGATCTAGGACAACACACAATTTGCGTATTAGTTACAGATGAATTTCTATCATTTTCAAAAAATGTTGGTAACGATTTATCAACCCCGCGTCCAGAATATAATTTCCAAGGCCTAAAAGCTGGCGATCAATGGTGTTTATGTTTATCGCGATGGATCCAAGCCTATGAAAATAGTTGTGCACCAAATGTCATTTTAGAATCAACCAATGAATCCGTCCTTAAACACGTTGAAGTTAATATTTTAAAAGAATATGAATTATAAACCAGGATTAGCTTCTAAAAAATCAATTATTTCAATGGCACCGTAGGTTAAAATTAATGAAGCACCCGCTCGTTTAATTGAAGTTAAAACTTCATACAAAGCTGAATTAAAATCTAAAACCCCCATTTTATCGGCAGCTTTCAGCATCGCATATTCACCACTAACATGATAAGCTGCAACAGGTAAATTTGTTAAAGATCGATAGTCAGATATAATATCAAGGTAATGTCCCGCAGGTTTAACCATCACAATATCCGCACCTTCAGCAACATCTAAATCAAGTTCCAGACTAGCATCAACTCGATTAGAAAAATTCATCTGATAAGTTTTCTTATCTCCAGTACGAGGCGCAGAATCTAGGGCATCACGAAATGGACCATAAAAATTAGAGGCATATTTTGCAGTGTATGACATGATTATTTTCTCTTGAAAATCATGTTCATCTAATGCAAAACGAATTGCAGCCACACGACCATCCATCATGTCTGATGGTGCTAAAATATCAATCCCAGCATCCGCCTGAATAACGGCCATTTTAGATAACATATCGACGGTTTCGTCATTTAAAACAATACCGTCTTTAACTAATCCATCATGGCCATCACTTGAGTATGGATCAAGCGCAATATCCCCAACAATCATAATATCATCACCAAATGCCTTTTTTACGCGCCTAGAAATTGTACATAATAAATTTTCTTCATTTAATGCCTCTAAACAGTCTGATGTTTTTTTTGAAGGATCAATTGACGGGAAAAGAGCAATACATTTAATGCCTTTTTTTAATGCTGATTCACATTGTTTTAATATTGAAATTGCATCCCAACGAAAATGCCCAGGCATTGACGAGATTTCAACACTCTCAACCTGATCGTGTATAAATAATGGTAAGATCAAATCAGATGACAATAGCGTTGTTTCCTTCACCATACTCCGAATTATTCTATTTTGCCTTAAGCGCCTGGGACGCATCATAGGACAACTCTACGGGATTCCTATAAACAAGTTAA
>JAYNJH010000052.1:6523-7007 GCA_038109885.1 Candidatus Margulisiibacteriota bacterium | reverse complement strand
ACCTACCAAAAATTTGATAACGATTATTAGAGATGAAATCATAACAAAAATTCATTAAAAATTATTGAAATAGTCTTAATAAATAAGCATTAAAGCGCCAAATGCCTCCCATTTGATTTAAAATAAAAATTACTGCATCAGATTTAGTCAAAATTTGATTATTTTTAGAGTCATACACAACCACCGTTTTTAAAGTCATCGATAAATCAGCTGGCAGAAATGATTTTGCAAATGATGATTGAAGTGATGAAAACATTAAATCATGATTTTGCTCATATTTAAGCACAAACTGTACCAAGCCATGACATAAATGACAAACACCATCATAAAAAAGAATTGACCGATCAAAATCCATATCAAAATAATGACGTAATTAAACAAAAAAAGCACACATTTTTAAAAAATAATGTAAAATCAATATATGAATTTCAAGTCATCTTTTTTAGACTGGAACATTGATATTTCAGAACTTAAAAAATTAAAG
>JAYNJH010000052.1:0-6513 GCA_038109885.1 Candidatus Margulisiibacteriota bacterium | reverse complement strand
TTATTATTCAAGCACCTCATACAAGTAATTGGGATTTCATTTTAGGTATTATTGCTGCAAAAAAAACAAACCTAAACTTTCGATTCATTATTAAAAATTCATGGAATATTTTTATCATTGGATGGGCATTAAAACGATTGGGTGCAATTTTTATTGATCGGTCTAAAGCAACTGGATTGACACAACAAATCATTGGAGAGCTTAAAAAAGCAGAATCTGGCCACATTGTATTCACCCCTGAGGGAACCCGATCCATTGTAAAAAAATGGAAAACAGGGTTTTACGTCGTTGCTCACAATGCCCATATTCCGATCGCGGTTGGGTATATCGACTATAAAACTAAAACGATTGGTATTAATCAATTAATTTACCCAACTGGAGACATAAAAAAAGATCTCACCCCTATCCAAAGATTTTACGAAAAAATTACCCCAAAGAATCCAACAAACTATGAACCGTTTTGGGAAATTTAATAAAAGTTTAGTGATGAGGTTGTTTAAGTAGAGTTGATTTTATATACTGGTACTTATGAAAATTCATGAGTATCAAGCAAAGGAAATTTTAAAACAATATAATATTCCAGTTCAAGATGGTGTTGTCGTTGAATCGGAAAATCAACTAGAGTCGTCTATTAATACAGTCTCAACACAATTTAATACAGAACAATTTGTTGTCAAAGCACAAATACATGCAGGAGGTCGCGGAAAAGGTGGGGGTGTAAAGTTTTGCCCTTCTAAAGAAAAAGCATTAGAAGCGGGTAAAGACATTTTAGGAATGCAGCTAATTACACATCAAACCAGTGCAGAAGGACAAAAAGTACAGAAAATCATGATTGCTGAAGCATTAGATATAGCAAAAGAATTCTACCTAGCAATTACCCTTGACCGATCGAAAGGGCAAGATGTAATTATGGCATCAACCGAAGGTGGAGTTGAAATAGAAGAAGTTGCTGCAAAAACACCTGAGAAAATCATTAAAGTTTGGGTTGACCCATCGATTGGACTCCAAGGTTATCAAGCACGTCAATTAGCATTCGGTTTAGGTTTAGATAAAGATATCATAAAACAAGCCATTCCTTTATTTACAAATTTATATAATTGCTACAGAGCAACAGATGCGTCTATTGCAGAAATTAACCCATTGGTAATTACTGAACAAAATAAATTAATCGCATTAGATGCAAAATTTAATTTTGATTCAAATGCATTATATCGACAAAAAAACATTACGCCTATGAGAGACCTTGCCGAAGAGGATCCAACTGAAGTTGAAGCCGATAAATTCAACCTCAATTACATTAAACTAGATGGTAATGTTGGGTGTATGGTAAATGGTGCCGGCCTAGCAATGGCAACCATGGACATTATTAAGCTTCAAGGAGGCGAACCTGCAAACTTTCTTGATGTTGGTGGTGGCGCTAATGTTGAAACTGTAAAAAATGGATTCAGAATTATTCTTTCAGATGAAAATGTAAAAGCTGTTTTAATTAATATCTTCGGAGGAATATTTCGATGTGAACGAGTTGCAAATGGAATCATTGAAGCCGTGAAAGACCTTGATTTAAATGTTCCTGTTGTTGTTCGATTAGAAGGAACAAATGCAGATCTAGCGAAAGAGCTTTTAGGGAATGCCAACCTTGATATCATTCCAGCAAATTCATTAGCAGATGCGGCTGAAAAAGTCGTTGCAGCGTCTGGTGGGAGTATTTAATGTCAATATTAATAAACAAAAACTCAAAAATAATTGTTCAAGGAATCACAGGCTCCGAAGGGTCGTTTCACGCTGAGCAATGTTATGAATATGGTAAAAATGTTGTTGGGGGTGTTACCCCAGGAAAAGGTGGTCAAAAAGTTTTAGCTGCAGACCTTCCTGTATTTAACACTTGTGAAGAAGCGCGAAAAGAAACCGGTGCAAATGTTTCATTAATTTTCGTTCCACCAGCGTTCGCTGCCGATGCAATTTTAGAGGCTGCAGATGCGGGAATTGAACTGATTGTTTGCATTACTGAAGGAATTCCAGTTCAGGATATGGCTAAAGTATACAATACATTAAAAACAAAAAATTCTCGTTTAATTGGTCCCAATTGCCCAGGTTTATTAACACCCGGTGAAGCAAAAGTTGGAATTATGCCAGGATTTATTGCAAAGCCAGGAAGCGTTGGTGTGATTTCAAAATCTGGAACACTTACCTATGAAGCCGTTCACCAACTTTGCAATGTCGGCTTAGGTCAATCAACGTGTGTTGGAATTGGTGGGGACCCAATTATTGGGACAAAAATGATCGACCTTCTTCAACTGTTCGAAGAAGATCCAGGTACTGATGCAATCGTTATGATTGGTGAGATTGGTGGATCTATGGAGATTGAAGCGGCTGAATTTATTAAAAATAATATAAAAAAACCTGTCATTGGATTTATAGCAGGACAAACCGCACCGCCAGGCAGAAGAATGGGACATGCTGGGGCGATTGTATCGGGTGCAGATGAATCCGCTGAGGCTAAAAAACAAGTTATGGCTAACTGTGGCGTTCATGTTGTCGATTCCCCCGCAGATATTGGAAAAACTGTAGCTCAAGCATTAAATTTAGCAAACGCTTAATACTAATTACCTATATAATCCCAAAAAAGCCACATGAAATGTGGCTTTTTTGTTTTTTAAACGAATAAGGTTTAAAAACAATTAAAAACGGGAATATTTATTTTAAGAAAACTAAAAAGTGGGGGCAAAATGAAAAAACAAAAATATATGTTTAATGATGACATCACAATTGATGAATATCATGACAAACAAGCCGCAATTTTTAAGCGAGAGTTTGAAAAAGAGTTATCACGTCAAGCTGATAATGAATATGATTTCACTGATGAGCTAAAGCATATCCAAAAAATGGCATTCAATGGTAAAATTAATCCCTTACACAAACAAATAATAGAGGAATGGAGAGAGATGTACCCCGATCGTTTTGAAAACTTTTGCAATCAGATGAATGATGAAAACCGACACCGGTTATTGCACTTTCTTCATTTAGATGAAGATAACTATGACGAATGAAGAAAATAAGAAACGTTGGAAAGAAGAATCAGCACAACTTAAAGAAGATCTTAAAAACAGAAAAAAAAGAATTGTAAAACGTGAAGTTGAAATCAAATTCCCAAAAAAGAATTCAAACCCATCGGCATTGAAACAAACAAACAAAACAGACTCAAATAAATATGACCACCTTTTAAAGAATCATATAAATTTTAAAAATAATCTGTAAAAATTAAAAAGATCAAGCTATATTATCTTTAATGTTACGTAGATTATCTATAATTTTCTTTTCTATATTTTTTATTTTCACTGCAATCAACATAATTCATCCCATATTCAATGATCATGATCATGACAATCATACTTGTAAAATCTGTAGTATTCATTCAAATATTATTAACAGGCACCACAATCTAGAAGTAAGAACAACATTTTACAGTGTTTCGATTTTTATTATTTATCAACAAATTGTTCAAAGTGAAATTAACCGCCATTTTAATCAAAGAGCACCACCTAAATTAGCTTAAATTAAAGTAATTTAGGAGTATAAAATGAAAAATATAATTAAAGGATTGGCAATATTATTATTGTCCAATGTTGTATTAGGCCAAGCCACAAACCTACCTGACATATCTGTCATAGGGAACTTTTTAGGAACAAGTAGTACTGATTCAAATTCGTTTGATGTTAAAGAAATTGAATTTTCATATCAGCACTATCTTTACCCTGGTGTAAAAGTAAATATATTTACAGCACTACACAAGGAAGACTCAGGAGCTAGAGATTTTCATTTAGAGGAAAGTTATGTTGACTTTGCAAACTTGACCGAACTATTTTTTGAGAATTCACCTGAAATTTTACATTTTGGTAGTTCAATCGGTAAAAAGTATTTGGCAATTGGTAAAGTTAATCTCTTTCATCCTGAACAATGGGACTTTATTGACCGATCTTATCCAAGTCAATACGTTTTAGGTGGCGATGAGAATCTTTCCGCAGAAGGTGGACAATTGACATACCTTCTACCTTTACCATTCTTTTCACAAATTGAACTTGGTTACTGGTCAGCTAATAATAGTTCGCATGATGAAAGCCAAGAACATTCTAGCATTGAATATACCAATCGGTTTTTAACATCTCGACTCTGGAATGGTTTTGAATTAAACGAAAACAATGAAATTGAGATTGGCATTAGTAACCTTATTGGGAACGTGGGTGCAAATGAAGACCAGCAGCAATCATTAACAGCGATTGATCTTACTTACCAATCAGAACATAAAAATAATAAATTCAAGCTTTCATCAGAAGTTTATTTTGCAAACTATGGGGAAGATAATGAAGCCCCTGAAACACAAGATGGATATTTTGTTAGTACAAGCTATACATTTAACCAAGCTATAGAAACTGGCTTGCGCTATGGGCAGCTTGGTAAACATGGTGATGAAGGATCAACAAAGACACAATGGAGTTACATGTTAGGAAAACAACTTACAGAAACTTCAAAGTTTAAAATCCAATACAATACAGGTGAGAATATAGAAAACACACTATTGGCTCAATTCATTTTTGGAATGGGTCCACACGCTCATGTTCTTCAATAAGCTAATTTGGTTTATTTTGATTTTTAGCAGTATTCAAATGAATGCTGCTAAAATCAATATTGTTGCAGTAACGAGCGATTTTTCATCCATAGCAAAATCTATTGGCGGTGAAAATGTTAATGTAAACTCACTCATTAATGGATCAAAAAACCTACATAATGTCACACCTAAGACTTCCATGGCATTCAAGTTGAAAAAAGCGGATCTAATCATTAGGTTAGGTATGAGTCAAGACTCATGGGTTGACGGACTTATTCAAGTTTCAAAAAACCCAAAGCTACAAAAAGGTCAGCCAGGCTACCTTGATGCATCAAAACGAATTAATAAATTAGAAATTCCCAATGGAAAGATTGATGGACGTGTCGGAGACGTTCATATTGAAGGAAACCCACATTATTGGCTAAACCCAAATAATGGACTAACCATTGCAGAAGAAATTACTAAACATTTAATTTTGATTGACCCCAAAAATAAACAATTTTATAAAAATAATGAAGAAAAGTTTAAACAGGACTTATCAAACCATATCATCATTTGGGAAAACAAATTAAAAAATTTACAAAAAAGTTCGTTCATAAGTTACCACAAAGTGTGGAGTTATTTTTTTGATGCTTTTAATTTAAACAGTATTGGCGAACTTGAACGCGTCCCTGGAATACCACCATCAGCAAAACATTTAAACCAATTAAAAAACAAAGTCAAAAATACTTCTCAAAAAACAATTGTAATAACAGCAAGTTACTTTCCCCAAAAGAGTGGAAAAATATTTGCAAAACAAATTGAGTCAGAGTTTATTTCATTAAAAACAAATGTTGATTTTAAGGAAATTAAAAACTACATTGAACTTTTTGATTATTTAGTAGCGAAGTTAAATAAATAATGGAAATACTTATCATTCCATTTATTTTATGCATCGCATTGGTTGGAGTTCATGTTGTTTGGTCAGGCCGTAGTAAATCGAGGTATTATTTTTATCGATCTAGCGCTAGCCCAGTGGGCAGCGTTAGGTTATTTAGTTAGTCATCATTTTCATTTAGAAAATAGCTTAGTATCGTTTATCATAGCATTTTTATTCAGCACATTTGGTGGGGTAATCTTAATAATACTTAAGCCCTATTTTTCCAAAGTGAATTTTAAAGAGGCCATTATTGGTGTGATTTATATCCTTGGTAGCGCATTAGCCATAACCCTAATTTCTACAACCGGAATGGAAGGCCATCACCTTGATGAAATGCTATCCGGCCATTTACTTTTCACGTCTAATCTTGAATTAATAAGTAGCATCGTTATTTATTTAATTGCAGCTTCACTACTTATTTATTTTAAAAATAAATTAAACAAGCAAAACTCAAAATTATTTGACTTTATTTTTTATACAATATTTGCGCTGGTTGTAACATCATCAGTTAAGCTCGTTGGGATATTACTCGTTTTTTCATATTTAGTCATCCCAATATTAATTGGGATTTACATTTCACATAACCAAAAAAATCAAATATTAATAGGATGGAGCATTGGCGCACTTTGTTCAGTATTAGGATTAGGATTTTCACTACTTTTTGACATACCTCCTAGCTATTCAATAATTTTATGCATGACCTCCAGTTTATTTTTAAGCATTTTAATTAAAAAGAGAAAGTTATAGATTTTAACTTTTTTATAGGAAAAAAAACAAAATTGAATTTAAGTTTAAACCTTTTGAACAAGAGTTTTAGTTATATTCCTAAAAAGGCGGAAGAATGCAATTTTGGATAAAGTGAACACTAACCAATAAGAGAATCCTTCAGACGATGGGTATAGGTAAGCGCACTAAAAATTATAAAAATCAGATTTCATGGCGGCCCGAATGGTTTTTGTGTCGAACTCATTCCCAAACATTTGCAGAAGAA
>JAYNJH010000051.1:0-12556 GCA_038109885.1 Candidatus Margulisiibacteriota bacterium | reverse complement strand
TATTCAGAAGCCAGTGAAAATACAGAAAGTATGGCGAGGCTATATAGGGCGAAAGGAAGCTGAAAAAGCGAAGTTAATTTTAGAACTGGGCGAACAATCCAAGGCTTTCTTTAAAGACGGTGGCAAATTAGATGAAACTCTAGTGAAAATGAAAGCCAACAAATTTAGTTTTACGCTTGAAGAAATCAATACAATCAATGAGCATTTGAGTAATGCTGTTAAATGGTATAACGCTAACAACAATAGGGATGGTGAATTAAACGAAACTGCTAATATTAGTGCATTTAAAACGTTGAAAAAGTTTGTAGAGGATGTGCGCGACACATATATGACAGCTGACATTAAAGCGATAACAAGCAAAACAAATCATGTTATCTGGGAAAAACAACAATTAGGTATTTTAAAACCTGAATTAATGCAGGCGTTGGAGAGCGAGAGTAAGGGCTTAGATTCTGAACACCCCATTAATCAGCGAATTATTCAGAAGCCAGTGAAAATACAAAAAGTATGGCGAGACTATATAGGGCGAAAGAAAGCTGGAGAAGCCAAAGGGTTAATGGCAGCTGAAAAATCGACACAAATACAAAAAGTATGGCGAGGTTATATAGGGCGAAAGGAAGCCAAAGAGTTGATGGCAGCTGAAAAAGCGACATTAATTTTAGAACTGGGCGAACAATCCGAGGCTTTCTTTCAAGACGGTGGCAAATTAGATGAAACTCTAGAGAAAATGAAAGCCAACAAATTTAGTTTTACGCTTGAAGAAATCAATACAATCAATGAGCATTTGAGTAATGCTGTTAAATGGTATAACGCTAACAACAATAGGGATGGTGAATTAAACGAAACTGCTAATATTAGTGCATTTAAAACGTTGAAAAAGTTTGTAGAGGATGTGCGCGACACATATATGACAGCTGACATTAAAGCGATAACAAGCAAAACAAATCATGTTATCTGGGAAAAACAACAATTAGGTATTTTAAAACCTGAATTAATGCAGGCGTTGGAGAGCGAGAGTAAGGGCTTAGATTCTGAACACCCCATTAATCAGCGAATTATTCAGAAGCCAGTGAAAATACAGAAAGTATGGCGAGGCTATATAGGGCGAAAGAAAGCTGGAGAAGCCAAAGAGTTAATGGCAGCTGAAAAAGCGACACAAATACAAAAAGTATGGCGAGGCTATATAGGGCGAAAGAAAGCTGGAGAAGCCAAAGAGTTAATGGCAGCTGAAAAAGCAACACAAATACAAAAAGGATGGCGAGGCTATATAGGGCGAAAGAAAGCCAAAGAGTTAATGGCAGCTGAAAAAGCTAATATGTTATCAACTCCGATTGCAGTTCAACTCAACGTTGGTTTCGATGAGTGTCAAAATGGAGAAGCGATCATTGAAAGAATTGGTAATGAAATTGCTTTATTATGTGAAATGTCTCAAGTTAATGAATACATAAAAAATTGCTGTGATAAACTTAATGGTTTAAACATTGATTGTAACCTTTGGTTGAGGATTCGGATGAAATTTGAGGATGCTATTTTTTATATTTTGGAAAAAGCTTCTACCAACCATAATGAAATTGATATTGATATATTTAATGTAGCTTTTGAAGCAATGGACAAAATGGAGGGTAATTTTGATGAAGCTGAAATGGAAATGGTCAAACTAGAAGTTGAAATACAGGAGAACAAAACATTAGTGCCGGCTCAAAACTTAATACTGGAATTACCTAATAAAGAGTTCATTGATCCTAACAGTCTGAGGGCTGCTTTTTTAGAAATAGATCAATGTACCGCTCATAAATCCCCTGATTTAACGGTTATAAGATTAAAAATTGCACATGAGGTTTTTAATAAATTTATTAAAGCGGCGGCAGAAGGGGCATCCCAGGAAATTATTGAGTCTTGGAAAGTTGGGTTTATACAATCAATTCAAGAACTGTTTGAAAAAGCGCCTAAAGATAGCAGGGAGTTTGTGCTATTACAGTTGAAAAAATTTTCCAATCAACTGATGGCCCCGACGATTAATAATGGCCATAAGATGCTCTTTTTTGATGAACTTCGTAAAATTATTGTGAAGTGTTTGCGCTCCCCGCAGGATTGCTACAACCAGGTAATTAAGAATATCTTTTGGGATGTTTATAGTAAATCTGAATTTGATTTTTTTAATATATTATTAAAAGCATTTAGTGGTAAAAAAATAGAAAAGAATCATTCAGATTCAATATTAAAAGAAATAAAAGATAATATTATGATGCTTATGTTTTGTAAGCAAGTAAACTCGGAGACCAAACTTAGTATAGTTCAAATATTATTTGAAGAAGACGAGTTGATAAATTTGAATTTATTAGTTCAAATGGAAAATAAATCAAAGGGCCTATTCGAACGATCCGAAATGTTCATTCAAATTAAAGAATTTCTTAAGTATTCGATCAGTGATCTTCACATTACTAATATTGATGACTACAAATATAAGTATTTAATTTATGAAAATGAGGACCAAGTTAATGAAAATCAAACACAGCAGATACCTTTGTGGTTTAAAGTGTGGGTTGATTTAAATGATGAATTAAAAGAATGTTTCAAAGTAGACCCAGCGCATGCATTAAAAGTATTAAGTATTTTTAGCGATAAAGAGCTCAAATTCCTCTTTAATAAAGATGACTTGATAGCTTTTGTGCAATGCAATGTTGCTCAGTCTCTAAATAAAATCAACGAGGCCATTGATAAACATAAGGTTGCATTAGAAAGACGAAGTCTTAATTTGAGTGACAATAGTTCAATCAATAAGCTACTGGGCGAAATGAGGATAAGACATGAGTACATGAATTTATTATGTGAATTATCTTTAGTAGCACCTATAGATATAAAAAAAACAAGTATTCCAAAGTTTTTGGATACATTGAAAAATCATATTGATAATTTAGATGAACTTAAAAATCCCAAAAAAAAACAAGCAATAGTTCGACGTGAACCCTTTAGATAATGAAAATAATACCCCCATTGAAAAAACGATAATTTAATGTTAGCTTTTTCACAGGTAGGCGATACAGTCGCTTTGATCATTGATTAAAGAGGAAAGTCCGGGCTCCAAAGGGAAGGGTGCCTCCTAACGGGAGGAGAGAGTAATCTTATGGAAAGTGCCACAGAAAGCAAAACCGCCAAAATTAAGCGCTTCCTTAATATATTTTTACTTTATGTTAAGAAGTGCTTATTGGTAAGGGTGAAAACGTGAGGTAAGAGCTCACGAGGTTGTTTGGTAACAAAAAACTTGGGTAAACCCCATCCGGAGCAAGACTAAATAGGAGAAGAGGGGCGTCCCGTCCCACTATAATTTTATAACATTCTCGGGTAAGTCGCTAGAGGTGTGTTGTGAAACATATCCCAGATAAATGACTGTACATGACAGAACCCGGCTTATACGCCTACCGAAATCATTTAATTCATAGTCATTCTTAATGACGTTAAGACTTTACATAAATAATTGATCTTAATTTCATTAAGTATAAGTTTTTGTATTAATACTCTGTTAAATCCTAAAAAAAAGTAATTAAGTATTAAAAATAAATTTTTTTGTGATACCATAATTGGCAGAGGTGTTATCATGAGTTTTATATTTCCAGTCGTTGAGGCATATTTTTCTAATCGAAAATTACCAGAAGCTGAGTGCAACCTAGCGCCTGTTTCTTTAAATGGGTCACAAACCCTGCCATCAAATTTGAAAACATGTGAAGCCGATAGATTATTTTTATAATTCAACAAATTTAGGCTGACTTTCAGACGATCTTAAACGTGGGGTCTGCCTTTATGATGAATGTTCTTATCATCCAAGCGGCAATCCATCAGGGGAGCCAAGCGGGAGCCATCATTAAGTCCTACTTGGCTACCAACCCAGTTTAGCAATTCGAGAAATAGCTCGATCAAGTCAATTCGATCCAGAGAACAAACGACAAACACAGATCTGGGGCTTGCCGCAGGTTCATTATTTTTATTAGTAATAACACTTCTGTACGTACTATTTTAAAAATTTGAAAACGTTAGAATCAGAGCGTAAGAAGTTGAAAAAACCGCGTTAAACTAAGCCTCAATTAAAATATCTTGTTCATGCAAATGGCGAATAAAAGCCATATCAATATCGACATTAAATTGACCGGGTATTACTTTTAATAAGTCAGAAACTGAATAAGTTCCATTAAAAATAGGTGCAATATGCTTCATCACCTTTGGTAGTTTTATTAATCGCTTAATGTAAAAAAAACAAAACTCAGAATCATAATCAATAATTCTACATTCCGGGTTTAACTTTAATTTAGATGGAATATTTTCTGAAACCATGGCACCGTAGGATTCATCGAGGGCTTGTTTTTTTATGTCGTATGATATTGGCGCTAAGGCTCGAATATCATTTTCATTTAGTCCCTTAACAATGCGCGTGCATTCAGTATAAAAATCTGATTCTTTATCAACCCATTTTCCCCAATCACTAAAAGGTAGTGGTGTAATATGATCTCGTTCATTATTAACAGCCGATTGAACATTAATAAAAAAGTTTGTGGTATGACTTTTCAGGTATTGATTTGAGATACCAAGTTCATAACAACAGAATTCACTAAGTACGCATTCTATGTGTTGCAAAAAGTCGCGCACATCTTCCCAAAAAAATTTACCAAACTTGCCTTTAAAATAATGACAAAAGTAGGTTGAACACATGCTATTTCGATACTTCCAAATCGAACAGTTGCCGTTATCAAGTAGTTCGCACATGACATTATCATCAATGCCAAAATTGTCAGGTAAAATGCCTGCATAGTCATTGAGCTCCTGTTGGGATGGAAAGTAACCCAATGGCATCATCTTGGGGCTCTTATTAGTAATAAAGTCGCTGATTTTACTTTTTACTGCTGTATCGTTAATAATACCACCAATTAAATAATTTGGCACAATGGGTTTGAATGTGCAGCATTTGGTTTTGCTCGAAAAAAACCGTTGATCACTAACAATACTATTCGGTTGGCACATATTGCAGTCTGAACAATCCGCATAGGCTTCAATGGCAATGGGTTTACTAAAAATAGCGGGTAAAAAGGACTGGTATATGGTTGGTAGTTGTTGAAATAACGTCGTGTTCATTGTTAAATAAATTATACTGAATAGATTTGGCACTTGCCATTTAAAGTTATCGGTAAAATTTTTATTTTAATTATAGGAGACGTTATGGGACTTTCAATGGGAATCGTTGGGCTACCAAATGTTGGTAAATCAACCTTATTCAATGCCATCACCAATAATTCAATTGACGCACAAAATTTTCCATTTTGTACAATTGAGCCAAATAAAGGAATTGTTCCTGTACCTGATGATCGTTTAAATGTACTGGCAAGAATTTCTAATACTCAAAATGTGGTGCCCGCAACCATTGAATTTATCGATATTGCCGGTTTGGTCAAAGGGGCATCAAAAGGCGAGGGCTTGGGCAATAAGTTTTTAGCAAACATTCGCGAAGCATCAGCCATTGTGCATGTGGTTCGTTGCTTTGAAAACGATGATATTGTTCACGTTGATGGATCGGTTGATCCAGTACGAGACATTGGCGTTATTAATACAGAGCTTATTTTGGCCGATATTGAACAGTGTGAAAAAGCCATTGAAAACCAACGTAAAAAAACACGCACCAACGATAAAGCAGAAGTATTTAAATTTGATGTGCTTAAAAAATGTGTGGAAGAATTAGGTAAAGAAGTCCCCATTCGGGCCATTGACTTAAGCGAACAAGAACAAGACGTGGTTAAAGAATACCAGTTTTTAACCAGTAAAAAAGTGATTTATTTATGCAATGTATCGGAAGATGAACTAGCAGATGGCAATCAACATGTAACATCCGTTATTGATTTTGTTGCAGCAGAAAACGCAGAAGTATTGTTTTTATCAGCCAGTTTTGAGAACGAGGTGTCGCAGTTAGATGATGATGAAAAGCAAGAGTTTTTGAGTGAGTTTGGACTAAGCCATTCGGGCTTGGAACGTTTGGCCAAACAAAGCTTTAAATTATTGGGATTGGAAACCTTTCTAACAACCGGTGAAAAAGAAACCCGTGCCTGGACCATAAAAGTGGGTTCAACAGCTCCAAAGGCAGCGGCTGAGATTCATACTGATTTTGAAAAGGGGTTTATTCGTGCCAATGTTATTGATTATGATTCGTTTGTCGCATGTAATGGGCTTAAGTCCGCGAAAGAAAAAGGGTTAATTCGCCAAGAAGGTAAAGAGTATATTGTAAAAGATGGCGATATAATCGAGTTTTTATTTAATGTTTAAAATCATTATCTCCGGCGTTCTAATTGGAATAGCCAACATTATTCCAGGTGTGAGTGGGGCAACCTTGGCTGTACTCACCAATCAGTACGAACGAATTATGGCGGTGTGCAATAGCGGGGTATCGCTAAAATTTAAAGATGTTGATTGGGTGTACTTGCTAACCATTGGGCTTGCAGCGGGTATGGGGATTTACCTATTTTCTTGGCCTTTGGATTATGGATTAACCTATTACAATGCCTATACCATGGTAATGATTATTGGGCTTATTTTAGGCTCATTAAACGGCGTTCGTATGAGCAATCAAAGCAGATCCAATGCATCTCGGTTTCTAAATCCTTTTTTTGGTTTGGGATGTTTAGTTGTTGCGAGTTTAATTTTTATTGATCCGGCAGTTAAAGAAACCACAACGGTGTCAGTAGCAGCGCTAATTATATCTGGGGTGGTGGCCATGATCGCCATGATTATACCCGGTGTGAGTGGGTCATTAATGTTAATTTTATTAGGTACATATGCGAGCATTATTCGATTAATAAAACAGGTTGATCTATTCGAACTAGTGCCATTTGTTGGGGGTGTTTTTATTGGTGGCATTATTGGCATAAAATTAGTAAAGTGGATAATTGAGTACTATACGAGTGCGTTTGAATCGTTTATATTAGGCGCAGTTGTCGGCTCAACAATCTACATGATTGTTAATGTTAATATTTTAGATGCCAATATTTGGGCATTAAATCTATTACTCGTATTGGGGATTGTTATCGGACTCAAGTTAGTGACGCGTGAATCCCGATAATCTATTTGAATCAGCCACGGCCATGCCACGGTTTGAGTTTAATCAAGATGTGGTTAATGTATTTGATGATATGTTAAATCGCAGTGTTCCTTTTTACCGGCATATTTTACAACAAATTGCAGAGTTAATTCGCCCCAATCCAAGCATTTATGACTTGGGCTGTTCCTTGGGTGGCTTAATTCCATTTTTAAAGCATCAACATTCAGATTTTACTTATGTAGGTATCGATAAGTCGCCACAAATGATTGCTCAAGCCAAGCAATACGAGTCCTCAACCATTCAGTTTATGGAAGGTGATATTTCAGAGCCTATTCATTTTAAAGATCCTACAGCCATTATTTGCAATTTGGTTTTGCAGTTTATTTGTCCTGATCACCGAAACGCCTGTATTCAAAATTACTATAATGCGCTGCCGTCTGGCGGCCAATTATTAGTGGTTGAAAAAGTCCACCAAGACGATCCAGCCTTGCAGGACATTTATCGCAAAAACTACCACGCCTTAAAACGCGCCAATGGTTATTCGGTAGACGAAATTATCAATAAAGATGCGGCTTTGCAAAATGTTTTGATTACAAGACCGGCTCAATTTTACATTAAGGCATTTAATCGCGCCGGTTTTGACACGGTTGATATATTTTTTAAATGGTACAACTTTGTTGGCTTTATTGCGGTTAAGTCATAGAATCAGTTAGAACATATTTAAACCATCGTTTAACTAAAAGTTATTCACTTATTCCAATAAGTATTTCAAAATTTTAGAATATAAACATATTTAGCAGTAATGCTTTATAAACTTATTTTTTTAATGTTTATAATTTATAAATAGTGGGAAATAATTTTTTTTAGGAGGGAATTATGGATCCATTAAAATCTATTGAAAGTCAATTAAAAAACACTCCCTTGGATCAGAAAACAATTGATCAAATTGGAAATAAAGTTTCTAATAAACAATTTCAAGAAGCTTGTGATCTAATTTTAAAGAACATTCCACAAGAAAATACAATCGCTTTTTAAATACACTTAGTATAGATAGTGACAGCCAAGAAAAACTTAAACAAATATTGCAGAACGCGACCAACTCCAGTGGTCAACCTAGTGTTTCAAGAAATCGCTCAGGTTCTGTAAGCCCTACTACAGATAATGATTTGTCGGAAGGCGAGCCAATTTTTGAATCTTTAAATGAAGAAACAGTAATTGCAGGATCTGTTTCATCATCTGCAGAATTAGAAAGCATGAATGAGCAAGAATTGAGAAGTGTTTTATCTATTGATATCTGGGAGGATTCTAAGCTAGTAGCTGACTTTTTTAGGAGTGAGGATGAGTACCCAACACGATCCCCTGTAGCTATTACAGATCAATCAAGTTTAATGGAATTTGAAGATGAGCAAAGCACAAGGGGGAAAGATTTTAATACGGCTAAAGACCATCTATTAATAATCTGTGAAGAAGATACTAAACCAAAGATGTTCCTTAGAGAAATAAATCCAGGTGATGTTTTTGAGGATAGTTCTTTTGATCAAATTGGTCTTCAAGTCAATGCTAAAGTTAAATTGAAATTTGATGAATATGGAAAAATTGTAAGTTTAGGAAGTGTTAATGGCGTATTGAGTTCGTATGATTCAAATAATTTAAAGTTCGCTTTAAGTAGTCTAGAAAAAAATAAGGTTGATACGTCAAGTATTAAAGTCCAACCATTTTCAGAAGAAGGATACGAGTATTGGGCAAGAGATTTTACGGAATATTCAGATCAGGCGATGCAATTAAATCAACAACTACTAGGGCCAGATTTTTTTGGCATTCCAACACTTAATCCAAATAATATTGCAAAACCTTCAAATATTCCGCAATTTACCTGCTTTGATCGAAAATATACATTTTCAGATCCTGAATCCGTTATTTTTACGAGTCAATTATTAAAAGAACCTCTAGATAATTTTATAATGTATCGGCCTCAAAGAGTGCTTTTGCATGAGGTTGCGGCTCGACTGTTATCTGTATGTCAATTTGATGATGAGGAGGCCTTACACAGTGTTGTAAATAAGATTGTTAGGAGTGGTATTCGAGACGGTGCTTTTCAAGATATAACCAAAGAATTTGATTCAGGGTTTGAAAAATTATTATTAGCTTTAAAATTCAATGTTTTTAAAAGTGGAGACATTATAGATAAATATAAAAGCCCAGAAGATATTGATAAAAATTCGACTACCTCCGGTAGACAATTATTTCAATATTTAACTGAAGATGAAGTTGGTATTGTAGCCAAAACACTTGAAAAAATAAGAAAAAATGAAACAGACAATCCTGAATTAGCTAAAACATTAGCCGGCAAAGATGGTAAATACATTCTTTTAAAACATATTTTGGCGACTAAGTTACAGGTAAACAGGTGGCGCAAGCTTGAATTCCATAAAGAGGTTCAACTATTTGCTAAACAAATAGTTGATCAATATTTGAAAGATAAGAGTGTAGTTAAAGCTATTGATTATGTTCCATGTGAGGGTAGGCAAACAGTATTTGTGAATGGAGGGGTATCTTCTGGTAAAGGTAGTGTTAATAATTTGCGGGAAGAGGTATTTCAAAAAAAAGGTGTAAAGTCATATTTAACGTTTAATAAGGATAGTGTAAAGGGTGCCTTATATGATTTTTCAAAAGGTAAAAAAACTCAAAGATACCTTGCATCACAACTATGTCAAACAGAAGCATCAGAAATTATGAACCGAGTAAAAAGAGAAGTTGAAGAGTCAATAGATCAGAAAGGGGTTGCCCCTCATATGTTAGTTGATATGGTCTATCAATCGCCCACTGATATGAATTTAGCAATAAAGGGGGGCGGGGAGCTAACAATGTTTATGATTAGTACGGATGTTGAGACCGCCGGTAAAAGGTCCCTAATAAGAGGGGAAAGCTCTGGTCGCTTTGAAGCCACTGCAACAATTTTAAATACTCACAGGACTGTTGCTAGTCAGTTTAATGATCGATTAAAGCATTTCACTGCGGGTGAAAAAAAGCCCAAAATTCAAGTTTATTCATATGATAATAATGTGGCAAAAGAAGAATCACCAACCTTGTGTGCGGAATACAATTTAAAAGATATGAAAATGGTAATTCATGATGAGTCTAAGACGCTGGACTTTTTTAAAAAAACAGCAATAAACGGCACTGCAAAAAGACTCGAGGAAGCACATGTTGTTCAAAATCCTGATTTGAAAGGTTTTATAGCGGCTCAAAAACAAATGGGTTTTGTTTACAAATAAATATGTTTGATAGATAGTCTTTATCGTTATTTTTATAACTATTCAAAAAGGCGTTCGTGTGATCATTATTAAAAACTAGCTTGGCAATTGTCAGTAAACTATATTTACGATTTAATAAAGCTAACCATGAACAACAAGCAGGAGTTAACCAAATACCTACATTTAATTATTAAAATTGGTGTTGGTGTTTTAACGTCAATTCTAACAGGGTTTATTGCGGGGCTACTTATTGATCGAAAGTTTCAATTAAACGGTCTTGCTGTATTAGTAGGGGTAATAATTGGTGTTGCGATTGGTTTTATTTGGTTATATAACGAGGTAATGAAAGTTGGAAAAGAAACAATCGACGAATAAACCGGAGTTCAATATTGTAAAAGACATATTTACCATATGGGCATTTATGGTAGTTATATTATCTGGGTTCTTTGCTAGTTTATTTGGCTGGGTTGGTATCTATTCGACACTGTTGGGATCCATTTTTAGTTTACTGGGGTTGCGCCAATTATCGGAAGATCAATATAGCATCTTAATGAATCAAAATCGGAAAAAAGTATTTTTTAGTTATATTTTTCGGTTACTCATTTATGCAATTCCAATCATCATTTCATTAAAATTTCCAAACTATTTTAAATTTTGGATAATCTTGATATGCTTATTCAAAAGTCAAATAATTTTCATTATTAAAGAGTTGATTATCAACTATAAAAATTACAAGAAAAGGATGGCAAGTAATGGACAAGATAGGTAAAGTTTCCAGTATCCAGTTTGAACTTTTTGGTCGATTAATCGAGCTTAATCCAAACATGTTGTTAATGACTTATATCGTAATTGCATTTTTAGCAATTTCAGCATTTCTAGGGACTCGTAATTTACAGCGCATTCCTGGAAAAGCTCAAAATATTTTTGAAGTATTGTTTGAGTTTATTGAAGAAGTCACGCTTGGAACTTTAGGGAATAAAGATGGGAAAGCTTTTGTGCCGTTTATATTTTCTATATTTGTGTTTGTGCTTGCCGCAAACTGGATTGGGATTTTACCTCATATTACAACATTTTTTGGCTTTATCATTGCAATGATTCATCAGCTTTTTACTGGAGAAGCAGGGCAGTGGATTGTGGATGGCGTAACTAAAACAACATTTGTGCCAAACAGCAGTACATTTTATTATTTTTTATTCAAAGTTCCCGAGTTTGAAGAACCAACGCGTTCAATAAATACGGATTTGGCCTTGGGTTTATTGGTATTTATAATAGTACACATAAATTCACTTCGTAAGCATGGGTTTTTAGATTATTTTAGAAGCTACATGGGTGATATTGTTCCCTCTCATGGATGGTGGATATTATTGTTTCCCATAAATCCATTTTTCTATCTGAATTTAATTTCCGAGGTTTCATCAGTTGTATCACACTCCTTTCGTCTATTTGGAAATATTTTTGGTGGGTTTATGATTTTAGTTATTGTTTCCTCACTTGTTAAGCATTTCTTAGTCCCCGTCGGACTACTCGCTTTTTTTGGGTTATTTGCCGGAATTGTTCAAGCGTTTGTGTTTACAATGTTAGCCATTACTTATATTGGGCAAAAGAACTAGGGAGTTATAAATATGGATTCAATGATTTTTATTGTTTTAGGTGCCGGATTAGCTATTGGGCTAGGGGCCATTGGTTCAGCCATTGGTGAAGGTTATATTGCAATGAATGCTATGAATGCGTTAGGGCGGCAACCCAACGCGTCACAAAAAATTCTACGATTAATGATTATCGGCCAAGCCATTACTGAAACAGCCGCTATATTTGCATTGGTTATGGCGTTAGTTCTATTATTTGGAGTTAGTGGAGACGGTGTAATGAAATCAGTAACATTTGTTTCTGCTGGAATTGCAATTGGCTTTGGAACCATTGGGTCAGGATTTGGTGCCGGTTTGCCTGGTGGGTCAGCATTAAAAGGGTTGGGGCGAAATCCAGATAATTCTGATGTGTTGACTGTGCAAATGATTATTGGTCAAGCAGTCACTCAAACATCAACCATTTTTGCACTTACTGTTTCTTTAATCTTAGTTACATTAAATCCCGAAAATAGTTATTTAAAAATATTTTCTATCCTTGGTGGTGCTTTCGCCATGGGATTTGGTGCCATTGGCCCAGGAATTGGTGACGGTATCGTTGCCAAAAACGCAAACGAAGCGGTTGGTCGTTCGCCTCAGCATATGGG
>JAYNJH010000050.1:11178-12694 GCA_038109885.1 Candidatus Margulisiibacteriota bacterium | reverse complement strand
GCTTAGGTGGATACGATCCACCACCATCTTTGAATTATTTAAAGCTGTAAAAATTTACTTTAAACTTCGCAAGCAAGACCAATGGATGGCGAACCGATTTAATGAAATTAATCCCCATTTGGCCATCTCAAATGGGGATCGGCACGGAGGGCTAGAACCGGCATTCTTGAAGCAGGCTACAAAATATTCGATTAAAATAATCGTGCCTTATTTTTCAAATTCAGGAATTCAGGGGCCATTAAAAACGCAATTAGGACGACGTCTTGTTGAGCGCACCTGGAAAAGTCCACTGATAACTCATCTGCTGTACTATACAATGGGGCACCAATTTTATAATAAAAAGTATTTATTTTTTGATCCTTCGATGACACTTGCCTTAAAGTTATTTGGGACCCTTTCTAACTACCCATGGCAAATTGGGGCAGGTTTAGTAACCAATGTATGTGTTGATAGCCAAAACACATGGAATAGATATCATTTAAATGGATTAGATAAAGAGAAATTAAATTTGGTTGGAGAAACTAATCATCCAGATATTTATAGAGGGTTTAAAAACAAAGATGAAATCAAAGCTAAGATATTGGGTAAATATGGAATGGCATCCGAAAAAAAATGCATAATTTGTTCATTGCCTCAATTATATGAGCATGGCTTTGCTGATGAGGCCACACATTGGGAAGAAATGAACTTTTTAACAAAATCATTATCTGAACATTGTAATTTATTAATTTCGTTGCATCCAAAAATGAATCGAAATAGCTATGTTTTCCTTGAAAAAAAATTCGGGGTTAGGATTTTAAATGAGCCTTTAAAAAATGTCATTGCAATCGCAGATTTATTTGTTGCTACATTTTCTTCAACAATTTATTGGTCTATTTTATGTGAAGTTCCAAGTATAGTGGTTGATTTTTATGGGTTTAATTATGATGCCTTTGATTTTTTTTCTAGCATTGATATTGTAAAAGAAAAAACAGCCCTTTCTGAGATTGTATTCAAAAAGCTTCATAGCAAAACTGATTTTCAAAATGATTGGAAAGAACTATCGAGAGATGTAATTTTTAATGATCAAACCATCAATCGCTATTTTAAGTTAATTCAAAATGAACAAAATCTATAATATTAATGGCGATTCTTTAACATGATTTGGAAAAGAAATATGAAGAAAATGATATTGATAAAAACCAAAGGGATACCAATCGGTGAACTGAATATTAAGTAAGATGCAATAAAACTACTGTACAGTATTGAGAAAATAAGGCCTTCAATTTCAAAATAAACCAATTTAATCAACATCGTTTTCTCTATAAAATAACCCATTTCAATAACTAACATGCCAACAAAAATGCCAATTAATCCACCGGAGATCCCTAACTGTGGAATAAGAAAGTAACATGCAGCAATATTTCCAGCAGCACCCAGTATTGTAATAACAAGTATCTTTAGTGATTTTTTATAATGAATAAGAGGTGCCATACTGCCTTGAAATGCGGCTTTAAATAAACAGATGCATGTAATA
>JAYNJH010000050.1:9978-11123 GCA_038109885.1 Candidatus Margulisiibacteriota bacterium | reverse complement strand
GTGTAAAGGCCATTGCTTATGTATGTGATAATCTCTTTCCCAAAAAAGAAAAAAACAGTAGAAAAAAACAGTACCAGTCCAAACCAAGGTGAAAATACATTTTTATAATTTTTTTGAGACTCATTAGCTAAATCGCTTAGTAATTTTGGAGAGTATACTTTTACAAAATGTGACTCTAGTGTGATGTATAAATCATAAAAACGTACGGCCCAATTATAAAGTGCAAATGATTCGATAGTAGCAGATGATGATGTGAAGAGTTTATCAATGGTTTTCCGGCTTTGATTAAAAAGCGATCGAAAGAAAAAAGGGTAGCCAATTTTTAAAAATTCATAACATAAATCTCGATTAAAATAAGTAATATATGGCACTAAAAAAAATCCTCTGATTAAGAATAATATAAAAGCAATAAGTGTTTGTCCGATTAAAATAAATGTTACATTTTGGGTATATATAGATAGAAAAATCATATTAGAGGTGGATAGAATAATTTCTAAAAGTTTGACTTTTGTATAAAGAGAGGCTTTTTCACTTAAAATTAGCCACTGTGAAAAAATTTGGTCAAACGATTGAAAAAAGAACTGTAATACCAGTAAATAAAAAAGTCCGATAATAAATGATGACGAGTCATGAAATAAAATTGGAAATAGAAAAGGAGCGGCAATTGATACTAAAATAATGGCAATAAGTCGTATTGAAAAGGATAAAAAGAGCAACGAGCTTATCAGAGGGCGCCTTTCTTTGTATGAGCGATTAAACCATTCGGATGATAGAATAAATGCGCTGCCAAACTCTGAAATAACAGTGAACGGGATTAGAGCCAAAGTGAAAATAGCAATAAGTCCAAAGTCTTGCAAAGTTAAATAATGGGTTGTTATGGGGAGTGTAATGAATGGTAAAAGTGTTACCAGAATTTCCGGGGACATGTACTGTAGAAATTGAGTAATATATTTCTTCATATCATTAACCCTAAACTGACACGATTAAAACAGCAAGAGGGACGACGATTAGCAAATGCATATAATATTAAATGATTGAAAAAAAAGGGATAATCATGTAATTTACATGGGTGTTTATTTCCATTGTCATTCCTATTTTTAATGAGGAAGATTCAATTAAAAAATTAATTGAAAAAATTGACGAAG
>JAYNJH010000050.1:2905-9968 GCA_038109885.1 Candidatus Margulisiibacteriota bacterium | reverse complement strand
CGAAAAAAACTATCTTTTGAACTTATTTTTGTCGATGATGGAAGTGTTGATAATACACCAAACATATTAAATCAAATTAAAGCCAACTCAAAAAATGCCGTTACAATTATTACATTTAGGAAAAATTTTGGTAAATCAGCGGCATTAACGGCAGGGTTTAATGTGGCTCAAGGAGAAATTGTAATAACGATGGATGCTGACTTGCAAGATGATCCAAAAGAAATTCCTGCGTTTATCCAAGCCATTGAAAATGGGGCCGATGTAGTAACAGGATGGAAAAAGAATCGTAGAGACCCATTGGAAAAGGTAATACCATCTAAGTTTTTTAATTTTGTTACCTCTAAATTAAGTGGGCTTAAACTACATGATTATAATTGCGGGTTTAAGGCATTTAAAAAGGAAGTTCTCGCTGAAATTCAAATTTACGGTGAGTTGCATCGATACATTTTATTCTTGGCACATCGCAAAGGATTTAAAGTTGTTGAGGTTCCTGTAACACACCATGAACGAGAATTTGGTAAATCAAAATTCGGATTTGAGCGATATCGACGAGGTTTGTTTGATTTATCAACTGTATTTTTTATTACAACGTATCAAACTCGGCCAATGCACTTATTTGGCGGAGTTTCTACGTTATTAATAGTTTCAGGGCTAAGTATGATTTTATATTTAATTTTTGGGCGCTGGATTAATGGAATTTCCATTGGAAATAGCCCACTATTATTGATTGCAATATTATTTATTGGTGTTGGAACACAGCTGTTGTTAACAGGATTTCTTGCGGAATTAATTGTTTATCAACGAAAAACTCAGGAAAGAATGGAGTATTCAATAAAACCGTTGGCTCAAAATAGTAAACATTCTAGTCGTATTGAAAACTTGACCAGCCATACTAATTAATGAAGCAACTGATTAAGTTTTTATGTTCTGGTAGCATTGCAACATTGGTTGATTATGGACTATTTCTAATCGTGTTCATTCATTTTTTTCCACCAGTAATTTCACATATTCTTTCATTTAGTTGTGGTTGGGTAGTCAATTTCTCAATTCAAAGAAAATATGTTTTTAAAAGCAAAAAGAAAATAAACGCAACAATTCGGTTAGGTATTTTATTTTCTTCTTTAGGTTTATTATTTAGTAGCGGAATTTTATATGGGTTGAATCTATTTCCCTTTTTTTTAAATAGGCAATATTTATCGAAATTAATTGTTACTGGGATTCTAACCATCTATAATTTTTTTACCAGGAGATATATTTTTACGTATGTTAAAAAGTAATCGTTTAATTTATTTTGGCATTTTAGTTGTCCTTTTTTCCTTATATTGGTTCGGTATTTCATCCCATTTATTGGAGTACATTTCACCAAGGACCATGGGAGCAATTGATGAGGGATCCATTGTTGATAGTGTTCATATGTTGGTCAAAAATTTGGGGTATGATCTAGAGTTTTACACCAAAGGTCATGGGTTTTATTTTTTTAGTGCCATCCTATTTAAAGTGTTTAAATTCTTTTTTGGATTTTCAAGTTCATTTGAAAATGTTGCAATATATTTGAGAATTCAAAATCTGATCTTTTTATGTGCTTCCATTTTTATTCTTTTTTTGATCCTGGAAAAATATTTGAAAGAAGCGATTTTTCAAAATTCAAGATTTGGAAAAATAAGTTATTATTTCAGCTTATTTTTTGCAGGTCTTATCTATATTATTTTTTCATTTCAAATATGTTTAACATCAAATCCAGATTTTATTGTATCGTCATTGGGGGTATTTAGTTTTTACTATCTACTCAATTACCTTGAACAATATAGATGGCGGGATCTAATCATATCGGCAATATTTTTGGGTTTTGCAATTCATATAAAATTAATCAGTGCGGTTTTAATTTTTTCGTATGGTTTAATTTTAATGATTAATAAGAAGAAAAAAATTGAAGCTGCAATTTTTATTCCATATATATCAGGTCTTTTAATTTTACCATCATTATTGCTCACAGGTTCATTGGATCAATTTTACTTACATGATCATGTTCATTTTATTTTTAAATTCCTGTTCATTACATCAGTATGTATTTTTTCTTTGCTACTCATTCATTTAAGGTTTAGAAAAAATCGGTTTCTTTTGAAGGTCACAAATATTACCGTGCCAATCCATCTGCCCATGGTTTATATCTTTATAACGATGATTTCTTTTTTAGGCCTTGGAATTACATTAGCAATAGGAAACCCTTATAGTTTCCATGTTTTTTTTCGACCGATTGCCGTCAGTCTTTTTGTTGGGTTTAGCGAAAGTGTTCAATTAAATATTATACAAAGGGTAGCTGACCGAATTGATATCATGGCTTCAATAGTTTCAATTGAGGCCCTATTACTACTATGCATAATGTTAATGGTTTATATTTATAAAAAAGGTCAGGATAAATCACTTCTCAAAGATCCCATATTTATTGTATTCTCAACTTTTTTTATTGTGTACTTTGTTGCCCTAAATAAGGCAACTATGCGCTATATGCACCCATATGTATTTAGCTTAATTTTAATGGTTGGTATTGGACTGAATTATTTTTTTAATTTAAAAAAACAGTCTATTTATCGATTAATATTTATGATTGGATATTTAATTCTAATTATATCATCTGTTCCTAATCTATTATTTATCAGTAAAGATAGCATTAAACGGGAAGTCTTGATTAAGCAAAATCAATATCTAAATGATTTTTTAAGTTATAATTATCCTGATAAAAATACAATAATTTATGCAGATAAAATGATTGTCATCCCGAAAAAATACAAAAATTATCGATTAATTGGTGAATCGAATGAGTCTTATTTTTTTAGTGCATTAAACTTTCCTCGTCCGGATTGGATCGAATTGCCTGACCTTATTTTAATGACTGATTTAGGCTTTTTTGAATTGGATAACAATACAACTGAGTTTCCCATTAAAAAAATAATTAAGAAATCAAAATATGGAGATGAGATCCACACGGATTCTCCGTATGTGAATTTGAAAAAAGTTCCAGGGAACATTCAAACAAAATATACGTTGATGACAAATATTGACGGCATCAATATCTTTATTAAAACTAAAAAATAATACGATATTTTTCATAGGTGAGTTGCTTTATAGCAAATAAAATAGATGTTAGTATTTACAAAATGACACATGTTAAAACCATTGCAGAAATAGGAAATACCCATGAAGGTTCATTAGGCCTTGCCAAACAATTTATTAAAGCCGCTGCAGAATGTGGTGTTGATGCTGTTAAATTTCAAATTCATATATTTGATGCTGAAAGTTTGCCAACAGCCCCAAACCCACCCTACTTTAAAGATGAAACCAGGAAAGAGTATTTTGAACGTACGGCTTTTTCAAAGAATCAATGGCAAAAATTAAAAGATTATGCCGAAAAGGATTGTGGCGTTGAATTTTTAGCATCACCATTTTCAAATGAAGCCGTTGACTTGCTTGAAGCGATTAACGTGCAAACATATAAAATCGCATCTGGGGAAGTGACCAATTTGCCAATGCTTAAAAAAATCGCCCGAACAAAAAAAGCGGTATTGCTTTCAAGTGGGATGAGTTTTTGGCAGGAAATTGATGATGCAGTTGAGTGTTTAGTTGAGAATGGTTGTGGGGAATTAACCATTCTTCAATGCACGTCTGATTACCCATGTTTACCCAAAAATGCGGGATTAAATGTATTGGATGAATTGAAAGAAAGGTACCCAAATCATAATATTGGTTACTCTGATCATACATTAGGAGTTGCCATCCCCATTGCCGCTGTTTGCAAAGGCGCAACGGTGATTGAAAAGCATTTTACCTTATCAAAAAAAATGTATGGCAGTGATGCTCAGTTTTCATCAGAGCCCGATGAACTTAAATTCTTGGTGGCGTCTATTCGGGGGGTTGAACAAGGGCTTCAACATCATATTGAAAAAGATGAAAAAGCCGCATCATTAAAAACGATGAAGAAAACCTTTGAGAAAATGATTGTCGCAGCGAAAGATTTACCTGCGGGCACTGTGATTAAAGAAAATCATTTGGCATTTAAGAAGCCTATGGACGGGATTCCCTCAAGCCAGTATATGAAACTACTTGGTAAAAAATTAAACGTAGCAATGATGAAAGATTCTATTTTGAAAAGCACAGACCTGTCATAAATTATACCGAACCATTAGACTGAATATGAGAAGTTTTATATAATTAGATAATGAAAAAAGTTTGCGTCTTTGTAGGTTCTAGGGCGAATTACAGCAGCATTAAAGCCGTCATGCGAGCAATCAAAGATCACAATGATTTAGAGCTGCAAGTTGTTACCGGTGCGTCTGCAATTTTAGAGCGTTTTGGGAATGTTGACCAACTTATTCGAGACGATGGGTTTATCCCAAACTATACGTTTCATAACCTTGTAGAAGGCGAAAATCCTGTGACTATGGCAAAATCAACGGGGCTTGGGTTAATTGAAATGTCGATGATATTAAACAATTTGAAGCCAGATATTGTTGTTTTGGTTGGTGATCGATTTGAGGTCATGGCAGTAGCGATTGCGGCGGCTTACATGAACATTCCCATTGCACACACCATGGGGGGTGAAGTGACAGGTACCATTGACGAATCCATTCGACATGCCATTACCAAATTTGCCCATTATCATTTTCCTGCCAATGAAGATGCAAAGGAGCGTTTGATTAAGCTGGGTGAGGACCCAACACATGTGTATAACGTGGGGTGCCCACGAATGGACTTAATTCAAGATGAATTAAATAATAAGATCAATTTAAATGAGTTATTTGAAGGTTATAAAGGGGTGGGTGAAGCGATTGATTTTAACCAGCCCTTTTTACTTGTATCCCAGCATCCAGTTACAACAGAGTTCGGTGATAATCGGCGCCAAATTGAAGAAACTTTAAATGCACTCAATGATATAAAAATGCCAACGGTTTTGTTATGGCCGAACGCAGATGCGGGTAGCGATGATATCTCAAAAGGCATTCGATCCTTTAGAGAAACCCATAAGCCAACCTGGTTGCAAGTATTTAAAAATTTGCCAACGTCAACGTATATTCATTTAATGAACCAAACACTTTGTTTGGTTGGGAATAGCAGTTCTGGTGTTAGAGAAGGCGCCTTTATTGGAACACCAGTTGTGAATATTGGAACACGACAAAACCAAAGAGATCGATCGGACAATGTCATTGATGTTGACTACAATAAAGATGAAATAGAAAATGCAATACGAAAGCAAATGAGTCACGGAAAATATGCATCGAGCACACTTTATGGTGATGGGACTGCCGGAAAAAAAATTGCGCATATTTTGGCAACAAAGTCAGTCAATATTCAAAAGACCATTACGTATTAAATGAAATATTTAGCGGTTATTCCAGCACGTGGTGGTTCAAAGGGAATAAAAAATAAAAACCGAAAATTATTATGTGGAAAACCGTTGATACAATACACCATTGAGGCAGTGCAGCAATCAATCATTAAAGACTTCGTTGTATCTACGGATGATAAAAATATTGCAAAGATAGCCGAAAAACTTGGCGTTAATGTAGTCATGCGACCAAAAGAGCTAGCGCAAGATAATACCCCAACATTGCCGGTTTTGCAGCATGCATTAAAGGAAAGTGGTTCCAATTATGATGCAATTATTACATTGCAGCCGACATCGCCATTACGAAAAGCCCTTCATATAAATGAAGCAATAAAACTATTTGAGTTAAATAAAGGGGCAGATAGTTTGGTTTCTATTGTTAAAGTGCCTCATAATATGGTGCCAGAATCAATTATGGCAATAGACGATGGTGAATTAGTAAATTATATTGAATCCACACCTTTACGGCGCCAAGATAAACCAACGTATTATGCAAGAAATGGTGCAGCCATTTACATAACAACCATAAATCAATTAGAAATATCAGTGTTTGGTGGAAAAATTATTCCCTATGAAATGTCATTTTTAGATAGCTTTGATATTGACGATATTGAAGATTGGGAATTGGTTCAGCGATTAATATGAAAATATTAATTTCAATACATTCTTTAAGAGAAATGAAAACAGTTTTTCAAACGCCTTTTTTTCAATATCTTAAAGAAGATAAGTCAAATGATTATGTAATATTAACATCATTAGAAATATTAATTGATTATTTTTCAAGAAGTTTTTTTAGTAATATCAGTGTGATTGAAATCGATAAAATAAATCGATTTAAGAATAAAGTTATTTCAATGTTTTTCTTGTGGTTTGAATATTTGGCACTAATACCACAAAAAACAAATGACCAAAAAATATTTTTTGATAGATTAAAAAATTGGGAGAAAAAAAAATATAGAAAAGCAAAATATATAAATCTAATTTTGAGGGTTTTCCCTTTATCCTTCTATAAAATGTTTTTTCAACTTTTTTTAGTTAACAAAAAAATTAAAGAAATAAATCCAGATCGAGTTTTTCTAACTAGTTACTTTATACCAAATGAATTTGTAATTATGAATAACTTTTCTGACAAACAATTATTCTTTTTTCCAGACAGCTGGGATGTTTTTACAAAGCATAGAATTTTTTTAAAAATTCCAAAAAAAATAATGTTGTGGAATCACAACATGTATAAGAATGCAATTGGTATAGAAAAAATCTCAAAAACAAATTTAATAATAACAGGGAATCCGTTTTGGGATACTTTAAAAAAGCATTCAAATAATCATCAGTTTAAATGTAATAAGGCCGATAAAAGTATAAAAAATGTATTAATATTTTCATCAAATATGAGAATTTATAATGAACTAGACATTTTAAAAGAGTTATATGACTGGGCAAAATTAAACTCGAATATTTGTTTAAATATAAGGACTTCTGTTTTAGAAAATCCAAAGTCAGAGACAAATAAGAAGTATATGAAAAAAGAATTAGATATTAACAAGATATTTGAAAATAAAAATGTGTTTGTTCCTAAAATAAATGATCAAAATTTAACGTTGAAAGATGGTATGTATTTTGATAAACAATATCTGGATCTTTTGATTGATAATGATATTTTTGTCACTTTTGGAGCAAGCACAG
>JAYNJH010000050.1:0-2895 GCA_038109885.1 Candidatus Margulisiibacteriota bacterium | reverse complement strand
CAGTTATATTAGATTGCCTAAAATTAGGAAAAAAATGTATTGTTTGTGTAATTAAAGGTAATAAAAATTTTTGGGATTGGACAAGGTCCTTAGACCGAGATGTTATGAAGGATTTGGTTAAAGATCCAAATATTTACATTTGTAGGACAATAAATCAAGTTACGGATACCATAAATAGGTTAGTTTTAAATCAAAAAAAAGATTTTTTGAATGTTTCCAATTACTCAAAAAAAATATTTCACGAATTAACTAACTGAAGAGATAAATAAATTCGTAATCTTGAGAAGTTGTCATCATGCGATATTTACCCAAATATCAACTCTGCGAATTTGAATAGCGGCAATAAACAAGGTTATATTTTACTTATAGAGTAGCAATGCCTTACATCTTTTTGAGATGAATAAGGGCCTGTAGCAAAATAGGTAAAGACTAAGAAATCTTGAAGGAGTGTAGCGCCCACGGTTAAGCAAGTGAAAAATATGAGAGTGAAATAAGCCAAAGTCAACTCATTCTGAAACTCGTTTAGCATGGCTTGAGGAGGGGGGGGCTAAGCCAGTGATTGATGAATCAACCGGTACACTCTGTTTTTTTCAATTTGCATTCCTAACTCTTTATATAGCTTCTAATCTTAATAAAAAAATGTTGCCATTTTTCAACTTGTTTTTTGTGGAATTTATTTTTTCATCTTTGATTTGGGTTATATATCGGTTTTTTTAATATTTAAATTTCAATAATATTGCCTTATAATGTGATAACTTTATTTAAACAGGAACCAAAATGATCATTATCACAGGTGGCGCCGGGTTTATTGGTGCAAATATTGTTAAAGAATTAAATAAAAGTGGAATAACGAACATATTGGTTGTTGATAATTTATCCTCATCATTAAAGTGGAAGAATCTTAACGGATTATTATTTTCAAACTATATCCACAAAGATGCGTTTATAAATCAGTTATTGCAGGGAAGCCACCCCAGTGATGTTGAATCTATTATTCATATGGGCGCTTGTTCATCAACAACTGAAACAGATGTCGATTATTTGTGGGAAAATAATGTTGAGTATTCAAAGGTTTTAGCCACATGGGCTATTGAAAAAAATATTCGTTTTATCTATGCAAGTAGTGCTGCGACTTATGGTGATGGAGAGTTGGGATTCTCAGATGAAGTATCCGATTTAAATCAATGGCGACCATTAAATCCTTACGGATGGTCAAAACAACAGTTTGATTTATGGTTAGATAAAAATGATCTTTTTGAAAAAGTTGTGGGGCTAAAGTTTTTTAATGTATTTGGCCCATACGAATGGCACAAAGGCAATATGATGAGTATGATTTGTAAGGCAAAAACCCAAATTGATGAGACCGGTAAAGTGAAATTATTTCGATCACATAAGTCAGAGTATGAAGATGGTGGCCAATTGCGTGATTTTATATATGTTAAAGATTGTGCGAAAATCATCTGCTGGTTGTTAAAGAACAACCAAGTGAATGGTCTATTTAATTGTGGTTTTGGCAAAGCCCGGTCATGGAATGATCTAGCAAATGCTGTGTTTAAATCATTAAACAAGCCACCAAATATTGAATATATCGATATGCCAGACAGCATAAGGAACCAGTATCAGTATTTTACAGAGTCAACAATGAATAAAATGAAGAAAGTGGGAGCGCCATTGCCGGAATATTCATTAGAGGCAGCTGTAAACGATTACATACAGCATTACTTATAAAATGCATCATCAATTGACGTTAAGAAAATTAGGGGACTCATTTGACTAAAAAAAAGGCCGGAATATTTATTTCAGCAGGCATTGGGGATGCAATTTTATTAATTCCGATGGTGAACCATTTGAAGCGATTAAATTTTCACGTGGTTGGTATCCTAACCACCCAATACCCATGTGAAGATATATTTAATTTAGGAAAAACGTTTGACGAATTTATTATAGCGAGGACAAAAAAGCAATTATTGGATTTAATAGGTAATCATCGGATTCAATTCCATGCCATATTTTTAAATTTCTTTGCTGGGAGCTATATGAATTTACTCGTCTCAAGGTTAATTTCAAAAAAAATATTCACCAATGCCAAGCCTAAAAGATTTAAAGCATTCAAATGGCTTTTATTTAAAGTATTAATGATTAATTATATCGAGCCAGTGAAGTCCCTTCATGACCATGAACAGAATATTTATTTAATTAATAAAGAAACAAAATATCAACTATCTGAAGATGATATCTCTCTAAATTTAAATACATCCAAAGTAAATGCGTTTAAACAAATGGTGGACGGACCATATATCGTGATTCAGGCCGTATCGGCAAATAATCAGGTCCAATTCAAAAATTGGCCAATCCAACATTGGAAAGTTTTTTTTAATGAGGTTTGCAAAGCATTTCCAAAGATTAAATTTATTTTATTAGGGGATTCAAATGAAGTTGAAGCTGCTGAAGAAGTTTTGGCTCTAGGGCATCAAAATATTGAATCATTTGTTGGTAAAACAACCTTGATGGAAGTCAATCAGTTAATTTATCAATCAAAGTTATTGGTGGGCCTTGATGGCGGATTAATGCATATTGCCGCAAGCCTAGGTATTCCAACACTCACGATTTGGGGCGCAAGTAGTGATCAACATTATGGCTATCACCATTGCTTTCCTAAAAAACATTTTATTATAAAGCATCAATTATCATGTCAGCCGTGTAATCTATGGATCAACCCAAACCAAAGCCGTGTGAAAAATCCAGAATTATGTCCTGATTTTAAATGCATTCGGGAAATTAAGCCAAAAGAAGTTATTGAAACATTTAAGCATGTTGTGAGAGAGTTGGGTATATGGGTGGTATAGCAGGTTTTTTTAATCAAGGGCATTATCAAAAAGAAGAATTAGAATCAAT
>JAYNJH010000049.1:9955-12763 GCA_038109885.1 Candidatus Margulisiibacteriota bacterium | reverse complement strand
AACTAATTTCAACTGAGCCCCCTTGTGGTTCTACCTTAGTTTATTCCCAGTTTGTACTTGCTATAAACATAAAAATGAATAAATTTTCTTTATTAATTGTTGTTCTATTATGGATAATAATTATATGACATATATTATTGCAATTGACTCAGGGACAACCAGCACACGTGTTATTGCATATGATCCGTTTGGAAACGTGGCTCATATTGCTCAAAAGACGTTAGATATTCGTTTCCCTCAACCGGGTTGGGTTGAACAAGAGGCCTTAGAAATTTGGGAAAAAACACATCAATGTTTAGTTGACACTTTAACGGTACTCGGGCCAAACACAATAGAAGCCATTGGCATTACTAATCAACGTGAAACCAGTATTATTTGGGATAAAAAGACACATCTTCCGATTGGCCCCGCCATTAATTGGCAATGCCGACGAACACAAGGTCGTTGTCAAGAACTGAATTCAAATCAGTCAATCATAAAACAACTCACAGGCCTACCACTTGATCCTTATTTTTCGGCAACAAAATTTGAATGGCTTCTTAATAATTTTAGTGAAGCGAGGGCCTTAAATTCAGCAGGGAAGTTATGTTTTGGGACCGTTGATGTTTGGTTACTATTTCAATTAACTAATGGAAAATCCTATTTTACAGATGTTACTAACGCTTCTCGTACCATGCTTTTTGATATTCATGATCAAGTCTATCATCAGGAACTTTGCAAACTGGTCAACATTCACCCGGATCAACTGCCTCAGGTTAAAAATTCAATTGATTCGTTTGGTGTTTTTGAATTTGATGGCATAGAGATTCCGATTAAGGCAATGATTGGGGATCAGCAAGCCGCATTATTTGCTCAGTGTAATGAAACTACTGGCCGAATAAAAAACACCTATGGCACTGGTCTTTTTTTAATGGCCAATACTGGTCAAAAAGCAATTCAGACCCATGATTTAATAACTACAATTGCCTTGGGAAAAGCCAACCAAATTAGTTATGCGATTGAGGGAAGTGTGTTTACTGGTGGGTCATTAATTCAATGGTTAAGGGACAATCTTGGCTTACTCGACCACGCTCACCAGTCCGAAGTCATGGCAACATCTGTTTCAAATAATGCCGGGGTGACAATTATTCCAGCTTTGACAGGCTTGGGGGCGCCTCATTGGAAGCCCAATGCCAAAGGCATGATTTTAGGTCTTACTCGAAAAGCGACGAAAGCACATATTGTTCGGGCGGCTCTGGAAGCAATTGTAATGCAAAGTCATGATATTATTCAGTTAATTCAAAAAGAATGTGCTCACATTTTATTTAATGAATTATGGGTGGATGGGGGTGCTAGTTCGAATAATTGGCTTATGCAACTGCAAGCTGATGTTAGTGGTTTAACTGTGGCACGCCCAAATCATATTGAAGCTACTGCGTTGGGTGCGGCTTACTGTGCAGGGCTGGACAGCTCATTTTTTAAATTAGACCCCACTAAAAACCATAAAACATTTGATCCACAAACTGACCCCGTAGAATTAAAAGACCAATGGAAAAATGCGTTACGTCAAATGAATTAATGCTGGCTGGTGCATTTTAAGCCATTCCTTGGCTGGTGCGGTATGATTGGTATATTTGGCCACCAACCCCCAAAATGATTTAGAATGATTAAAATGAATAAGGTGAGCGCACTCATGAATCATAACATAATCGCTTACCCAGTCTGGGCTTTGAATTAAGGCGCGGTTTAATGTAATATTTCGATTCTGATGACAGGTCCCCCAACATGACCGTAACTTTCGAATTGTGATATTACCCGTTCTAAGCCCCATCATTTCGGCAATATCTAGACATCGTTCTGGAAGGTATTCGGATGCTTGATGCGCAATAAATGATGGCTTCGTCATACCCTTAGGTATTGATATGGATGAGTTAGCAAAAATGATTCGCTGATTATTTGATTGATACAAATCATACTTTTTCCCTCGAAAATAAATTTTGTGTGGATCACTCCAATCATGTAATTGGGCCTTTGTTTCTTGTGGTTTTTTTTGATGTTTTTTAATCCACGCTTGGTTTTCAGTAATGAGTTGGTCAATAATTTTCTGAGACGGCTTTTCAGGTGTCTTCACAACCAATTCAGCCGCATCATTTATTTCAAGCGAATAACGTTGACGACGTTTATTGGTCTTGTAAATCACATTGTTCATGACTTAATTATACCCGATCCCCTACCATAGTTCTATTTTAGTATTAATTCTTTTGATTTATTAAAATTAACTAATCCAAATCCGGTTCTACAATGTCATATTTTTTACAATTATCGCAAATATACGGTTTTCTTTGGGTGGCAACCGAGGCACTAACAAACCCAGTAGGCACCACAATAATACTATAGCCCAGCACCATAATGAGACTAGACACGAATTTACCAAGGTCAGTTGCGGGTGAAATATCTCCATACCCCACCGTTGTTAGTGTTACGATGGCCCAGTATATACTTTTGGGGATACTGGTAAACCCATTGGCCTCACCCTCAATTACATACATGATGGATCCGAGGATGATGGAAATTGTTAATACGGCTAAAATAAATAATACTATTTTCCGAAAACTGTCACGGATACTTTTCAATAACACCCGTGATTCTTCGATGTATTGAACAAATTTCAGGATTCTAAATACACGTAAAACTCTTAGAACCCGTACCGACATTAAGAAATGGGTTCCAGGAATAAAAACCCCGATATAAGATGGAATTACCGATAAAAAATCAATAACTCCAAAAAAGCTAAATATATACCGTTTTGGGTTGGGTGAACAATAAATT
>JAYNJH010000049.1:0-9945 GCA_038109885.1 Candidatus Margulisiibacteriota bacterium | reverse complement strand
CTATAATCTTGTTCGGCTTTAAAAAATAAGCAAAAAATCTAAATATATAACTTTTTGGTTTGTGTGAACAATACATACATAATGAAAATTCAAGTGTAAAAATAAACGTTAATATCCATTCGATTAGGGTTAGTGCCCGCCCCATTTTAAGACTAAAGCTTTGAACACTATCTAGCATTACGGTGATAACGCTAATCAAAATAAAGAAGATTAGTAAAATATCAAACCATTTTCCTAATGGGGTATCGGATTCAAAAATAATTGTATAAAGCTTATTTTTCTTTTTCATTGCTTCGTTATAAACGCCTTGATTAAATTTATTGCGATATTTTCATTATCGTCCCCTTCAATTTTATGATGGGCACCTGGAATTATTTCATGATGCATTTCAATGCTTAAATGCTCTAGCTTATTTATTAAAGGCCCCAACTGTTTACCGCCAAAAGATAGGGGATCATTTTCGCCAGACATAATTAAAATTCGATTTGTATTGTTAATAGATAATGGACCATGCATATTGATCAATAATTGATTAACCATATAGAAATACCCCCAACTTACAATGTTTCCACAGTGTAG
Source organism: Candidatus Margulisiibacteriota bacterium (assembly GCA_038109885.1). GTDB lineage: Bacteria > Margulisbacteria > Marinamargulisbacteria > UBA817 > UBA817 > UBA817. The sequence goes on along the minus strand of JAYNJH010000049.1, from coordinate 9,366 downwards.
GTCAGAGATGTACTTGTTCAGGACGATTGGGTTTCGAGACACCCAATTGAAATCGTTCGGGTTATCTTTCTGATCACGATATACATGCCCTCCATTAAATGTTATTTGATGGGCTAAATGGGCGGGTGAAAGGTCGCCAAACAACATACACCCCAACGACAAAATCATTTTTTGAATTCTCAATTTAAGTTGAGGTTCATATTTGAGCCCTGTTAGGATTATCCCCTGAGCCCTAGGTTCATCGGGCATTGTTAGTGCTAAAAATGCCCCCATTGAATGGCCATACCTCACAATATTAAGTAACGGGTATTTATGTTGAATCCAATCATGGACATTTAAAGCATCATTAATAAGTTGGTTATGACTGGATTTAGTGGCTGTATCTCGTGCCATTTGTCGATCAATTGACAACCCAGACCCTGGATGATCATGTGCAATGACTACCCAATTCAATTGAGTAAGTTTTATGGCCCATTCATGGTACATTCCACTATGTTCCATCATCCCATGAAAAATATGAAAGACCCCTAGAGGAGATTCAACGGGTGCCCATTCCCTGATTAATATATAGCCATGTTCTTTTTTAAGATAATGGGTTTCAAGCATTTGTTTGATATTTTACTTTCATTAACATTTTAGCGACAACTTGATCAATATCGGGTATTGGCAAATTCATAATTTGATAAAATCGTAATGTGATGGCTTTAACAATCTCAGGCTGATTAGCATATAAATACCCATAATAAGTACGACGAAACAAGAAATCAGCCGGGGTCTTTACCCATTCTTTTGAAATGGCATACTTTAGCTCCGCAATGATCATTGGATAACCAATATCAAATCGAACTGAGTACTCCGGGTGATAGGTTCTGGTATTTAAGATATCTTTGTAAAGGTTCCCATAGGTATCAATTAGATGCAGGATGGATTCACGTTGTAAATGATAGCGTTGATTTAATTGATTTAATTGCGTCTCGCTAGGCCATTGATCAACACCAAGATAACCGATATATTGCTCATCTTTCCAAGACTTCCCCAAATCTTTTCGGTTTGAAAATTGAGTTTTAATCATTGCATCCATCGCATTTTTAGCCATTTGGCGAAACGTTGTATATTTACCCCCACTAATACTTAAAACTCCCTCGTTTAACCAGGTATAGGTTTCTTCACGACTTTGCGATTCTGGCACGTTTTCAGTTGTTGAAATTAACGGACGATAACCACAAAAAACACTTTCAACATCGGTTAATTGCCAAGTTCTATGAATCGTATGTGCATTAAGGGCATCAATTAAATATTGAACTTCTGCTTGACTGACGATAGGACTTGAATAGCGATAATCATCCGATGTATCTGTTGTGCCAATCAAGGTTTTTCCCTGCCAAGGCATTACAAAAAAGACCCGATTATCTTGTGGTGTCATAAGCAATAGTGCAACAGATAAATCCATGTCTGGTAAAACAATATGAATTCCTTTGGTTGGTTTTACCAAACTATTTTTTGAAAATTGATTGTTCCAAGCTCCGGTTGCCACCATCACGGCACTGGCTGACACTGTTTCAGAATTCCCATTCATTGAAGTGACATCAAAAGAAACCCCAGAAGATGTTTTTGATAAATCAGTAACTTTAGAATAGTTATTAATTTTAGCCCCATCCTGATGAGCCATTAATAGCGTTTCAATGACCAAACGATGATCCTCCATTTGAGCATCATAATAACTGCCACACCCAATTAAATCATCGGTTTTAAGCCATGGCACATCGGCTTTCAAACGCTTGACTCTCAACATATCATGTTTGGGTAAAACTCGACTTGTTTGCAATAAATCATATACCTTTAACCCGATACTTAATTGCCACGGTTTCCACTTGCCATGCTTATAAAGCGGCACATAGAATTGTAATGGTTTAACTAAATGGCTGGCTGAGCTTAGCAAATAATTTCGCTCATTTAACGATTCTCGCACCAGCTTAAATTTAAATTGTTCAAGGTAACGAAGCCCGCCATGAGCTAATTTAGATGTTGCGGTACTTGCCCCTCCCCCAAAGTCATTCTGTTCAAATAATGCAACCGATAATCCCCGCTTTACAGCATCAAAAGCCACCCCGGCCCCAGTGATGCCACCACCAATCACGGCCAGATCATAATGCTCTGAATATAGACTCATGACTTATTTATCGGTAATAATCAAAATCACTTCATGATGAACTTACATCAAGATTAATATCAATTAATCGTTTTTATTTTACCTTTTTTAACTTATTATAAACTTATGAATATCTTAATGTTACGTATCGTTGTTGGTGTGATGATGTTTGCATTTCATGGTTTACCAAAATGGGTGAACTTATCGTCGGTTATTAATACGTTTCCTGACCCCATAGGTCTAGGCCCCGAACTAGGGTTTTTATTGGTGGTATTTGCCGAGGTATTTTGTTCTGTTTTAATTATTACAGGAACGTTTTTTCGCTTGGCGTGTATTCCACTAATATTTGCAATGTGGGTAGTCACATTTATTTTTCACGCAAATGATTCGATTTCTGACATCGAATTACCCCTATTTTATTTGGCCTCATATTTATTTTTCTTTTTTCATGGTCCCGGACAGTACTCGCTTCGGTTCAAGTTTGATCGAGTTCAAAACCGCATTTTGTCCTGGCTACTAAAGTGATTTAAACAATAAACTCATTTATTTAACTTGTCTAAATTCGTAACCACGATTTATTTCATGGATTTGATTATTAAATTCAAGACGTAAGCCCCCTTGTTCATTTATACCACGGTAGCAGCCACAAAATTCTTCATTGGCTGTTTTAATAGTGACATTTTCATTTAAATACGCTGAGCATTGCGTCCATTGCTCATGATTTACCCGACACATCCGAATGTCGGCAATATGCTGATTCAGGGAGGAAATTACATCATTCAGAACATCCCAACGCGATAGTTGATGGTGATTAATGGCAGCTAAACTGGTTCTATTCACTGATGATGGGTCTTGATTAACATTTATTCCAATCCCCACCATTACAGCATTCCAATCGGATTTTGATGTAATTAATATGCCAACGCACTTTTGTTGATTAATTAAAATATCATTCGGCCACTTTAATTGAATATTAACATGTGAAGGAACATAATCTAGCAAGGCTTCACGAATGGCAATCCCAATGGGAAAGGACATTTTGGCATAACTTTGTTTACCAACTTGAGGATGAATAATGAGCGTCATTAATAGATCAAGACCGGGCGTCTTTGAATCCCATGATTTATTAAAACGCCCTTTTCCCGCCGATTGAAAATCAGCAATCACAATCCCTGGCTTTACTTGAGGATTGGTTTGAATCATTTTTTCGGCAACTTCATGTGTTGATGATACCTGATCATAATAATCAATCCAGTTAAAATAGGATTCAGGCTGAATTAGTGCCCCCAATTCAATGGGAATGGGCTGCTTCACTTCCGATCCAAAACACCTTGCAAAATGTACATTGCGGCTTGGGTATCAATTACAGCTTTACGTTTTGCTCCACGTATATTTAAATCATTTAATACCCGGGTAACAGCAACGGTTGAAAATCGTTCATCAACCAGTTCAACTTCGATTGGATGAGCGGCTTGTAGTTGTTCAACAAATGCTCTGACACTGGCGGCTTTTAGGGAATCATCACCGTGCTGATTTTTGGGTAATCCAATAATGCATTTTTCAACTTTTTTTTCTAATATAATTTTAACTATTTCTGAAATTGCGTTTTTTGAATTTTGAATGGTCCCAACCGGTTGGGCGGTTAATCCTAAGGGATCCGAAATTGCAACGCCAATACGAACATCACCATAATCAATCCCCAGCAATCTACCCAACATATTTTTGATGTATATGAGCTAAACCGGCATGAACTTTTTCAACCGATATCCCACCGGCTTGTGCCATATTATCTCGTCCACCACCACCACCACCGGTAATGGATGTCAATTCATTAATAAGTTCTTTTGCACTTACATCTAAAGATGAAACCTTGGCAATGGCTTGTCCCTTGGGGCTAGATTTAGCTACTAAAACAATCATCCCTTGCCCAATCTTTGCCATCATTCGATCCGCTAAATCCCTTAATACGGGAATGGGTTGATCATCAATCACCTGAAAAATTGCTTCCCCCTTGCCATCTTTTAAAGGGGTTGCTGTTTGTAATAATTCCTGAATAAGGTCACTTGCAATTGATTGCTGATTTTTCAAGTGTGCCTTTTCGATTTCTTTTGATACGTTAAACAATGCATCCAATTGTGTTTCAATTGCCAATAAAGATGCACTAGCAATTAATTTTTCGGGCATTTTAATTGTCGTTCCCTGTGATTTTTCAAATAAATGATCCCAACGTTTTTGATACTCTAAAAATGCACGTTCTTGAATACTGGATTCATAATCCTTAATTCGATCCTTTCCAACCAAGGCCTCTATTCGCCGAATCCCAGCGGCAACCGCTGATTCAGAAACCACCTTAATGGATTGCAAATCACTGGTTTGAAGCACGTGGTTTCCACCACATAATTCGATCGAAATATTCGGAATATCAACCACACGAACCAGCTCGCCGTACTTTTCTCCAAACATCGCATGCGCACCACGTTTTTTAGCGGCATCGAGTGATTCTTCAGAAATTTTGACTGGATGATTTTCCAGAACCCACTGATTTACAATAAACTCAATTTGATTCAATTCATCCTTTGAAATGGCTTTATTATACGTAAAATCAAAGCGAAGTCGATTCACATCAACAAGCGATCCAGCTTGTTGAATCTGTTGGCCTAATACTTGCCGCAAACCTTCGTGAAGTAAGTGGGTGCCTGTATGATGTTGTGCAATTCCAAAACGCTGTTCATTATTGGCCGGAATCCTAGCCTCTCCCCCACCGGGGTGATCAATGTAAACCCCCGCATGAACATCTGCACAATGGGTACTGTTAGCAATAATGGATTCATCCATGCCATTATTCAATACCTCCTGACGGGCTTGGCGTGACCGTTCGCGTTGAATTTCCAACTGTTTGTTGTAACCAGACTCATCCACCGTTAAATTATGTTCTTTGGCCAATACTTGAGTTAAATCCAAAGGAAAACCATAGGTGTCATATAATTTAAAAGCAATATCTCCTGACACCTGCGATTGATCATCCGATTTAATTTTGCTGACCAACTGATTAAATAAAGTTAAGCCTGAAGATACGGTTTTTAGAAACTGCTCTTCTTCAGACTTTACCAAATCGGCAATAAAATCCATACGATCATGGATATGTTGGTAATGACCACCAAACGTATCGTTTAGGGTGGGAAGTAATTGATATAAAAACGGGGTATCTTTGCCGGCTTGAGATGCAAATCGCAACGCACGACGTATTAATCGCCGTAGGACATAACCACGCCCGTCGTTGGATGGGCGAACATTATCGGCAATTCCAAAAGCAACTGTTCGAATATGATCTGAAATTACGCGATGAGGAACACCCCCTTCATCTGGTGAATAAGGCAGATGAAGTTCAGCGGCGACTTGATCAATAATGCGCTTAAAACAATCCGTATCGTAATTGGAACTAACGCCTGGTAATTGAGCTGCTAATCGTTCTAAGCCAGCCCCGGTATCGACATGAGACAGAGGTAACGCATTTAATTGACCATTGGCTTGGCGATCGTTTTGAATGAATACCAAATTCCATAATTCCATGTAACGATCAGATAACCCGTCACTATGGGTATCCCGTTCAATTGGTAGCCCCTGATCCGGATGCAAGTCCAGGTGAATTTCACTGCATGGCCCACAAGGCCCCGTGGCTCCCATTTCCCAAAAATTATCTTTCTTGCCACAGCGAACAACATGGTCGGGATGAATATCTGTTTCAGTGCGCCATAGGGCTTCAGCTTCATCATCATCTTTATAAACTGTGACCACCAAATTGGCTTTTGGCAATTGATACACTTCCGTTAGTAATTCCCAAGCCCACACAATCGCTTCTTTTTTGTAATAATCACCAAATGACCAGTTTCCGAGCATTTCAAACGAGGTATGGTGATACGTATCAAACCCAACATCCTCCAAATCGTTATGTTTACCGGAAACACGTATGCATGGTTGTGAATTTACGGCGCGCTGATAAAGGGGGGATTCGGTTCCCAAAAAATAAGGTTTAAATTGATTCATCCCGGCATTTGTAAATAGCAATGTGGGGTCGTTGGTTGGTACCACCGGTGATGCTGGTACAAATGTATGTCCTTTTGATTTAAAAAAATCAATGAATTTTGATCTTATCTCAATCGAGTTCATGACTTAGAGGTCTTCTTATTTAAAAGTTTTTTAACTAAACCTGCCCAGCCAGAGATGTCCGAAATGGTTTCGGCACGCTCAACAATCCGCTTAACTCGAATTAAAATTTGAACTAATTGAATACCAAACACAATGGCAATAACTAATAATGCAATTCCAAGTAACGGAATTAAAAGATCAATAAATTCATTGACTGTCATTTTTTATCGGTCGAATTTGTAAATAAATCCTCAGCATTCACTTTTTGGTTTTCTTGTATGATTTCGCTTAGACGATCAAAACCATTTTCAATTGATTGTTTTGTTTTTTCAATTAAATCCTCTGTGGATTCCTTGGTCGCAACAATAATATCTTCATTATTGTCTCTGAAGTTTTGAAATTTGGATTGAATTTGACGCCTTGAGTTTGGTGAGGCCACTAAAATGGATAAGCCGCCTAATAATGCTCCAACAATTAAACCTTCTAAAAATCCGCTACGATTTGACATAATTAGCCTCCCGAAAAATGATGTATACCTATTATATCGATTAAAACCTAATTTTCATAGAGAAGATAAAAAAAATGCAAGCCGAAGCTTGCATTTTTATGATTATTTAAAATAAAACGACTTACGATTTATCGATGGCGTTTTCCGAGAAAAACAATGCCGCACCTGCCAAACCTAAATCTTTAAGTAATGAACTCATGGCCATTTGATTACCACCCAATACCATAGGTAAGAATATGGTTAATGCAAAAATAACCAATAATATTGCCAATAATCTCATGGCAAGGCCATCTTTTTTACCAATATTAACACTAACACCGGCGGCAACCAGACATGCCCCAACAAAATATACCCAGAATATTGCGCCAGGAACATACGAGGGGACCAAACCGACCATATTTGGACCATTTAAGAAGTGCATGGCACCAAGAATGATAAAAGGTAGGGAAAATAGCAATCTTGAAACTTTATTTAACATAAAAATTCTCCTTAATTTAATATATTTATTATAAAATATTTTGCAATTGAATTCCTAATCTTTTAATAATAGATTATCGATTAAACGAACATCACCACAATAGACGGCAATGCAGCAGTAATCCCCCGACTCAATATCCCCATTTACCAGCGAACTTTCAGTTGGCCGAAATATTTCAACATAATCCCCTCTTAGACCTCGAGCTTCCAATTGTGCCGCCATAAACTGACGGGCTTGAAAACTATTCCATTGTTTTTCTTTGATCATTAACTTCAATGTATTTAGGGCCTGTGGAATGGCGAGCGCTTTTTGATAATCCTGTTTGGACAAATATTGATTACGTGAGCTCAAAGCCAGTCCATTTTCATCTCGAATAATGGGGCATGGAACAATCGTAACATTTAAATTAAGGTCACGAACCATTTGCTCAATAATCACTCTTTGTTGCAAATCCTTATTGCCAAAAAAGGCATGGGTTGGTTTTACAATCGAAAACAGTCGCTCCACTACATTGCAGACACCACCAAAAAAATGAGGCCGGGACTTCCCACATAGTATGGTTGACACCGCCGGATGGGGTTTGTAATTCGGGTGCCGGTCATGATTAGGGTAAATATCGTTTTCTGATGGTGTAAATACCATATCCACACCCCAATCTCGACATTGATTTAAATCAGTATCTAAAGACCGCGGGTATTGGTCGAAATCCTCATGTGGCGCAAACTGTGTTGGATTGACAAAGATCGAAACCACAACATACGGGGTTATTGATTTTGCATATTGGATCAGTGATCGATGCCCCTCATGCAATGCGCCCATGGTTGGAACAAAACCGATGGCTCCTGAATGTAAATCCAAGGTTTTCTTACAATCGAGTGGAGCGTTTAAATGAATCACTTTTTACGACGTTTGGTTGTCTTTTTGGGGGCGCTTTCAATAATTTCAATGCATGCATCCAGTGTTAAGGCTTTTGGGTCCTGATCTTTAGGAATACGAAAGTTTTTCTTTTTAAACGAAATATAAGGACCGTACCGACCATTCAAAATATTTATTTTATCGCCATCATGATCAAATGAATTTATTTCACGATTGGCTTTTTCTTCGTCTTGAACCTTAATTAACTCAATCGCTTGGGCCAAGTTTTCAATGGGTTGCCCTTTCATTGAATAGTTATTGCTGCCATGCTTAAGGTAGACCCCATACCGCCCAATATTAATTGTAACAGGGGTATCATTATAATCCCCCAACTCAATGGGATAAGCCAGGCAATCCAAGGCTTGTTCAAATGTAAGTGATGTATACTTCAACCCTTTTTTAAGCGAAACAGAACGTTTATTTTCATCGTCATTATCGCCCAATTGAACAAACGGCCCGTACCGACCAATCTTTGCGTAAATGGGCTGCCCGGTTTTGGGGTCATCACCTAAATGACGTTCCTCATTAATTCGTTCATCATCTTCTTGTGCGGATTCAATTTTTGGGTGAAACCGTTGATAAAACCGCTTAAGCATTTCAGTCCAATCCATTTCATCGGTTAAAATCGCATCAAATTCAGACTCTATTTCAGCTGTGAATTGATAATTCATAACTCGATCAAAATGGCCAACCAAATAATCGGTGACAAGTATGCCAATATCAGTGGGCTGTAATTTCCCCTTTTCATTTCCGAAGCCTTCTTCGACTTGTGCTTCATCAACCGCACCATTCAAGCGGGTTAGAACTACCACTTGCCGGGTTTGCCCTTCGGCTTCGATGCGTTCAACATATTCTCGCTTTTGAATCGTAGTAATGGTTGGTGCATAAGTACTGGGGCGACCAATGCCTAAATCTTCTAATGATCGGACTAAACTGGCTTCCGTAAATCGAGCGGGGGGCTTTGAAAATCGTTGGCGGGCAATTACTTTGGGTTCATCAAGAATTTGGCCTTTAGTCAATGCTGGCAAGACTTTATCTTTGGTTGATGTTGGATACACCTGCAAGAAACCTGGTGATGATACGACCTCGGCTTTCAGTTTAAAGACACTGTCTTTTACTGGAATTTCAACATCTGTTTTTAATAACTTTGCATCGGCCATTTGACTAGCC
>JAYNJH010000048.1:0-12822 GCA_038109885.1 Candidatus Margulisiibacteriota bacterium | reverse complement strand
GGCTTTAAATGCGCTAAAAAATCGAGGCCCAGATAGTAATGGATGGGTTTGTTTTGATGATGAATTAACCCCTTTTGATAGTAGGCATGAGTCTGATGATCTTCATAGAATGTCGAGTCATGCGTTTTGTGGGGCATTTGTACATACCCGGTTATCGATTTTAGATTTATCATCTTTTGGCCATCAACCAATGTCAGATCCATCAAATCAATTTTGGATTACATACAACGGTGAAGTTTATAATTTTCAAGAAGTGAAAGATGAATTAGTTTCAATCGGATGGGCATTTAAAAGTCAATCCGATACAGAAGTGATTCTCAAGGCTTATATTCAATGGGGTGAAGAGTGCGTTAAACGATTTAATGGAATGTTTGCGTTTGTTATTTTGGATATTAAAGCACAACAGCTATTTTGTGCTAGAGATAGAATTGGAATAAAGCCATTTTATTATATTCACAATGGTGTTGAATTTTTATTTGCTTCAGACGTAACCACATTAATCGCGACAAATCGGTATCAACCTAAAATCAACTGGGATAACGTGATGGCGGGGTATGAGTTGCAAGGCGCTCCGAGGCCAACAACTGTTTATCAAGATGTTTTTTCCCTAGACCCAGGTCATACAATGACGGTGAGTTTGCGTGATATAAAAATAGAAAAACAAATGTATTGGGATCTTCCCATTGGTGAAACATTATCAATTTCGTATGATGATGCAAAAGATGCTTTGGATGAAAAACTCAAAAAAGCAATCAATAATACATTGGTATCTGATGTTGAAGTGGCAACATTAATGAGTGGGGGAATTGATTCAACAACAATGTCGGTATTGGCCAACATGGCACACCCAAACATTAAAACATTTACGTTATCTTTTGATGAGATCTTGACAACAAAAAATGAATTAGAAAATGCGAAACTTGTTGCAAGTCAGTGGAACATTAATCATCAAATAAAAGTTCTATCTAGTGAAGAGATGGTCAACGATCTTGATGATATGCAACTTACATTTGAAGAACCAATTGGTGTTCTTGAGCCCCATTATCCAATGGCGAAATGCATTTCCAATCAAGGCATTAAAGTGCTTTTGAATGGGTTAGGCCCAGATGAACTATTGGGCGGTTATAGTAAATATCGGTGGATTGATTATTGGAAAAAGTATCGTTGGCAGCGGCTTTTTTCATGGGGATTACCCAATCAGGGTAAATTGAGTAGATTAAAAAAACTATTAAATTCTGAGAGTGTATTTGACGCTTTTTGTTTACTTCATAAAAATCAATCGTCATTACGCGATGGTGTATTTAGTAGAGTGAGTAAGGATCAAAATCAAGTTGAAAGAATGTTTAAAGTAAAAGATTCAGATTTTTCTGATGAAATTCAGGCCGCGTCATATCTCGATTTTAAATTATATATCGGAACACATCACAATCACACCACCGATCGATTTTTAATGCGGTTTGGTATGGAAGGGCGCTTTCCATTCTTAGATCATGAGTTGGTCGAATTTTGCTTTAAATTACCTAAATCATTTAAATATAAAAATAAAGTTGGTAAAAAAATATTAAGATCAGTTGCAGAAAAGTATATTCATCCCAATTGTTTAAGCGCAAAAAAAATGGGGTTTGTGGTGCCTGAAAAAAACTTTATGAGCCCGGTTCTTAAAGATAAGGTGCATATGCGTCTAAATGAGTTATCGAGACGAAACTATTTTAAGCCAGACATGATTCACTACATAAAAGAAAATATGGATAAAAGTGAAGCACATGCAAAAGATGCACTATATTTAGCCAATTTTGAGTTGTGGTATAAATCATTCATTGAGAAAAAACATCCCATGTTTAATGTGTAAGCAATTCAAATAAAGAGAAATAATTTGATTTTTGTAGAAATGACTCAACGTTTTAACTAAAAAAAGCGTGGTTTAGATAGATAGTTAAATAAATAAATAATTAAGCTAAGTCGTATTGGAATTGATCGTGGCTGAAATGCAGTTTATGATATATAAAAATGAAATCTTTAAACAAGGATAAATATTTTGAATTCGCAGCACGTGAACCCATCCCAATTTTCAGCCAACCTTGGTGGTTAGATGCGGTTTGCATTGATGGTCAGTGGGATGTTGCCATTTTTGAAAAAAATAATACAGTTATTGCGAGTCTTCCGTATTATATGAAGAATAAAGGCCCGTTTAAATTAATTACAATGCCGCCGTTAACTCAGACCATGGGGCCCTTTATCACGTATCCTGAGGGGCAAAAATATGCTAAAAAATTAGCTTATGAAAAAGAGGTCATGAACGTTTTAATTGATCAGCTTCCCAAAGTGGATTATTTTTGTCAAAACTTTCATCCATCAATCACCAATTGGTTACCCTTTTATTGGAGAGGTTTTTCCCAAACAACAAGATATACATATATCATTGATAATATTAATGATCATGAGCAAGTTTATCAAAATTTTACTTATGCAAAGAAAAAAAATATTAAAAAATCTGAAAATATGATTCATTTAAGATTTGATCTTGATGTAAATAGCTTTTATGAAAATCATAAATTAACATTAGGTAAACAAGGGCAGAAAATTGAATATCAATTTAATTTATTAAATAGAATTTATGAAAATGGGCAACAAAATAATGGCGTGAAAATTATATCTGCTCATGATAATGATAATAATATTCACGCAGCATTGTTACTAGTCGGCAATAACACTTCGGCATATGACTTAATCAGTACCATAGATCCAACATTTAGAAATAGCGGAGCTGCATCAAAGTTAGTGCTAGAGGGAATAAAACTATTTAGTAAAGATACACAAAAATTTGATTTTGAGGGGAGTATGATTGAAAATGTTGAAAATTCTTTTAGGCAATTTGGAGCCATTCAAACACCTTATTTTCAAATAAAAAAAGTGAATTCAAAGTTACTACAACTTAGAGAATGCTTTAATGCATTAAAAAAATGAAGGTAGCATCATCATTTTGTGATATTACACCAAATCAAAAAACAACATTAGGGTGCAATGAGCACATTGAACAACCATTTAATGATATTGATTCATCATTAGAACTTAATGCCATTCGATTAAATAAAGGTGAAGTCGATACGTTTATAATTTCAGTCGATACGTTATTTGTGACCAATGAAATAAAACAATATATTGTGGATTATTTAAATGAACAGATTATGATTCAGCCTGAACATGTATTCTTATGTGCGTCTCATACGCATTATGCCCCATTCTTAGACCCGGAAAAGCCAAATTTAGGTGCGCTAGATAAGAATTATGAAATCTTTTTTAAGAAGCAACTTCATACGCTACTTGATGAGTTAATGTCCAAACCCTTAACCGACGTTGATATTGTGTTTAATGAATCCATCACGTCAGATATTGCGGTGAGTCGTCGTAAAAAGTCATGGGGATTTTGGAAGCGAATTATTTTAAGAAAATGGATGCGGTTATTCCCGAATAGAGAGGAACCAATTGATACAAAAATAAGAACATTTAAGTTAGTTAAGAAAAATTCACATTATGTTATGGCAATAATGTGGAATTTTGCCTGTCATCCAGTCATGTATCATTCTCAGTTAAACGTAAGTTCACACTTTCCGGGCGATATACGCACGAAAATTAGAGACAAAAATCAAGGAATTCCAGTTGTTTTTCTCCAGGGATTTTCTGGGGATATTCGTCCACTTAATACTGAAAAACCAATAACATATAAAGAAAAAATCTTGGCCAGATTAAATCAGGAGAATGAGTTTAAATCATTTACAAAAGACTCATATTCAACTTGGGTTAATAAATTAAATGAACAAGTCGTTAACTGTTTATCAAAGGGAGAGATTCTAAATTCTAAATTGAAAATTCGTATAATGAAGTTCAATCAGGATGAAATCTTAGCCCATGGGCAAGGGGACATTTACATGCATTTCATTGAGCTTTCTGATAAGCATTTAATTCTAGGGGTTTCTGCTGAAGTGGTTTCATCTTATGCAATGAAGCTTCAGCAAAGTTATCCTGAAAAGAAAATCGTTCCGGTTGGTTGTATGGGAAGTGTGTTTGGCTATTGGCCATCATCAAAAATGCTAAATGAAGGTGGTTATGAAGTGGTTGGATTTAAATCAAAATTTGGTTTGAATGCTAAGTTTAAATCAAAGGCATTAGAAAATGTATTTTTTAAGCACACAAAACAAATCCTGAAATAGTGTTTAGTATCAATGAATGCTAAACTTATAAAATGGAAAAAGTTTTAGTTACCGGCGCTGCCGGTTTTATTGGCTCACATCTGGTTGAGGCCTTGTTAAATCAAGGGGTTAGTGTTGTTGCCATTGATAATTTTAGTAATGGTAAAAAAGAAAATCGTGATTATTTGCTCGGATTAAAATCATCGAATAATCTAGCATTTATTGAGGGGGATTTACGATCAGTTGATTTTTGCAATCAAATTTGTTCGGGGGTTAAATATATTTATCACCAAGCGGCACTGGGGTCGGTTCCACGCTCAGTCAATGAACCTCAGCTTTATTTTGATAATAATCTTGGCGGGATGATAAATTTACTTGAGTCAGCAAGAAAGCATGAGGTCAAACGTTTTATTTTTGCATCATCATCATCCGTTTATGGTGATACCCCAACCTTACCAAAAATTGAAACCATGCCCTTAAATCCAAAATCACCTTATGCCGCTAGCAAAGCGGCTGGTGAGCATTATTTAAAGGTTTATCAAGATGTATATGGCCTAGAAACCATTGGGTTTCGTTACTTCAATGTGTTTGGACCAAGACAAGACCCCTTCTCTCAGTATGCCGCCGTCATTCCTAAATTCTTTGATCAGTGCTTTACCAATCAAAGTATTACGATCAATGGTAACGGTGATCAAACCCGAGATTTTACCTATATTCAAAATGTGATTCAATTTAATCTAAATGCCATGCATTCAAACAAAGAGTCAACAGGTAGGGTCTATAACGTCGGTTGTGAGCAAAATATTTCAATTAATGGACTCGCAAATAAAATAAAGCAGTTAACAAACTCTAGTCAAGATGTTACGTATAGGCCATCAAGAGCTGGGGATGTTAAGGATAGTCTTGCGGATACTGAATTAGCTAAAAAATACCTACATATTAAAGACCTTATTCATTTGGATGACGGTCTATCAGCAACTTTTGAATGGTATACCGTTAATAATAAAATTAATTAATTGCTGTAAAATAGTCTAATTTGATCCACAATATATTCAATTTCATCAGTGGTTAGTTCAGGGTACATTGGTAATGATAAAATTTCATGTTGGTATTGTGCAGAAATTGGGAAATCATGTTCACTATGGCCTAAATATTGATACGCCTCTAAGAATGGTAGTGGCGTGGGATAATGAATCGCAACATTAATGCCTTTATTTTTTAGAAATGTCATCAGTTCACCTCGTTGTTTAACTCGAATAACGTAAAGGTGAAAGGCATGATAACAATCACGATTAATTGTAGGCGGAATGACTTCAGCTAAGTTTGCTTGATGAAATAATGTATTATAAAGACTGGCATGTTGATTTCGGGCCGTTGTCCAATCATTTAAGTGGGTTAGCTTTACACTTAGAATGGCGGCTTGCAACCCATCAAGGCGACTATTTACCCCCTCAATTTTATGTTGATGTTTGACCAAAGCCCCATGGTTGGCAATCATTCTTGCTTTTTCAGAAAAGTTGTCATCATTACTAACAATCGCCCCAGCATCACCAAATGCGCCAAGGTTTTTTCCAGGGAAAAAGCTGAATGTGCCAGCAATACCAAAGGTGCTTACTTGTTGTTTTTTATATTCTGCGAAATGAGATTGTGCGCAATCCTCGATGATTTGAAGATCATGTTTTTTAGCAATAGTAACAATTTTATCCATATCACATGGGTGTCCAAATAAATGAACAGGAATTATAGCCTTGGTACGATTAGTTATCTTTTCCTCAATTTTTGCTGGATCAATGGTATAGGTGTCTGGATCAATATCAACAAAAACTGCGGTTGCTCCGGCTTGAGTGATTGTTTCGGATGTTGAAATCCAACTATTTGCCACAGTAATAACTTCATCACCATGGCCAATGCCAAGGGCCTTTAATGCAATATAAATTGCATCGGTACCATTCGCAACGCTTATGCAATGCTTTACCCCAATGGCCTTTGCATAATCATTTTCAAATGTCTTAACATATTTTCCTTTAATGAAAGCGGTTTCATTGATAACATTCTGAATGGCATCATCAATTTCACTTTTGATGGTTAAGTATTGTTTTTTTAAATCAACCAGTTGTATATTCATTAATTTCATCCTTATATTTTATGATTTTTGCTGGATTACCAACAACAACGGCCCCAGGGGGAACATCCTTGGTCACAACGGCCCCAGCACCAATAACCGCATGATCACCAATGGTCACAGGAAATAACGTGGCATGAGTTCCCACCGTAACATGATCGCCTATCGTAATGGATTTCCAACCATCTTTACTACCGGTACGTTTAAAGGAAGGGGGGTATAGGTCATTAATTGTCATAACGCCATGGCCAATAAAAACATCATCACCAATGGTTGTATTTGAACATATGAAAGAGTGTGAGCAAATATTGCTATTTTTACCAATGCTGACATTGGATTGAATTTCTGTATAAGACCCAACTTTAGAAAAATTATCAATCGAACAGCCGTATAAGTTGCAGAAATGCCAAACTTGGACGCCTTCTCCAAAATTGCAATCTTTGATTATCGCTTGATCTGAAAAAAACTCAGGCATATTCTTTGGAGTAGGTATGTGACAAAATAGTCACTACATTTTTTGTATGATTAATACCAGATATCGGCTCTTTCCCAGAAGTAATACAATCAAAAAAGTGAATCAATTCTTTTTTTAAAGGTTCTGTGAATTTAATGTGTGGCAGAGTGACATCGCCATACTTATAATTAATTTCAAAATTATGTTGGTCGTAATCCATTTTGTCGTGCATAACTTTAAGACGCTCAATATTTTTATCATAAATGGCGATTTTATGGTCAGCAATGTCATCGTAAATTAACATTTTCTTAGAACCAACAAATGTCATTTTTCGAACTTTTTGAGGGTCAAGCCAGCTTACATGGATGTTAGCCATGACTTTATTCGGGTATTCAAGGTTCATAAAGGTAACATCATCAATATCGTTTTGAATGTAACTTTGTCCGTGACGCGAGATACGTATTGGAGAAACGTCATTAAGTATATATTGAATAATACTAATATCGTGCGGGGCAAGATTCCAAAGGGCGTCCACATCATCACGAATTCGACCTAGATTGAGTCGTTGCGAATAAATGTAGCGAAGTTCACCAAGTTCACCGGATTGCACATAATCTTTAACAAAATTAACAGCATCGTTAAATAAAAATGTGTGGCCGGACATAGCGATTAATTGGTTGGATTTTGCTAAAGATTCAATTTTTTCTATTTCATCAATGGTTGTTGCCATCGGTTTTTCAACTAAAATGTGTTTTCCTGCATTTAAGCATTTAATAGATAAGTCAAAATGAGTCTTCACAGGTGTTGCAATAACAACTGCCGTTATATCGGTATCATTAAGAATTTCATTCACATTTGATGTGACATGAACATTTGGGTAATTCTTGGAAACAAACTCACAACGATCTTGAGACATGTCACAAACAGTTTTTAAACGACAATTGGGCAAAGCATAAAGATTTCTTAACAGGTTTGGTCCCCAATATCCAACTCCAATTAATCCAACATTGATAGACATGGGAAAATTATACATGATCAATTCATTTATTTAAAGCGGGCAACATTCAAAGATTTGAAATGATTTCTTTGCTCAAATCGGTCCAGTCTTTAATGATTTCATTCGAAACAAATGTGTGATTCATTGCAGAACATATGGCGTTTTGAATACTTTTGTTATTGAGCTCATACGAAAATACATGAGGTTCATTAAGGCTTAATCGAGATGGACTGACCATGGGTTTTTTAAAGTAAGTATACTGGATATATTTCAAAGGTTTATTTGCTTTAATAAAGTTTTCGTCGGTCTCATTTGGATAGATGCCAATATTAAGCCCAAAATTACAATGAGCAAGGTAAGTTAACGTATTTTCAAACGTTAATAGCCCATGATATTTAATATTAGGCGCCGATATCTTTTGGGGATAAGGCCCAATAATATGAAATTGTATTTCAGGAAATAGTTGGCTTGAAATTCGAATAAAATCCCAGTCAAATTTTGACATTCCAATATAGACGGCATGGCGCTTAAAATGAGTAAAAGGTGATGGAGACGTTAACGCTTGATCATATTGCTTGGTATTTACGCCATGGTGTTGAATTAGGATTTTATTTTTTGTGAGGCGCGTAAACATTTCATGCATACTTAAGTTTGGGACAATTAACAAATCAAACTTATCAAGCAGATTAGTCTCATGAGCAATAAGATCTTGGGAAGCGCCAATCAGGGAAAGTACATCTGAGATACGATAAACAAACTTAGCGGAAGGAAATCGTTTTTTTAAAGTTTCGAATAAATACAACGAAACATTTGATTCAAAAATAATAATATCATAGCCCCTTGATGGGCTGAAAAGAGTTGAGAACCCTTTAAGAAAAAAAAATTTAACTAAAGATTGAGCAACCGTTAAGTTGGCATAATTATGAATTATTGAAAAATACCCGCCCGAGATGATACCTTCATTTGAGGCGTAAAAAAAGGAGTGAAAGAACGTTTTTAATCGTTCATAAAATCGAGTTGAATCGGTTTTAATTTCTTGGATTAAATTTAAAATAGAATTGGGGCATGTGCAGAAATGAACATGGTGACCATTCGTATTAAGGGCATGCGCCAAATGATGAAAACCAGCCTTGTTTTTTGATTTAAATAGATGACATGTGAGTAGTAATATTTTCATAATGATGACTTTAATCTTCTGAATAATGATAAAAGTTACCAACGAAGATTTTTAACATGATATCATGCAACAAAGTTCATTGTTAGCACAATGATATTATACATACATCCAATAAGGTTGTTTAAACTTGAGTCACAAAGTAGATAAAGTTATACTATGGCCTAAAGATGCTTATTCAATGCTTTAATTTTTTAAAAAAGAAAATAAGCGTTAACCTTACGTTAGTTGTTTTAGGTTTTTATTTTGTATGTCAGAAATGGGCATTTCATTTTACATTTAAAACTCATTTTTATGATTTATTTTTTTATAATCATTCTATATGGAATATTGCGAACACATTAACACCATGGTTGGCGCCTTTTAAAACATCCTTCTTTGAGGATCATTTTTATTATTGGCTGTATTTAATTGCGCCAATATATAAATTGTTTAGCCCATCACCGATAATTTTGTTTATTATTCAATCCATCTGCCTTTGCCTCACAGCCTACCCAATTTTAAAGCTGGCCAAAGATAAATTCGGTGTAAAAGGTGAGTGGATAACTTTGGGGTTACTATTTTTTTACCTGACATTTCGCAGAGCCATATTTGATGCTATTCATGGCGAGGTTTTTATGATGGTATTAATTTCATGGTTTATTTATTTTATGGAAAAAATGAAATACAAGCATGCATTCTTTCTATCCATTATTTTTATATTCACAAAAGAAAACGCCATTATTTTTTTGATTCCGATGAGTATTTTATTTTGGATTAAAAATAAAAAGGGGTATTCAGTTAGTTTATTATGCATGTCTTTACTAAGTTTTTATCTGATTTTTAACTTTTTTTATGACTCAAGTGAGTCCTATGGATTTTTAACTTCTCGTTATAACCTAGGCACATCATTTTCAGAATCAATATTTATGATTTTAAAAAATCCCGTTATCTTTTTTGAAAATGTTTTTGAATGGTCAAAAATCAGGTATTTAATACTGGTTTTTTTACCATTGGGTGGGCTATCTATTTTTTCAAAATACATCATCTTAGCAATTCCACTTTTATTACAAAATTTGATGAGTAGCGATTATGGCATGTACAACATTGTCACCCATTATTCATTTCCTTTAATTCCAGTAATATTTATGTCAGGACTTTTAGCCTATGAAAAATATAAATCATTTATTATAAATAATAAGAGCGTATTTCAGTATTTAAAAACATGTTCTTTAGTATTCGTTGTGTTGAATATAGGTGCGATTATAATTTTTGATTTTAGGCATTTTATTATTACTAAAGATATCCTTAAAACACGAAATATTTTAAATCAGATTGCTAATTCAGATGATTATCATGTGATTACGACACCAAATTTCATCCAGTTTTTTTCATACACAAATAATGTAGAGTTGTTTAGAGTTCCACAAAGAAATGAAAGTGCAGATTATGTGTTGATAGCAAATCAGATGAAACTTGACCGCTTGGCTTTAGACGCAAGTGAATATTTAATTTTTTACCTCAATGATTTGAAAAACTTTAAATATAATACGTATCGATGGTTTTATGGTGAGCGGGAGTATACCAATTATTCAGATATAAAATACAAAGAAATGAAAGATAAATGGTTGGCGTTAGATCAATACACCCCAATAATTGATAATTCAGAAATATTAATTCTTAAATTAAACAATTAATAATTTAATCGTCAATTTTTTTATCAATAATGATCATGGTAGGGTTCGTAACGTGGTGAAATAATCTACCAAGGTATTGTCCAATAATCCCTAAAAAAAATGCATTAACGGAAATGGAAAATAAAGAAACTACGATTAATGTGGTGAATCCTGCGGGCCAATTATACCCATAGAACAATTTAAGAACAATATAAATAACCAGGCCAATCATTGAAAGTAAAAAGATTAAAATAGAAAGATAAATCGGAATATGAAGTAAAATAACGGAGTTTCCCGTAAAGCCATCAAAGGCAAGTTTAAAAAGTTCACTTAAGTTAAATTTACTTTCTCCAAATTCTCGTTTAGATCTCGAATATTCAATGCCGGTTTGCTTAAACCCAATATCTGCAATAATTCCTCGTAAATAGGGAGATGAGCTTTTAATTTGAGATAATGCATCAATCACTTTTCGATCGATAAGTCTAAAATCCCCAGCAACATTAGGTAAATTAGTTTTACTAATTAATTTCATTAGTCGATAAAAAATTTTTCGAATTATGTTAATGAATATATTCTCTTTTCTTTTTTTTCGAATCCCATAAACAACCGCATAGCCCTCCGTCCATTTTTTATAAAACTGTGGAATCACTTCAAGCGGGTCTTGTAAATCACAATCAAGTTGAACTGCAATATCTCCCTTAGACATTTTAAACCCGTGAAGAATTGATAATTGATAGCCAATATTTTTTGAAAATCGAAAGGCTCGAATTTTGGGATCATTTCTACTCAATGATTCAATGAGTTCGAAAGTTTGATCTGAGCTACAATTGTCCGTAAAAATTATTTCGTAATCAACTTCAGTAAATGTTTTAAAAAAGTCACTAACAACTCTGTGTGTATTTAATATATTATCAGCTTCATTTAAAACGGGAATAACAACAGATAGCTTTGGTTTATTTAGCATCATTATTCATTACAGCACTTTTTAAGCCCTTGGTCTAATGAAAACTTTGGTTCCCATTCAGGCAAACGATTTTTAATGATAGGGGTATTAATTTCGTGCAAACTTTTGGGTTTATTATAGGTTATATTTAAATTCTTATTGAGTATTTTAGTTATCTTATCGACTAAACTTCGTATTGAAATTAATTCTGATGTACTGACGTAAAACATTTGATGCGTATTGCTTTGATCGTTTTGCAAAAGGGATAGGGCATGAATAATTGAATCAATAACATCATCAATATAAACAAAGTTCTTTTTTTGAGTCCCCGAAGTCATATTAAATGATTGATTTGTTCGAGCGGCATTTAAAAGAAGTGGGATTAACTTTTTTCTGGGGTCATTGGGCCCGTAGACATCCATTAAAACTAAGGTGTAGGCAGATATATTAAAATAATTTGTATAGTAATCTAATATCGATTGAAAAGCCGTTTTTGTAGCCGCATAGAATGTATTTGCACAATTAGTTGATGTGAATTGCCAATAAGTTCCAATATTTATAAAGTAAACTTTTTTGTTGTCTTTTATTGCATCAAGCAAATATGACCCAAACGTAATGTTTGCAGATATAAGCTCATCAATTTGATGATTTGTTTCAACCGATTGAAAAGCCGCGAGGTGAATAATCAATGTCGGTTTAAATGAATCAATTGCAAATTTGACTGACATAAAATCTTGATTATATTCAAACATCTTGATTTCTTTATTTTTTAAAGGACAGCCATTTTTATTTCGAGTTAAAATCCCAACATTAAAATTCATATCAAATAATCTTTGGATTAGATTAGATCCGACATAACCGGTTGCCCCAGTAACTAAACAGTTTTGTTTATGCATAATATTTTAAATATTATACATAAAAATTATTTTTTTGATGAATTGTTTTACGGATTATGTAAATGGTGTAAATATCAAACAGCCTAGTTTAATTTAGTATCAATAAACCGAGTAACATGTTGATGCATGTAGTTTATCATTTCATCCGTAAGCCCATGGTGACAGGCCAATAAAACCCCACCTTTCATAATACGATCAGCATTGTCATAACCCGCTGGACTAACATTCATATTTAAATTTTTAAATCCGGGCTGCCGAGTAATATTGCCTGTAAATACAGTTCGAGTTTGAATGTTGTTTTTTTCTAGATAAATTTGAAACTCTTTTCGAGTAAATGGCGCAGATTCTTTTACAGTTAATGGATAAGCTAGCCAACCGGTTGTCGTATTTTTGG
>JAYNJH010000047.1:7496-12892 GCA_038109885.1 Candidatus Margulisiibacteriota bacterium | reverse complement strand
CTTTATTGGAAATAAGCCGGATAATCATTCTTCGTTCAATCAAAAGATCGAGTTTGTCCAAAAACAGTTAATCACTCGCAATATCTCTTTTGGCATAGTTTTAAATGATGTAACTAATATTAATAATTATTTTATAAAATTATTTAAGATAGATCAGAGTTCAAAAACTACTTTGCTTTGTAATCTTATTTCCAAATTAAATAGAAATACACATACAGACTATGAATTCAAAGCTATTCAATACTCATTTTTAGATATTTTTAAAGCGTTTCTTGCTAGTAACCCCAACGTTAACCTGCCTGGTGTGAAAGAATTAGTTACCGATGAAAATTGGATGAAGTATATCAATACTGTCTTTTTAAATATGAGCGATCTCTCCCCAAATGAACCTGCGACCTCACCCTTAAGATTGGCGAATCGGCCTGATTCTAACTTCACTGAGTGCTTGACAGCTGAACCCCTTGTTTTAGAATTTTCTGAAGATGATGGTGTGTTCTATAAAATCATGTCAACATCGGTTGCAAATATACTACAAGGATATCAAAATTATCTTGATAAAAAAGGTACCATTAATGAATTCTTTGATTTTGAAAACATTACATTTGCTGACCCTTTAAATGATGACTGTTTTGATAAATTAATTCATAGGTATAAAGACCATAAAATTGAGTCTATTCCACTGCCGCATTGCCTGATTATTTTTGCTGGCTTATTGACTCGTTATCAATCTTTTACAAAAGAATATAATGAATTTTTTGATAATTTTATGCAGCAAGATTTAACTCAACAAGATTATTTTTCCCTTCTTTTTCAAACGATTTTTACAAACGATGCCTGTAGTCTTACTGACGGCTTTGAGCCCTCGTGTTTGAATGAATTTTCACTCGGTTCAATATTGTCGTCGGATAATCATCTTGATAAGGGCAAATTAAACTCACTAAATGAACGGTTAAAACAAAGAAAAAGTACTTCTGTTTGTTATGTGACGAATGCCGATGGTACTGCATCGGAAGTTCGTTATCGCACTCCCCCATCATCACCAAGTAAATTGGGCTTTAGATCATCACCATTTAGTGCTGTAAACCCTGCTAACCCTGCATTCAACGCCCTTTTTAACCAAATAAAGAATTCACCAAGTCCAAATAAACAGAAGTCCAATGAAGAAGTTAAAGAGCTAGACTAGGTCACTACCTGTGACAGAAATGGTTACGTTCATGATTGTTTTTCGGTTTATTTTTTAAAAAGTAGGTAATTTATGAAATTATTTTTGTATTTATTTCGATATACTTGTAAAGAATATAAAATATGTTAATTTAATAATAATAATTTAGGAGGAATGTATGATTAGAAAGGTAACGTTTATACTTGCATTAGCCCTTATGGTGTCTTGTGCTCGTAATTCTAGTATTGTTAGTACCAGTAGTAATAATGGGGGAACGAATACTAATACTTATTCACAGCTGTGGATTGGTTTGGGTGGTAACTCGGGGGCAACGAATGTTGTGACTAGTGATTTACCCGTATCTTCTTTTGATATTAAATCAGGATCTTCTGAATCAGGTTTTATTGTCTATGCATCACCGGTTATCTATAAAGATACCCTAACAAATGCTCAATATGTTCTTGTACTCTGGGCCAATGATTCACAACTTAAATTGGTTCGTTATGCCTACACTACGGATACGCTAACTAAAGACACTAACTTTGGTACCAACGGTGATGTTTTATTTAACGCTACTGCCGCGAATAAAATGGCATACCAAATTTCACTTAATATTGAATCATCTAATCCGTTTGTTTACGTTGCGCATGCCAATGGCATCACAAAAGTCAATGCGGTGGACGGTAGTCAGGATGCTTTAGTAAGTTTTGATAGTGGCGTTTTCAGAGTTCTCGCCGATGGTGATAATATCTACTTTCAAACCCCTACCTCTGCTGTTAAATCCAATGTATCGTTAAGTACATTAACCACTCAGGCTTTACCAACAACATTTTCACCCACTAAACAACTACCAATTATTTCAAATGATGGGATCTACTTTTTTCAAGATGACACTCATATTGTTAAAGTGGCATCTGACTTTACTTCTTCAACAACTGAAACACCCACCACCGGGTACACCGTTGCAAATGCTGCTCAGTATTCGAATAGCATTGTCTACATTCTTCATCAATTGAAAGCCATTGTTGCGTTTGGTCAAACATCTTCGGATTCAAATAAACGACGTGCATCTGCCGTTCAAGTAAAACAATTTGGTGCAACTCTTACAACAAATTATGACTCAAATAATAAAGCCACAACCTATGCGGCCAGTACAAATGATACATTTGCCGGGGACGTTTCTTTTAAAGCCTTGGCAGTTAATACCGGTAGTGACCAATTGTACTTGCCTGTGTTTGGGTCGGATAACTATATTGCTAAACAAGTGACCGATAACTCATATATTTCTACGGCCGATCGTCAATCTTATACCTATACACCATTTTCATGGAATACGTTTAGTTCGACTGAATTAGGGCTGACCTCAGGGCTTGTTCGCGCCACAACCACGTCCTTTGCTAGTATATTTCCGTCCAATCAACAATTGATTGGCTATGGTAAGATCGTGTCTGGCATTACCGTTTATACCTCGTTTTATAAAGTAAGTCGTTTCGTATTGGTTGGTAGCGATGCCACCGTACTATCCGTTAGCAATGTTCCTGAAGAACTGCATGCAAGTACTGATTTGTATGGAAATACCATTCAAAGTTCTCATGGTAGTAGCACACCAAACGATAAAGTAACGTCGGATAATGATCGCTCAGGTGCTGATTGGGGTACCATTTCAGCAACACTATATACCGATGCAAACCAAACCGCTACTGTCTCTGATGCCAACGCATTGAATACTTATAATACCCAAATCTTACTTGGCGACTCTTCAAGTGTTGCGACACAAACATTTACAGATACGGATATGGCCGCTTACAGCGTTGCTGCCGGTGCCAAAATGGTGATTTTGTCTGGAAGTGATGGTAACCTTTACGTTATTGATTAATCCGATCTCTTAATCTTAAATTATCTTGCAACGGTGACCCAACGGTCACCGTTTCTTTTTTTAATGCACGCTTTGTGTCACAATCAATAACGTATGATATTTTCTAAACTCTGTCTTTTGGCTAGCGTATTCTGGGTAATCCTATTGGGCTTGATTCACCCGATAGTCGCCCAAAATTCAATTGTATCGGACACCGAAGTTGCACTAATTCAAACCAATCGCCCTCAATCCAGTGTTGTCTGGCATATGTCTCGGAATGTCCCCCATGTCGCCCTAACATTTGACGATGGGCCCGATGAAATCGTGACCCCTAAACTCCTTACTGTTTTACGGGAATATAACGTGAAAGCCACCTTCTTTCTGGTGGGCCATATGATCGCTAAAGCCCCTCATATTGTGCAACAAATTACCCAAGATGGGCACCAAATTGCAAACCATACTTGGGCCCACTATCGACTCGACGAAATGACGCAAGACCAAGTGAATTTGCAAATTTCTAGTACGCACCGTGCCGTGAAAGACATTAATCAACCCATTATGCCTTACGTGCGCCCGCCGGGTGGTCGTTTTAATAATTACGTCATCCACGCAACAAAACGCCAAAATATGACCCTCGTTATGTGGGACGTGAATGCCGCTGACTATAAAACCGCCGATGGCCAACTCCCCGATCCGAAAGCCATCGCCCGTCGTGTGATTCGTAAAACCCGACCAGGGAGTATTATTCTGATGCACAACGGACCCGCCACCGTTGATGCCCTTCCTCAAATTATTACCGAAATTAAAAATAAATCTCTCTCGATTGGACTGCTTCAATGGTAAAAATCAACTCGTTAATCCAACGACTAACACAAAAATCTAACCCCGTCCTTGGCTTGGATGCCTACGGTGTCATCTATAATGACACCGGCGTATTTGAAGATATTCCAGCCGTTTTTAACTACTGTCGTGATCAAGGGATTCCCATCGTTATGATGACCAATAATGCCACCCAATCCATTCCTATTATCCAACAAAAAATGGCCCTCGCTAACCTTCATCTCGATCAATCTCATATTATCTCGTCGGGTTGTGGATTGCATGACCTGCCAGAACTTAAAGCCCTGATCAACCAACAATCTACGTTTGTTTACGGTTATGACTCCTCTCGCCAATATGCCATCGATGGCGGTGCCCGAATTGTGGCACACCCCAATGCCGCAGACGTGATTGTTATGGCCGCTTCCGTGGGATCCCAAAATCATCACGTTTACCGATCCGTTTACCTGAGTTTGAAACATCGCCCGGAATGCCACGTTATTTGCATTAATCCCGACCACTACGTTAGCTATCGGAATGGGTTTATGACCGTTATGGGCTACTACGCTAACCAACTGGCCCACCAGTTGCAACGCCCTGACTTTATCTGGATGGGTAAACCCTACCCCCTATTTTCGGACCTTACAAAACATCGCTTTGAACAATTGGGGTATGATCCCACCCAACTTGTCTTCTGTGATGATAACCCCCATAATGTACTCAAAATTCACCAAGACTTGAACTGCGATGGTGTCGTTATTACCCAAACTGGGATCTTTACTAAAGTGCCACCTTTAAAAAATGGGGCTGGATCTCTTTTTCAAATCCCAAAATGTAAAATTTAGTTCTCGATTTTGATTTTCTAAGTTATTCTGATGTTGGGAAGATGTCTAATTTAACTATTTCAGATCGGTTGTTTCAATTTACTACCCAAATCGCACTATTTGATCGCGATACTTTTCAACGTAAAATCCTCGACGAAGTTATGGCGACATTTAACTTCAGTGCCGCCGTTTATATTAATGTTGTCGACTATGATACCGTGTTTTTATCAGATTTTGTGAACCCCAATGAGGTCCTAAATGAACCCGATGTATTTGATTACCTGAGCAATGAACTCTTTAGCTGGAATACCGAAGCCGGACCCTACATTGGTAGCTTTAACGACTTGTCCGTTATCGGTGTCCCATTTCAACCGTTTACCTGGGGCATCTTCTTCGCTTCCAAACACCCCCTTGCTACGGATATCCAAGCCTTACGTACATTCTCGCGAAGTGTTTCCATTTGGTTTGATTACCCGTTTATGTTTCACTCCACCGAACCCCCCATTAAAATTGATATGCGCTCTGAACGTAAATACGCCGCCCTGCAAACCCTTTACTCAATTGCCGAATGGGAATGGGATATTGAATCCAATAATTGTGTCATTTCAAATGCGTTTATTGCCTTCTTTGATCATGCAAAAATTAAAGATTGTTACTCCATTACCGACCTATATCAATTGATCGGTGAAGATAATACCCATAGATTGAAAGCATGGTTTGATAGAGTCGTTCGCAC
>JAYNJH010000047.1:6027-7486 GCA_038109885.1 Candidatus Margulisiibacteriota bacterium | reverse complement strand
GAATTTAAATGCCCCCAATTGGATCAAAAAACATTTCAACATATTCAAATGCTTTTTGACCCCGTTTACGAAGATGAACAACTTACCCGTGTTATTGGCTTTTGCCGCGATAACGGTCGAACTTACGTTTCTGATCAATATAAACTGCACTGGTTTGATAGCGAATGGCTTCACGATCTTCCAGTACTGCCCCTTGAATGGATTGTGCATTCTGATCACGATTGCGAAATTACAACCTCGTCCTTTCATCACCATCAACTTAAGGATAATGTGGATACTTTTATTGGCGAACTTACCAAACACCTTACAGAATTGTTTGTTCAACATGATTATAAAAATAACCTGAATATATCAATAAAGTTTCCATTTTCAAACTACCACTACCAACTTCTCGCGGCTCAATCTAGCTTGGACCCGCTGCTTTGGCGTGGCTTTCTTATTTTGATCGGTGAAAAAGAAGCCCCATCACAATCCAGCTCCCTATTGATTCAAAATCATGAACAATTACTGGCCAGCCAATCATCGAAATTAATTCAGCTCCTAACCGGTGTGAATGATATCGCTGAACACCAACATGTTCTGAAATATTTGTCAGGATTGTCGCGACTGTCCACCCAAGCCTACGAGTTTAATGACTTTTGGCGCCAATGTGACGATATTATTAATCAACAACTGTTTCAATTTGAAACTAAATTGGATATCGATCAACGCGTTCGAATCCCCTATGCTCAATGGGTCCTGTCGCTCCTACCTTACATTTTTAACTACTTTAAACTTAACCAAGTGCCAGTCAAAATTAGTGTTAGTGAACCCGCCGTGGTTGAATCTCATAATGCACATCTGCTGGAAGCCAGCCATGTGGTAGAAATTGCCATCAGTACCGAGTCACGCGTCCAACTGTCCGACGTTGATGCACTATTGTTTCAATTTGCCCTGATTGGTTCAAGCCTTGATATCTGCCTCTCCACTTCAGAAACCCACTGGAAGTGCCGAATTTTTATGGAAGTTAGAGCCCCTGAACAACCCATTGAAATTAACTCTCAAAAACTTTATCAACCCGTTAAGAATTTGCAAAAGAAAACCGTTCTAATTGTCGATGATGACGAATACAATACTCAAACTCTTGAAGTTCTGTTTCACAGCGATGGTTTTCGTACCATTAGCGCGTCTCAGGGACAACAGGCACTGCGCTTAATAGACTCTTTGGATATTATCGATATTATTATCCTGGACCTGCGAATGCCGGTTATGGATGGTTTTGGTGTTTTGGATGAACTAAAAGCCAGCCAAAAAATGAAAGATACCCCCGTTATGATTTTATCGGCTAATATTACCCCCAATGTCTCGGAACGCCTGCGTGGCTATAACGTTAACGCCATCGTTGAAAAACCCTTCGATATGGATGATTTAGTGGGGCACGTTAACCGTCTAATTAATTAAGGCTATAAATACTTTAATA
>JAYNJH010000047.1:2230-6017 GCA_038109885.1 Candidatus Margulisiibacteriota bacterium | reverse complement strand
TTTAATAAAATCTTGATCTGATCTTCGATTGCTTGCGCTTGGGATAACTCAGTTGCATGCTTCATGAAGGTTCGCTTGATTTCCTCTTTTTGGTACCCCAATTGTCGCAATGCCAATACAATATCATCTGAATCATGACCCGGCTGTGCATTGACCGATTCTGATTGAATCGGTTGTGGACTACTTGGGATTAACCCCTGAATTTTATCTTTTAATTCAATGACCATGCGCTCCGCTGTTTTTTTGCCAATTCCTGGAATTTGTGTGATTAACATAATGTTTTCTGTTTGTATGGCTTGAATAAAATCAGTTAACTTTACACTCGATAAAATTCCCATTGCCACTTTTGGCCCAATGCCTGACACCGAAATTAATGTTTCAAATAATTGCCGCTCTGTTGCAGATTCAAACCCATATAATACCTGTGCATCCTCACGTATGTGATGGTACGTAATTACCTGAATGGACTCGCCTTCAGACCACCTGGATCGGGCATGCTGAGTACAAAATACCATGTAGCCAACCCCTTGAACATCTAAAACTATGGCGGTGGGCAAAGTTTCTATTACCGTACCTTTTAACGAGTAAATCATCCTTTATATATTATCGAATTGGAATGATGATGGCAAATTGCAATTGCCAATGCATCGGCCACATCGTCTGGTTTGGGTACTTTTGGTAACTTTAAGAGCTCCTTAGTCATAAATTGTACTTGCTTTTTTTCAGCCCCACCAAACCCCAATATGGCACTCTTGACCTGGGTTGGGGAATAATGAAATACCGGTATATTAAATGCCTCTAACGTGCATAAAATAACCCCCCTGGCTTGACTTACTGCCATTGCCGTTTTGACATTTTTACTAAAGTATAATGTTTCTAAACCACAACTCTCAGGACGATGATTTTCAAGTACCGTTTCTAAATTTTTCTGAATGGTTAATAAACGCTTGCCCACGGGCATGTCAGCCGGGGTTGTAATCGCACCATAACTCACCGCATGCGTCTGGTTGGCCTTGCAATCAATGACGCCAAAGCCCACAATCGCTATGCCTGGGTCAATCCCAATGATTCTCATAGTGACTAGTTTACCTATTATTGGGTACAATGTCATCATGACGAATTTACGTTTGGGTATTGTTGGTCGTAATGGGTCTGGAAAATCGTCCGTGTGTGATTACCTTAAATCAAAAGGATTTAACGTTGTCTCGTTATCAGATGTGGTTCGCTATCACGCTAAAAAACGCGGCCTGAATGATGATCGTATTACCTTAACTCAACTGGCCAATGAA
This sequence comes from Candidatus Margulisiibacteriota bacterium, assembly GCA_038109885.1. Lineage (GTDB taxonomy): Bacteria > Margulisbacteria > Marinamargulisbacteria > UBA817 > UBA817 > UBA817. The sequence goes on along the minus strand of JAYNJH010000047.1, from coordinate 4,728 downwards.
CTTAAAACTGAGCGTGGTTTGGATTACTTTGCTCAAGCATCCATCGCCCATGCAAAACACTTTAAAGACGTGGTGTTTGATAGCATTCGTCACCCTAGCGAAGTTGAACTATTCCAACAGCACCAGATTACCCTCTTGGGTGTTGATGCCGATCTAAAAGATTGCTATGATCGAATTAAAATGCGCGGTAAAGGTACGGACTTTGTTACTTTTGAAGAATTTAAGGCTCAAGATGACTATGAAATGTCAGGTCAAAGCCATGGCCAATGTATTTCAGACTGTCTGGAGCTATGCAATGTGCGTATTACCAATGATCAAGATATGAAAACACTATTTCATCGCGTTGATGATGTATTAATGTCCCTAAAGGTCCATAATCATGTTGAATGAAACACGGCTCTTTATTCAAGGCGGACAACCCCTGCATGGCAATGTTCAGGCCTCAGGCGCTAAAAATGCCGCCCTTCCAATTCTTGCAGCTTGCATTTTAACGAAAGGTAATTTTGTTATTGGCAATATTCCTCCCTTAATGGATGTGACCATTATGCTTAAAATGCTTAATGCCCTTGGCTTGCATGCTGAACTGTCTGCCGATCACCAAGTCACTATCTCAAATAATCGTAAAGTGCGCCATATTGCCCCTTATGAATTGGTGACAGCCATGCGAGCATCTTTTTTTGTTGCTGGTCCTATTTTGGCCCGGACAGGTTTTGCTAAAGTTCCCCTTCCCGGCGGGTGCGCAATCGGAACTCGACCCCTTGATATTCACCTTAAAGGATTTAAGTCCATGGGCGTGGATGTTTCTATTGAACATGGTTTTGTTCAAATGATGACCCAATCGTTAAAAGGAAATCGCATTTACTTGGACTTCCCAAGCGTCGGTGCCACCGAAAATATTATGATGGCTGCCACCTTGGCTGATGGGGTTACCCTAATTGAAAATGCCGCTCAAGAACCTGAGATTGTCGATCTTGCTAATTTTCTTAATCACTCCGGGGCTCTGATTGAAGGGGCTGGTTCATCGACCATTCGCATTGAAGGCGTTCCATAATTGGTTGGCCGCGATTACCGGATTATTCCCGATCGGGTTGAGGTTGGAACCTTAATGATCGCTGCTGCCGTCACCCAAGGGGATGTATTTATTGAAGATGCATTGCCCGACCATATTGAACCCCTTATTCGTAAATTGAAAGAGTCCGGTACCGATGTCGATGTTAAACCCAATGGCATTCGAGTGGTTGGTAAAGAACGGCTTAGTTCAGTGGATATCGAAACATTGCCATTCCCCGGGTTTCCTACCGATATGCAAGCCCAATTTATGTCACTGTTATGCATTGCAAAAGGAACGAGTGTTGTTACAGAAACAATTTTTGAAAATCGCTTCATGCACGTGAATGAATTGATGCGGATGGGTGCCAATATCCGTGTGGATCAACGACAGGCCATTGTTGAAGGCGTTGATCAGCTGTTTGGTGCCGAAGTTAAAATTACCGATTTACGTGCCGGTGCCGCTTTAATTATTGCCGGCTTGGTCGCTCAAGGCGAAACATCGGTTTATGGTTTAAATCACTTGCGGCGAGGATACCATAACTTACCCCAAAAATTACGCCAGTTGGGTGCTAACATAAAATCTCAATGATTCATTGGTTTCGCTCTTTTTTAAACGTCGGCTCGGGTATTTTGTCTATTCTGGTTTATGTGACACTTGCCATTGAAGTCATTTTTATGCTCAATATGGCCTCGTTTCGCCTATTTATTGATGTTCACTATTATATTTTTCTGCTGCTGTTTTTTGACTCGATCCTAAGGCTAATTATTCGGCCTTCGAAATCGTTTGGCTACCGTCGTTTATTTTTGGGGCTGTTATCTATTTTACCTATTTTAAGTTATCAAGGAGTTTCAGTATTCCCCGTTGATATTAACTTTGGATTTGAACAGGTTATTTTATTGCTTATTGCAATTTCGAGGGTCCAACACTTGTCATTCTTATTTGAACCCCTACGATCTAACCCCACACAATCATTTGTGGGTGGTTTTGTCCTTTTTATTCTTCTAGGGGCCGTCTTTTTAATGCTGCCAATGGCCCACCAATTGCCAATTACATTTATGGATGCCTTGTTTACCGCCGCCTCGGCCGTTTGCGTTACCGGCTTGAATGTCGTTGATGTGGGGCAACATTTTTCTACCGTTGGTCAGTGCATTATTCTGGTATTAATTCAAATCGGGGGATTGGGGATCATGACGTTTTATGCCCTTGTTACCATTTCATTGAATCAACGCTTCTTAAGTAAAGAATCTCAAATTCTTCAACGCGGGTGGTCTACAGAAAACGCCAAGGAAACGTTTGGTATTATTCGTTCCATTTTTTTTGTGACGTTTATTGTTGAGTTTTTAGGAGCCGTTATTTTGTTTTTTTCAATGCCGGATTCCATTTCATCCACGAAGTTGAAGTTGTTATATGCCGGTTTTCACTCGATTTCGGCGTTTTGTAATGCTGG
>JAYNJH010000047.1:0-2220 GCA_038109885.1 Candidatus Margulisiibacteriota bacterium | reverse complement strand
GTGATAGCCTTGCTATTTTTTCTGGGCAACCGGTTGCCCTGGGTGCCTTTTCAATTTTAATTTTTCTGGGTGGTATTGGCTTTCCTGTTATTTTTGAAATTTATCATCGTTTTATTTTAAACGACCGACAACGCCTTAAATTGCAAACTAAAATGGCCCTTTATGTGAGCCTTGTGCTGATCTTATTGGGTGTTGTCGTATTCTACTTTCAATCTCTTTTAGGGACCACAATTCCACTTAATGAATCTTTATTTCATTCCATCTCCGCTCGAACGGCTGGATTTTCGATGGGGGATATTTCATCCTATTCTTTATCAGCTTTATGGCTAATGTTATTTTTGATGATTATTGGCGCATCCCCCGGGTCCACCGGCGGTGGAATAAAAACAACCACATTTGGAGTGTTGTTTATTGCACTTGTAAATACCATTCGTGGCCGAGACCAAATTCACGTGTTTGATCGCAACGTTAAACTTGCGATTGTTCTTAAAGCTTTGGCCATTTTGACCATGTCTTTTACCATTATCTTTGTTGCCTTTTTTATTTTACTGATTACCGAAACCATCCCTTTCTTTCCGTTACTATTTGAAACTGTGTCTGCATTTGCAACCGTTGGCTTTTCGATGGGCATAACTAGCGATTTATCTGAACCAGGTAAACTTATTATTATATTTTTAATGCTCTTTGGTCGTATTGGGCCTTTAACATTGGCCGTTGCTTTAACTAAGCGCCCCAAAGCCATTCACTATAAACTCCCCAATGAAACGATTTTACTGGGGTAGAACCTCTATTGGCTTGGGTTGAAGTTGTGGTATTATTAATCTCATGAAAAAGTCCGTTGTTGTGGTTAGTCTTGGTAAATTCGGAATTCAATTGGCCATTAGTTTAAGCCAAAAAGGTTACGATGTGATTGCCATTGATTCCAACCCGGAACGCGTGGATGATATTAAGGAATTGGTTAATTTTGCCGTGGTTTTGGATGCCACGGACGAAAAGGCCATGCGATCAGTTAACGTGGATACCGTTGATATTGCCGTTGTGTCCATGGGGACTAACGTGCAATCCAGTTTGTTAACCACTGCTTTACTCCAAAAATTGGGTGTTGCTGATATATACGTTCGTAGTATTAACCAACTTCAAGAAAGTATTCTGCTTTCAATGGGCATTCCTGTGAACCGAATTATTAATATTGAAGAAGAAATGGGGGAACAATTATCCTCTAGTTTAGCGTCTGGTAAAATAGGCCGTTATATTCAAATTTCCGAACGCCATTCCCTAATGGAGATTCGAGTTCCTAGTGTATTTGTCGAAAAAACCCTGAAAGAGCTTGATATTCGCCGGCATTACAAAATAAACGTGGTTGGCATTAAACGCCTGATTCCCCATGTGGATGATCAAGGCGATGTCCAATACGATGTTCGCATGACCGATATTCCTGACCCTGAAGAGCCCCTGCAAGAATCCGATGTTTTGGTTATTTTAGGCACGGATGAACATATTGAAACATTTATTAAACTCGGGGATGACCCAGAATGAGACGTTTGTTTGACCGTATTCCATTGATCTGGAAATACGTAATGATGTCGGCTTTAATTTTTGTTGCCTTCTACTTTTCGTTTTACTTTTTTACCAACCGTGTTCTAAGTATTCTGAATGATGCCTTAATGATTAATGTTCCCATTAGCATTTTTAAAGGGGATTTTATTTGGTTTTTTGTGTGGGGTGCTATTCTGAGTATCTTGTTGCTTATGCTAATGTATTTTGACTTAAAATACTTTTTATCTCGCTTAAATAATCACTTTAAATATGCCATTGCACGTAAAAAAATGATTCCCAACCTGGAAGAATTTCAGTCCAAAGACTTATTCGAAGATATTTCAACGCATGCCAACCAAATGTTTTCATTGTTTCGTAATTTTGATCAAATGAAATCTTCGCGAATTTCAATGGAAATTACGAGTATTAAAGCCCTGATAAATGTCATTTCCGAAGGGGTTATTTTTGTTAATCAAGACAAAGTGGTGACCCATATTAATCACCAAGCTGAAGAACTATTACGTTTAATTCCAGGCGAGATTATTGGTGAGGGGATTGCTCGATATATTAACGACTCTCATTTACTTGACCACTTGAATACGGCACTGAATAACGATCAAAAGTTAACGGATATTAAATTGACACTTCGTGAAACTGAATTTGTGAATCTGACCATCTTACCCG
>JAYNJH010000046.1:12188-12947 GCA_038109885.1 Candidatus Margulisiibacteriota bacterium | reverse complement strand
GTATATACCATCAAGGTTACACATTAATTGCTCACAATGTTGAGTTAAATTCATTAGATCATCAATATGCCAGTCATGATCTAAATGAGATCGAATCGAGCAGAAGGGGAGATCAATAATCAACTGATGAATTTTATATGAGCGTATAATGGCGAGTTCATCCGGACATGAAATAAATGTTGAAATTAAATTCATCGGACTAAAATTCCATGGTCCGGTGCTGGGAAGTTCAGCCACACATGCTGGTTTGGTACCGCTTGGGATAGAGATTCTCCCTGCAAAGATTCAATTTCAAGCGTTAAGGGCATAAGTGATGATTGTGTTGGGGTCATTAAGTAAGCCCCATCCCCACGGCTAATTGGCTGTTTCGTTTCAAGTAAGGCCTTATTGTTTTTCGTTGATTTAATCACGCCAACATACTCTAGTGATTTAGAATAGCCATTCCAATCGTATGAAATTGAACTGGTTTGCGCTGGTGATATTAAGCTGGCATCGGTAAAGCCACGGTTCGAAACTTGGCTTAAGGCGTCAGTAAGTGAATTCATATGATCAATTGACTTATTCTTCTCAAAAGCGTCAATGGCCAGTCGATAGTGTTTACAGGCATTTGCAACATATAAAATAGATTTCATTCGACCCTCAATTTTTACGGCATCAATTTTGTTTTTGAAATACTCAGGTAAATGCGTTAAGCCCATTAAGTCTTTTGAGTTCATGATATGATAATTATCACCCGATGACAGTTGATACGAATGTCGA
>JAYNJH010000046.1:0-12064 GCA_038109885.1 Candidatus Margulisiibacteriota bacterium | reverse complement strand
CCGCCCGGATGCCACGTTTGAAATGGTGCATTTGCCTGAAAAGCTACTGCACATCGCACCATGAATAAACTGCTCAATTTCAAGCCCTGTATTATTTTTTATTTTTAGGGCCTCACTTAAGCTGGCTTCACGTGCCAAGACAACACGTTTTGCACCAAGGTTTGCCCAAAGTTGAGCGGAATGAGAGTTCATGATACTGGCTTGAGTTGATGCGTGGATAGTAAATGGGGTATGGTCTCGAATTAACACCGCCATTCCCAAATCGGAGACAATGCAAGCATCCAAGGGAATATCTGAAATCTCATTTAAAAAGGATTTAATAGACGCTACATCGCGTTCATGGGGAAAAATATTTAACGCCAAGTAAACGCGTTTACTCAGTTGGTGAGCGACACAACATAAGTAGCGTAATTCATTGAATGTTAAATTATTCGCTGATTTTCTTAAGCTAAACTTTTGAGAGCCAACATACACGGCATCCGCGCCGTAATGCAAAGCAATCAGCGCTTTATCCAAACTGCCGCCAGGGGCAACAATTGATGGTTTAGACATTGATCTAGGTCGGCTTTTTAATAATAAAGAAAAGTGAAATTAAGGCCAAAATACTACCCGTTGCAATCAATGTAACTTCAATATTTTTAGTAATGACTGAAAACACAATTCCCGTAAGTAAAACAATGGGGATCTCATTAAAAATCCGGCACCATCGTGAAGTTTTATTAAATTGGCCGGCTTTCATTTTCTTTATGAAGCGAGACAGTAAGTGTTGATACGCAAAAATAAGAATAAGAAACAATGCTTTAAGATGGAACCACGGCTGTGAAAGTGCATTGATAACGCCAATTAAATGCAATCCAAATAAAGTCGCTATTATTGATGATGGTAAAATAATAAATCGATTAAGTCGAAACGCCATGTTGGTTAGGGTTGATTTTGTATCCTCATTGGATGATTCAACATAATAAACAAATAATCGACCGATATAAAAAAGGCCTGCACTCCATGCAAGAACCGAAAGAAGATGAACTGCTTTAAAAACTAAATAACTCATATCTGAAGTTTACATTAGAAGATCATTCGCTTCAATGTTACACTTTAATCATGTGGTTAAGAGGCGTCTTAATTTTAATAGTTAGCTTTAAATTAAATGCATTGAATTTTTACCCTTTGCCAAATTCGTTTATTAATAACATATGGATTAAGCCATTTGTTAGTGTGAATCAATACAAGAATTTGGATATTTCTACGAATGGTGGGGCCATGAATGATGCTCAAAATGGACTTGGAGTTCAACTGAAGTTTGGCTTGCCATTTCAAGGGTGGGGCTTTCAATACCTTCACACATCCAGCCTTATAAGTGGTGGTACATCGCCCACATTTACTGAATCCAGTATGGTTTTTGATACGTTTAAATTGAAGTATTACTATCCATTAATTAATGATATCGATGCAAACATGTCGCTATTTTTTTCCCTTGGACAATTATCTGGACACTATAAAGTCATTACTTCAACTGAAGGGACTGGCATTACAAACTACATTGCACGAAACTTTAATGCTTACTTGATTGATCTGGGTATGGTTTTTGGGTACCATTTTAACCCAGAGTGGGCCATACAACTTGAGGCTGCGTATCAATATACCATTGAATTTAATCTTCAAAACTTGGGTGGGGAAACCGTTAATTCACCTGAATTAAATGTTTCAGGGGCATTGATCCAATTGGGTAGTTCATTTCGGTTATAAAAAATGAGGGTTTTTATATCTTGTGGTGAAACATCCGGCGATAATTATGCTGCCAACATCGTTAAATCAGCCACACTTAGAGATGATATCCAATGGTATGGTAATGGTGGTGAACAGCTCGCAGACGCAGGTGCTGAACTATTATTTAATGTTGTAGAGCATAGCACAATCGGATTTATTGAGCCTTTAGCAAAAATCCCTTACTTTTTGAATGTGATGCGAAAAACCAAGCGGTTTATTAAATCAGAACATATAGATGCGGTGGTGATCATTGATCATCAAGGGTTTAATATTCCTTTAGCAAAGTGGTGTAAGCAACACCATATCCCTGTGATCAGTTTTATTGCTCCTCAGTTTTGGATGTGGGGAAACAAAGCGTCTGCAGAAAAGTTTATGCATTATTGCCAACATATTTTTTGTATTTTTGAAAAAGAATATTTGTATTACGCCCAAATTGATGCGGCAAAGGTAAGTCGGGTTGATCATCCTCTGGTGGCGTTATTGCCTCAGCGTCAGGCTGAAAAATCAAGTATCCTAGGTGTTTTTCCAGGGTCCCGAATTCAAGAAATAAAACACTGTTTTTCAACAATGCTTGCTGTAATGAAAACCATTAAGGAGCGATACCCAGAAATTAAAATAGAGTTAGCGATTGCATCGGATAAGATCAAGCAGTTTTTAGCACCCTACATGGATCCAACATTATTTACAATTACTCATCAAGGCCGTGATCTAATTGCCCGAGCTAAATGCAGTTTGGTGACTTCGGGGACGGTATCCTTAGAACATGCACTAATTAAAACACCGTGTGTTGCAATTTATAAACTGGGGTCATTATCATATTTTATTGCGGCGTCCTTGGTCTTAAATAAAATTAAAGAAAACTGCTCCGGCTTTATCGCTTTGCCAAATATATTGGCCGAACGAAAAATATGTCCTGAATTTTTACAATCGGCGGTAACTCATACCAATGTTACCAACGCCGTTGATGACCTATTAACCAATAAGAAAAAGCACAATGCCGTGCTGGCTGAATTTGCTCAAATTGAGTCACGCTTAGTGGTAGGTAAAAATCCATTTAATTCGATCGGTAATTATTTGAATACAATTAAAACCCGATCAGCGGTACAAAGCGAAACCCTTCAAACCGATCTTCAGTAATGTGATGTTGATCATCTTTTTGAATGCGAAAAATCGTATTCTTAACTGGAATTACCAAGATGCCATTGGGCTTAAGTTGTGAAAGTAGCGCCTGAGGAAACGTTTCTGCCGCCGCTGAAACTAAAATTCGATCAAACGTTTGATGGGGTTGCCCAATGGCTTGGCCGGCCAAATCTATATGAACCTGGGGAAGATTAAATTTAGATACATTACGAGACGCTAGTGCCACAAGTTCAGGGATCCGATCAAGACCAATAATGTGACCGCGTTCACCAACAATGTGTCCCAATAATGCGGACGTCCAGCCAGAACCACAGCCAATATCAAGAATTTGATCATTCGGTTGCGGGGAAAGCCATTCCAGCATCATTGCGACGGTTCGAGGTTGTGAATTGGTTTGCCCAAATCCAATCGGAATGGGACAATCTAGTGCAATCGAGCTTTCATCAGCGTTGGCAACAAAGTGGCAACGGTGCATCGTTAGGAAAGCCTCAAAAATAACCGTCGATTTAATAATATCATCATCACGAAGTTGAAAAATTAAAGATTCATATGCATCCATATAATATAGTGTAACATTTTGAATAATCGTAAACATATTTGCTAGGACAGTAACCAAACTCGGTTTGGATTCGATTCTTTCCAAAAGATCAGATAGGTCGTATCATGAAGTGGATGTCACATATTGTTGAACTTGGAGACCCTATATTAAGACAACCCACCCAGCCAGTAGCTGATGTTCAATCGGCTGAAACAAAACTGGCCATTGACCGTATGGTAACCACTCTACGTGAAGAAAAAGGTATAGGTATTGCAGCGCCCCAGGTTGGGATAGACCAACAGATTTTTATTGTGGCACCCAGTCAAAAAATAGAGCGACCTTACACTAACTTAGAGACAGGGCTGGTTGTCATTAATCCAACCATCTCAATTTTGTCTGATGATATAACGCATGAATGGGAGGGGTGTTTAAGTATTCCTGGAATTCGAGGCTACGTGCCGAGGCAATGCAATATATTAATTGAATACACCGATGCAATGGGAAACTTTCGATCGGAGACGTACACTGAATTTACTGCACGGATTTTTTTGCATGAATATGATCACTTGGTAGGGGTCGTCTTTTTGGACCGTATTGAAAAAAATACGGATATTATAACCGATGGCTATTATGCCAAAATTATGGAGGGTAATGAATGATTTTATCAGATGGCACTATTAAGGAATTATTACGAAAAAATGAATTGCAGATTTCACCGTTGAATGAATCTCAAATTCAACCAGCCTCGGTGGATTGTACCTTAGGTACACATTTTTTAAGGATTGATGATTCTCATCGAACACATCTTGATTTTGAAAACGAAATTAAATATACGGAAATAACCGCTGAAAAAATTGTGATTCCTCCACAATCATTTTTACTAGCAACTACGAATGAATACATTAAGCTGCCCAATCACATTACATCCTTTGTAGAAGGGCGTAGTTCAATTGGGCGAATGGGGCTATTTATTCAAAACGCCGGTTGGGTGGATGCTGGATTTGAAGGTCGCATTACGTTGGAATTATTTAATGCAAACTCTTTACCCATTGAATTATCTTCCAATCGAAGAATTTGTCAGTTAGTATTTTGCTTGATGGATAAAACGAGCGAGAAACCGTATCGTGGTAAATATTATAAACAATCACAATCGGTGGGTAGTCACATCCGCAATGATTTTGAATTGGCCAAATAATTGCGATGATTACGGTTGCTAATTGCCCAAATTGCAAGTCTTTTCGATCCGTTCAACTGAATTCAAATCAGATTGGGTGCCAAAAGTGCGATTTTAAATTAGATGTGTTGTGCCCCTACTGCAGTGTTGGTCAATTATCTAAAAATCAGCATGGGATTCTGAATTGTTCCCATTGCGAAAAAAGTATTTCGGAAGAAAAGTTATCCTATATTATAAAAAATCGACTTTTAATTAATACGACAGATCGCTGTCAGTATTGTAATAGCCCCACATTATCCAAGCTGGATTCCAATATTTTACCTCGGTGTTTTGACCATCCAAATTGTGGTAACCAAGAACAGTTGTTTGGTGCGCCACGGTTAGATAAAGATTATGTGTTTCTTGATTTTGAAACCACCGGCTTAGAAATTGGCAATGAGTCCATAATTGAACTGGGGGCATGTCGTGTAGATCGAGATGGTAAAGAGCATTTTTTTCAATATGACAGGAATCGATAACGAAATGGTAAAAGACGCTCCCCGTTTAAAAGAGGTTATTTCTTCATTTTTGGTATTTAGTAAAAATGCCTGCTTGGTTGCACACAATGCCCAATTTGATATTCCGTGGCTATTAACGACATTGATGCGATATCAGCTTGATATTCCTTACACTGAGTTGTTATGTACTTTAAAATGGGCAAAAACACGTGAGGAAGGGAAGCGTTCACTTGGTGCCTTAAGTAAAAAGTATAATATAGGCCATGAAAATGCACATCGGGCATTAGCGGATGCTGTAGTCACGAAGTCATTATTTTTTATTTATGATCAAGATGCCAGTGAGAAACCTTTCGAGCCCATTGATCGTTACATCGATTTATCACAGAAAATTGTTAAGCAATTCCCATCATTTATACAATAATTAATATTTTTTAAAATTTCATGTTTAAACTCCTTTGAATCTGGGTATTACATACATAGATACCGGAATAAGGTAAAGGAGAAACAATGAAATTTTATTTAAACAAATTAAACATTTCTTCAAGTTTAAGTGTGATAGTAATCGCGATTTTTACATTATCGAATATTACAATGGGGGCCAACTACCTAATGTTGACCGATTTGGGATCATCCGCAGAAATGATTCGTCGAGGAAATATTGAGGGCTTTAGCGCTGGTTCCAATGGCGTATTTGAAAACCCTGCGGGATTATATCGTGTAAATAAGTTATCAACATCTGTTTTTTCATCTGAGTTAATGAATGAAGTGAATTATCGGAATATTTCTGTTGCGTTTAAATCCGACATTGGCGTCATCGCCATTGGGTACATGGATGCCGGGGTCGATGATATTATCAGCACTAGGCTTCAAGGCGAAGGCGATAATGCAACCGTGATTGCAAATGGAACATTTTCATATAAAAATCGGGTAATGAAAGTTGGGTATCAAACGTCGATTACCGATCAGTTACACCTGGGGGTGAATGGCGTTGGTTATTTTAATGAAATTAGCACTTATTCAGGCACGGGGTATAATATTGATGCTGGTTTAATTTATTTGTTTTCAGAATTGGAAGTATCCTTACTTGTACGAAATCTAATCCCAATGAAGGTTGATTATACTGATTCGAGCGATTCAAATTACTCGGGTGAAGAAGACTTGCCGCTTCAAATGGTTTTAAGTGCCGCGTATCCATTTGGGGATCTCGATATTATGGGGCAGTTCAAGTATGACGGAACCAATACATTAATGGGGGCTGGTGTCGAATACACACCGAGCTTTTTATATGAAATGTTAACCATTTCAGCCGGATATAAAGAGTACTCTGCATTAGATCAAATTTCCAATACGGTTACATTTGGTGCTGGATTAAACTTATTTGGGCTATCCCTTGATTATGCTTACGAACAAAGTGACCATTTTGAATATGATTCAAATAACTTTGCATCGGTTGGGTTTGATTTCTAACCATTAGTAACGCCAATACTTTAATATATCAACAATGTATAACTTTAAGTTGTATCGTTAATGTGTAACAGGCTACCTCACTAGGGCGATGATTTACACCTAAAATCGATTTAAAGGTGAAAATTGGAATAGCGATTAAATTTATTTTTTCTGCAAAACCCATAAACCGTTTGGTTGGCTTTTAAAAAAATATCCAATGCATGATCCGTAATGGCCGATTGGCAAATAATTAAACTGGGGTTAAGTTGATTAATAAGCTTTGCTGTTTGAGCATTAATTCGATGAGATACAAAAAGAACCGGGTAAAATGAAATTGTTTTTTTTAACAAAGCGCCAATAAGTTTTGTAAATGCAGTTTCAAATGCAATACATTCAATGGTAAATACATCCCCATTATCTAATAAAACCCCAACGGATTCTGTCGCACCCGTTTGGCGATACAGGGGTTGGTTTTGCTTGAATTTACGGACCCAATCAACCAACTGGGTTGGCTGAAGCTCAATTGAGTCAAGCGGCAATTTACTTAATTCAAGGTCAGTATCAGAAAGGGTAGTCAAAAACTGGTGGGGGGTAACGGTTTCTAAAGTAACCTTAGTGGTTAGATTGTGTTTTAAATAGGCTGTTCCTTGAACTAAAAACTCAGTAAATTGAGTAATGGCAGAGAAAAAATATGTGGCGTCATTCAGTTTGAATTCAATGTCCCTTTCAACCAATAGATAATCACTATTAGAGGTGGACTTCTTGTTAATGGTATTGAGTTGTTTGATTTTTATATGTTTTGTCAGCATTAATTAAGCTCAAGAATTACCAATGAACGATCATCAGTGGCTTTTTGATACTGTGTATATAAATCAACATCGTCAAAAATTTGATGAAGAACAGTACCAATGGGTTCTTGTTTAAGGCGAGAGATATGATCAATTAGGCGCTGATTTCCAAATAAATCGCCGTCAGGGCCTTTTGCTTCGGTAATACCATCGGTGTAAAAGAAGAGTCGATCGCCATTTGTTAAATGGATTTTTTTTTCTTCAAAATCAATGTATTTAAAAAATACAAATAAACATTCCTAAGAAAGATCCATTGGCCTCCAGTTCTAAAATCTCATCATCATGTCGTTGAAGTAAAACGCCTGGATGCCCAGCACGACAAAAAGTGAATTCGTAAGTATTAATATTGAGGACCCCATAAAACGCCGTAACATGGGTAATTTGAGAGTTTTCAATGTATCGCATAATATCTTTATTTGCAGACTCGAGAACCTGTTTGGGGGAAGGGTAGCGTTTACCAATTTCAGAAAATAACCCAGCACTTAACGCCATTATAAGGGCGGAAGATACCCCATGCCCAGCAACATCCCCGATAACGATGCCCAAATACTGATTTTCATTTTGAACATATTTAACAATACCTGGAGAGCGCTGCAATGCTGACATTTGATCGAAATAAACGAATAAAAATCCCCACCAATACTATCGGCAGGAATGCATTTCTTAGCAATATTTATACCCTCAATATTTGGGCTTTCAACTAAAAGTAAGGCCTGCTGAACGCGTTTGGCCATTTTGAGCTCTTTTAATAGACGTTCTTTAGGTAGGTTTTGTACAAAATTATAGTTGATTTCATTCGTTAAACGTTCTTCCTCATTTTGAAGTGAAATAATGAATCGATAGACAAATACAATGAAAAATAGCAATGTCGTGAGAGGATAGATGTAATAAGGGGCTTTCATAATAATATAGGCTGTATTTAAAATGAAAAAAACAAGTGAAATACCTAGTATGGAAACCATAAATAAATTATATCAGAAAATTTCGAAGTATTACTTAAAATTTTAGTGATATGGACGCAGGATTATGGGGTAAATTGGAGGCGGCACCCAGATTCGAACTGGGGATAAGGGTTTTGCAGACCCCTGCCTTACCACTTGGCCATGCCGCCGTATCCTAGATTTTATTAATATTAATGGGTTTTAGAGGGACTTACAATAGTGAATCCGAAGTAATTTTTGATTCATCTTGAGTTTGAAGCGTTAGACAATCGAATCAACCCCACATATACTTTGTTTATGAAGATCAATGCATGTCAACTAAGACCTCGATTGGGTGATATTCGTCATAATGTTTCTCTGGTGTTAAATAATATTCAAGAGTCGGGTTCTGAAATAATCATTTTTTCTGAATTATTTTTGGTAGGGTACCCAATAACGGATCAGTTTTTCGAAAGTGAAATCCCCGATATGATTGATCAGTCCATCGAACAAATTAAACTAGCCTCAAAGTCCAGTTTATCTTTAATTGTTATTGGCACCCCTTATTTTGATGGTGACCATTGGCGAAATGCGGCATTGGCTATTTATAAAGGGGAAGTCATTCATCATCATTTTAAACAGTGTTTGCCAGATTATGATATTTTCAACGAGTCGCGTTATTTTGTGGCTGGGAATACGGTTGAACCGTTCTTTTGGGAAGGGAAAACCATTGCGCTATTAATTTGTGAGGATATTTGGGCAGACCAACATCCATATCGTTATAAAACTGACCCTGTTCATCGACTAAAAGGGCAGCCTATTGATCTGGTGATCCATTTAACTGCATCGCCGTATGAATATGGGAAATTTGAAAATCGAAAGCGCCAAGTTAGGCGTGTTGCAATGGCGTTGAAAACCACGGTTGCTAGTGTGAATCAAGTTGGCGGTTACAATGACATATTATTTGATGGACAAAGTGTAATGGTTAATCATCATGGCAAAGTTATAACACGTTTTCCGGCATTTAAGGAAACCGTTAGGGAGATTAATCAACCCATGAGTCAATCAAAGTTTATTCGGGAAGAAATTCAAATTCAAGCCATTGAATATGGGCTCAAGCAATATATGGCTGGTAGCGGCTTTGAACGAGTATTGGTTGGCTTATCTGGAGGTATTGATTCTGCATTGGTAGCAGCACTAGCAGTGAAGGCCATTGGTCCCGAAAAGGTTGCATTGATCACAATGCCGACCCAGTTTAATTCCAAAGAAACCAAAAATGATGCGATTGAAATGGCCCATCAGCTTGGCTGTTCAATCACTGAGTTTCCAATAGAGTCGTATCGCAAGGCCTTAATTCATGATTTAAGTACAGCATTTAATTATGATCAGGTTTCCACATTAACCGATCAAAACTTGCAAGCACGTTTACGAGGAATGGTCTTAATGGCCATTTCAAATAATACAGGGGCATTACTGCTAACCACTGGAAATAAGAGTGAATTAGCAATGGGGTATGCGACTTTATATGGGGATATGTGCGGCGGTTTAAATATTATTGGGGATTTATTTAAAACAGAGGTTTTCGAACTTGCCAAATACTTAAATCAAAAAGGTGAATGGATTCCTGAAACCATCATTTCACGACCGCCTTCAGCAGAATTGGCTCACAATCAAGCCGATGAGGATGAGCTACCGCCTTACCGTTGTTTAGATAAAATTTTAGATGAACTGATGATTCAAAAGTTATCGTTAAACACAATTCGTGAATTGAACGATAATAATGATGTGGAGTTTGTTTTGAGACGCTTAAAAGTGATGGAATATAAACGGTTCCAGTCGCCACCGATCTTAAAACTTTCTTCAACATCATTTGGAAGGGGTTGGCAGTTTCCATTAATAAAATAAACGTTTTCGTTATTATTTGTTTAATTCTTACGGCAATTCATGTTCAGGCAATCAACCCCGATTGTGAATCAATACGAAAAGAAGTGAGCCTGTTTGATTCAATCTCGCCATCGGGCATACATGTCTATGAGCCTGAATTACGCAAGTGTGGAATTGAATATATTCAGGGTATTCCGTTGGTTGATTATTTTAAAACCGATCAAGATGTTTTATTAGCCTATACGTATATTTCCTTCAAAAGTGAGTTGACCCATGACTTGTTAATTGACTATATGCTAAAAAATAAGCGTTGGGATTTATTACTCAGAACATTGGATAATGCACGGAAAATGAGTCGAGCCAATCAAGTATTATTACTGGAAAAATTATTTTATCAGAATTTGCCCGGATTTTTTACAATGGAAATGAAAGAAATGTTTAATTTTTTTTCAGAGTCTGAGAAACTAACGGTTTCCCAACAGTTAATTCCAAATAATCCAAAAGAAATTAAACACTTGAACAAACAAAATAATTATATTTATAAATTTTGGCCCTTATTTGATCAAATGGTATATATCACCAATTTAAGGCAATTTTTTCCCTATCAATTTGAAAAACTAGAGCTATTTTGGCGTCAAAAATTGGTTTCTTATTATTATGAAGCGGTCGAGTCTCAAGACCCTTCATTCAAATTACTATTAATGTTGTTGAATCAAGAGGTTCAGGAGGCCCCCATACAAGGAGCCAATCCTTCGTTGCAAGCCTACTATTATTTAAAAACCAATCAATTTAATCGTTTGGATCCACTGATTTTAAATAATAAAATAGTTTTCTTTAATTTATTACGCTATTTTGAATTATATACCCCCCAACAACAAGTATTGTTACTAAGTATTAGAATGCCATTGGACTTATCTGATATTGAACATTTGTTTAGCGCTTATTTTTATCAGATTGATAGTTACGCATTTCGGTCATGGGTTTGGGACCAAGCGATTCAAATGAAGTTTAATCTTGAAACTTATTTTTTGAATCCAGGCAAATTTACAGCACAACTCCCTTTCAGACTAGAATTACAATTGAAATATTTAAGTCCTGTGTCTTTTTGGGTAAAAAATAATAAAGATTCCAAACAACACTTTTTTGATAATGATCCCACAAATCAAACCTTCGCTAGGGATTTAACAAAAGATCAAATATCAACGATTTCAAGGTTCTATAATGATTTCAAAGTGCTACCCTATAAACAAACAGGGAAAGTAATGCGTCAAATCTTACCATTTATTTCTATTGATTCTCATAAAGAGTTTATTCGGCTCGTTCCATATACTTCAGATGTTGAACAGTTGGATTTAATTGAACGGTTTACGTTTCTTGAGTTAATGCCAACAAGAAATCGAGCTCAGTGGTGGCAGTCCATTAGTTCTAAATTTGATAAATAAAATATGAATTAAGGGCAGACCCCGGGTGAATAATTCGTAATTCCATTCATTTCAGCAAAGCAGCTATTGGTATACGTTTGGCCAGCGCCACAAACCGGTGCGTAATTTAAACCACACCGATATGTGGGCTTCTGATGGATCGATGATGTTTGATTGGTAAAGTAGATGTAAAGTCCAGTACAAATCCCAATAATTATTACGATGATCTTCCAGTTCATTAATGTTTAATTAAGCAACAATAATAGCCGCAACTGTCCAACAAATTAATGCCAGTCCTGCGGCATAGGCCGCTGGAATAATTTGGGTTTTAACATGATCCATTAAGTCACAACCTGTGCACATTGAACTTAAAATAGTGGTATCTGAAATAGGGGAGCATTGATCGCCCATAACACTACCATTCAATAC
>JAYNJH010000045.1:10617-13146 GCA_038109885.1 Candidatus Margulisiibacteriota bacterium | reverse complement strand
TCTCACGGAAATCGCATTCAAAACCATGGCAGTGAATCGAGGGTTTTTTTAGTGTATTCTGGAAAGATTTAATTGTATTTTCAATTGAGTTTTTTCGCCATAACCCACGATGTGCTAAATAGATTGGTCTATTCATCTTCCATGAAGTAGGTTACTTCATCTCCAACTTTAATTCCAAGTTCATTAGAAATACCTCCGTTAATTTCAAGAACTTTATTAACCTCACGAGTTGGTGTATAAAGTGGGCAGTTTTTTTCATTGCATGGTTCGGCATTTTTAACGGAGTAAACGATAATATCTTCTTCATTAATGAATAAAATATCCAGTGTTATTTTGGTTCCCTTCATCCAAAAACTGGGTTTGCCAAGATTCGGAAATAAAAATAGCATACCTTCATTTTTCGGTAAATTTTGTTCACCGGTTAATCCTTTAACTCTTAGTTCCGGGGTATCTGAAACTCTTGTGTCAAAACAATGGTTTTTAATACAAGTTTTGAGATAATTTAGATTTTGTGAATATATGGATGCGGCTAATAAAATGTGGATTAAGATAATTAGATTTAATATTTTTAACATGTTAAACTCCTAAATATGATATCACATTGGCTATTGGCGGCAAGAATAAAGACATTGCCGGTATCGTTATGTCCAGTTCTTCTCTCGCTTTCGTTATCAAGTAAGTTAGATTCGTATAATAATTTTATATCATTGGTTATCATTATGTGTGTTTTATTCATTCAAATTGGTACAAATTTTGCAAATGATTATTATGATTTTATCAAGGGGGCTGATGGGAATGATCGTTTGGGTCCGCAACGTATGACTCAAGGTGGCCATGTTTCGCCTGATATCATGAAATATGCAGCATTTTTTTGTTTTTTAATGGCCTTTGTATTTGGTCTTTTTCTCGTTTATCATGGTGGTTTTCAGATTTTAATTATTGGTGTCTTAGCGATTTTTTTTGGCCTAATTTATACGGCGGGGCCATTTGCTTTAGCTTACAAAGGTGGCGCTGAAATAATTTCATATTTATTTTTTGGACCTATTTCAGTTATGGGAACTTATTACTTACAGTCTTTAACATGGAATTGGGATCTGCTTTATATTGGGTCTGGAATTGGTTTGATTTCTGCTGCGATTTTAGTTGTAAATAATACCCGGGACATGGCATCGGATGCGAAAGCTAATAAACGAACTTGGGCAGTACGATTTGGTAAAACATTTTCTTACATCGAGTATATCTTTTTTTTATACACGCCTATTTTCCTACTCGACTTGAAAACCTACGATTCAGCAATTCAAATGGTACTTATTTTGTTTCTCGTTTTTATTGCCATGCTTTTAACTCGACGTTTCGGGAAGTGTAAAGGATCAGATTTTAATACGCTTTTAGGGCTTACGAGTGGCTATCTGCTTTTATATACGTTGGTATCATCGTACTTGTTAACGATTTAGATTTTAATATCAGGTTTTTAAGTGGCGCGTTAACTTAATAAGCGATACATTAAATCTAGTGTGTTAAATAGTAATAGTAATTTTAAAATATTGGCATATGTTAATAACGTCCCACTTTCATCCAGTGATGTAAATCATTTTTCGCTTGAAATAGATTCTTATATTGAAGTCATTAACTATTCAAAAGACTTAGCTTCACTGACACATATCTTTGCGTGTTTAGTTGCAAAAAAATCCTTTGTTGTATTTGATGATTCATGGCCCGATTCTCACAAAGATTATTTTAAATCACTTCTTGTAAATGTACCTAAATCAACATCTGTTGTATTAATTGCTACATCTGGCTCAACCGGTGTTCCAAAATTAGTTTGTCATCCATTTGATCATTTATTAAAAGCGGCAAAAAAAGCCATAGATCAAGCTGCTATTGAGCCTTCTGATTCTATCTTGCTTTCGCTATCCCCTTCTTCAATGGGTGGTTTATTAACCATTGTAAAAGCGCTGCTATCGGGTGCTATACTCTATTTAAATTCAGATCATTGGTCACATTTATTGCCAGTGTCAATGACTAATTTACATTTAATGCTCGTTCCGCAACAATTGGGTAGCTTTATTAAAAATTCCCCTGCTGACTCGGGCTTTGTTAAATCAATTTTAGTTGGTGGTGATGCGGTTCCATATGAATTAAAAAATAGGTTGTTAGACCTGAATTTACCCGTTATTTTAAGTTACGGAGCGACTGAAACTTGTGGTCAGGTACTTGCGGCTCAAAATAATAATCTTGATGATTTTAAACCCTTATCAAATGTTCAAATTAAAAATTATAAAGGCCGGTTGTTAATTAAAACAGACACACTTGCTCTTGGCTATATCACTCAATCTGGTATAGAATCATTGCCTGTAAGTGATGATTTTTTTATTACCAATGATTTGGTTGAGTTTACGCCTGTATTTAATGTAATTGGGCGTGTGGATTTTCAATTTCAGTCTGGTTCAAAATTGGTTTCACCCGAATTTATTGAACAAAAGATGATTCAGTCTGGCTTTGTTAAACTAGTTGTTATTGTTCCTCAAG
>JAYNJH010000045.1:0-10607 GCA_038109885.1 Candidatus Margulisiibacteriota bacterium | reverse complement strand
ATTACCAATTTATATGCAACCAATAGATTATATACGATTAGATCTAAATTTTGATTTTTCAAAACCAAATATTCGTTACGAGTTACAAAACTTTTAAGTTTGCCTAAAATGAGTTAAAATATTATCAGTCTTTTTTTGAAAGGAATTAAAATGTCATCAACATTAACAAAGGAATCAAATATGTTAAGTTACTCAGAACTTCAAACCATTTTAGCGGATAAATCAGAATTTTTATTGGGGCATAATTGCAAAACAATTTCTAAAGATCGCTTACATTTACCATCTTCATCATTTGTAGATGATGTTTTTGTTTCTTCTAATCGTAGTAACCAAGTTCTTCGAAACTTGCAGAGCATTTATTCCCATGGACGTTTGTCAGGTACTGGGTATGTTTCAATTTTGCCAGTTGATCAAGGTATAGAGCATTCTGCTGGTGCATCATTTGCACCAAATCCCGATTACTTTGATCCTGAAAATATAATCAATTTAGCAATTGAAGGTGGTTGTAATGCGGTTGCATCTACTCTTGGTGTTTTGGGTATTATGTCTCGTAAATATGCACATAAAATTCCTTTTATTGTAAAAATAAATCATAATGAATTTTTAAGTTACCCTAATAAGTTTGATCAAATTATGTTTTCATCAATTGATCAAGCGGCGGATATGGGTGCAGCCGCTGTTGGTGCAACCATTTATTTTGGCTCAGATGAGTCAGGCCGTCAAATTCAAGAAGTGGCACAAGCATTTGAATACGCACATTCTCGTGGTTTAGCGACCATATTATGGTGCTATTTACGTAATTCATCGTTCAAAAAAGAAGGCAATGATTATCATGTAGCTGCTGATTTAACTGGCCAGGCGAATCATTTAGGTGCCACAATTGAGGCTGATATTGTTAAACAAAAATTGCCAGAAAATAATGGTGGTTACAATGCATTAGAATTTGGTAAAACACATAAAAATGTTTATTCTGAGCTTACAACAGATCATCCGATTGATTTAACTCGTTATCAAATTGCTAATTCATATTTTGGTCGTGTTGGTTTGATTAATTCAGGAGGGGCATCTGGAAGTAATGATTTGCAAGATGCTGTTGCTACAGCGGTTATTAATAAACGCGCTGGTGGTATGGGGCTTATTTCTGGTAGAAAAGCGTTTCAAAAACCCCTTAAAGACGGGATTGCCTTATTAAATGCTATTCAAGATGTTTATTTAACTAATGATATTACCATTGCATAGGTTTAAAAAGTTTTAAATAAGGGAATATTTAATTATGACGGACTGCGGCAATGTAAAGAAAGTTTTTGTTCCAAATGATAAGCCTATACAGACGGCTGATCCAACTTTAACCTTTGGGGCTACTGATGGGGCTGTTGAAAAAGTTCGTCATTTTATATCTAAAGATGGGAAAAACCATAAAGAATATGGGTTAAGAGTTCAAGTGGTTAAAGACGGTTGCTCTGGCAATTCTTATGATATTTCTTTGGCTAAAATTGATGAATCTAAATCCAATGGAGATAAAATATTTAATTTTGATGATGTTACTGTCATTGTTGAAAAATTAAGTTACATGTTTGTTATTGGTTCTCAATTGGACTATGTTGAAACTTTATTGATGTCTGGTTTTCAGATTAATAATCCCAATGTAAAACGATCTTGTTCGTGCGGATCTTCATTTTCGATTAAATAATTGCAGATTTTCTAACGCTTTTGTTCTTTAGTTTTTGGTTCTCAATCAATTATGATTATTTCAGTTAACACAATATATCGCTGATTTTCTAATTTAGGGGTATGAAAATTATTTGTTTAGGACAATTAATTTAATTTAAATTCAAGTCCCGATTTGAAAAATAACTCAAGGTCAGGATAAGTTATGCTTTTATTGTAAAATCTTGAAATTAAATTTGAATTATATGATATGGATTTCGTTATATGATTTGTAAATGAGATATGAGAAAAGTAGCGAATATCTGAAAAATTATTAATATTGGGTTGAATATAAAATGTAGCATCAATTTTATTTTCTGGGTTAATTCTAAGTCTAAAGTGAATATATTGAGAAAGTCTTAAAACTTCTTTTTTTGACTGCCCCTCTTCTGTATACCATTCATTTAATAAACTCGTTCCAAAAATTGTATTTTCAGACAATTTATATCTTGCCCCAAAACCAACTAAATAGCGTAATGTTGTCGAAGAAAAATCGTTTTTTTCATATTGTGAAAATATTTCTGGTTGTAGCCGCATGTATTCTTTTTTAATCATGATACGCATATGTAAAAAATTGTCATTTGCAAATTCACTACCATTACTCTTTCCATAATTTATTTTTGAAATTAAAAAACCATACGAAAATGAATTGACTGGAAAGGGTTTGAAATAATTGATTCCAATTGAGTAAAGTGATGACGTTGAACGAGTTAATGCTGTATTTATATTAATCGTTTGATTATAATTCTCATGTAAATTACCAGAAACGTCTAAGTTACGATATTTTTCAATATTTACCTGTGCCCAACTACTTATGGATATTAATAAAAGAAAAATAATTAATTTCATTAATTATTTTTTATACCTTCAATAATTTTTTTCATCTTATTATAATCCTTTAACCCAGGTTCTTTTTCTATTCCTGAACAAATATCAATGCCGTATGGATTTACCATTTTAACTGCCTTGCCTATATTTTCTTCATTTATTCCACCAGATAATATTAGTGGCGCATCGTATTCTTTCGCGGCTAAAGCTAAACCCCAATCAAATGTTTTTCCAGTACCGCCATGAATATTTTCAACTTTGGTATCGAGTAAGATTCCATTGACACACCCTTTATATTGAGGAATTTTCTGGATATCGTCTTCAGTTTTTACTTGAATTGCTTTTATTGTAGGTAGATGAAATTGTGTGCAAAAACTGGGGGGTTCATTTCCATGTAACTGAATGGTTGATAATTTACAACGATTTGCAATCTCAATGATCGTATCATAATCTTCATCAACAAAAACCCCAACCGTGTGTATAAATGCTGGAATATCAAAAATGAACTCTTCAACTTTTTCAGGTGAAATATATCGTGGTGAATGCTTGTAGAATATTAAGCCAATGGCATCGACATTTAGTGCCACGGCATTTTTAGCATCATTTTGATTAGTTATGCCACAAAATTTGATTTTCATTGTTTAAACCATTCCAATAACTCGTTATTTTTACTTAATCCCTCACCTATTAATACGCCATTTATGCCCTTTTTTTCAAGTAAATCCATCTCGTTTGGTTGTGAATAACCTGATTCAGCAATTACTTTTATTTCAGGGGCCATTAACTTGATTTCTTTTGCCATTTCTAAGGCTCGATTGGTATCACACTTAAACGTTTTTAAATCTCGATTATTTACACCAACAATTGGTTTAAATTTAATTTGATTTAATTTTGAAAGGGCTTCATATGAATGAATCTCAATTAATACTTCAATGTTATAGGTTGTGGCGGCTGAAATTAGTTCGTTGCATTGATTAATATCTAGAATGTCTAAAATAAGTAGCATAACATCAGCACCAATACTGTTGGTTTCTTTGACTTGAATTGGATCAAGAATAAAGTCTTTTCTTAAAATGGGTATGTGCGTATTTGATTTTATTGCTGTTAAGTAAGATTTACTTCCTTGAAAAAACATTTCATCGGTTAATACTGATATGCAAGATGCCCCATTTTCTTGAAATAGTTTAGCTAATTGTAGAGGATTAAAATCGGAGTATATAACCCCTTTTGATGGTGATGCCTGCTTAACTTCGGCAATTAGGTTAAGCCTTTTATTTTCTAAATAGGATAAAAGGGATTTGCGGTTGTTATCTTCATTTGGAATTAGATCCTCATACGAAAGTTTCTTAATTTCATGTTTTTTTTGATCTAGAATCTTATCTAAAATACTCATTGGTTTTCCTTTATGTATATCTTACTATTTTCAGGGATTGAACGAGTTACCCACACGTTTCCGCCTATAATGCTATTCTTACCTATGATTGTTTCACCCCCCAATATAGTAGCTCCGGCATAAATCGTTACATTGTCTTCAATTGTTGGATGACGTTTTGTGTTTTGCTTTTTCTTAGAAACACTTAAGGCACCAATGGTTACCCCTTGATACATTTTAACATTTTGTCCAATGATTGCTGTTTCGCCAATAACAATTCCAGTCCCGTGATCAATACAAAAATTATTCCCAATTTTGGCTCCAGGATGGATGTCTACACCAGTATTTCGATGAGCAATACCTGAGCAAGTTCTTGCGAGTAATTCACAATTATACTGATTTAATCGATTTGCAATACGATATACCATTATGGCTTCTAAACTTGGATACGCGATAATAACCTCTTCCTGCCCTTTAGCTGCTGGGTCGCCATCAAAAATAGCTTGAATATCTAAACTAAGTTCTTTTTTAAGCTTTGGTAATTCATTCATAAAGTTGTTAGTAATTTTTTTCGATTCTATTTCAGAGTGCCCAAATTTTAAAATTGCAATTTTTAATTTTTCCTGACATTCAATTAATGTTGTCTCAAGAAATATTCTGAGTTCTTTTTGTTCAATTAAATGAAAAACCCCTGGAAATAATGCCTTTTTAAATAAATTTAATAAATTCTCTATTTCTTCAAGACTGATTAGTGGTACCTTATTTATATTTAATTTTTGTGCTTGAGAGTCGATTTCGGCAATCAGTTCGTTGATTATTTTTTCCATACTTTACTACTCTAAAATATTATTAACTGCTTGTCTAATTTCACCTTTAAGTTAGCGTTTATTTTAATTATGAATGCGGTCTGGATTAAACGGTTGAATATTTTACTTTCCCTGAATATTATGACTTATGTGCGAGTAGCTGATTTAATAATTCTTGCCAATGTACCTCAACGATATTCATATATTGTTCCAGAAAATATGGCCATTGAAATTGGGCAGTTTGTGGATGTTACTTTTGCTCGTCGAAAACAAGTGGGAATGTGTGTAGATATTAAAAATATAAGTCCTGAAAAACTGTCATTTAAGTTGTCTGTAATTGATTCAATTCACGATAAAAGAGCGCATGTGCCCTTATCAATAATTCGTTTGATTGCGTGGTTTTCTACTTTTTATTGTGTTTCTGAATACAAAGCATTTCAGTGTGTTGTTGGATTAAAGAGGCTTCGGGAAGCCCCGGTGAATTCGAATGCAAACATCGAACAATTAAACTCATTATCCCCAGAGCAAATGAATGTTTATAATAATATTAATGCATCCAAAAATTTATACCATCTTCTTCATGGGGTAACTGGTAGTGGTAAAACTTCAATATATGCTCATTTGATTCGTGATTGTATCGCTATTGAAAAATCGGTGATAATGTTGATTCCTGAAATTTCTTTAACGCCGCAATTGACAGCTGTTTTTTCAAACTTGTTTAAGGGTGTAGCTGTTGTTCATTCTGGATTAACGCCTAAACGAAAAGAGGAGATTTGGAACCAATGTTTACGAGGTGAACTTAATTTAGTTATTGGACCACGCTCTGCTATTTTCATGCCGTTTCAAAATTTAGGGCTAATTATTGTTGATGAGGAACATGACTCTAGCTACAAACAAGAAAGTTCTCCCAGGTATTATACGCATGATATTGTTTTTAAACGTTCGGAAATTCATCACGCCAAAGTTGTTTTTGGTTCGGCGACGCCAAGTGTTGATACGTATTTTTTGTCGCAAAATAACCAATTAAATTATCATCCCTTAAAGAATCGATACAATGATTACGAAATGCCAAATGTTATGGTTCTTGATATGAAAACATCTTACAAAAATCAGCTTATTCACGATGAGCTTTTAGAAAAAATTGAACAAAATATTGTGTCAAAACAGCGAACTTTAATTCTTGTAAATCGTCGTGGATACTCTTCTTTTTTAAAATGTGGGGCTTGTGGTGCAATACAAAAATGTCAATTATGTGATACTAGCTTTACCTATCATTCAGATGGCTATTTTAGGTGTCATCGATGTTCATCTATTAAACGAATGTCTCGTCAGTGCATAGACTGCAGATCTTATGATGTTGAGTATCAGGGGATTGCTATTCAAAAGGTAGAGATGGAGTTGCGTCGATTATTTCCTGATATTGTAATTTCACGTATTGATCGTGATAATGTTAAAACTTTTGATGATTTGCAAACAGCATTGGCTGGGGTAAATGAATCCGATATTTTGATCGGTACACAAATGATTGCGAAGGGGCATAATTTTAAAAATGTTTCATTGGTTGGGATGATTGGTGTTGATACATTACTCAATTTTCCTGATTTTCGATCAACTGAACGTCTTTTTCAGTTAATTACTCAAATGGCTGGAAGGGCTGGTCGGGATTTAAACTCAAGCTCAGTTTATGTGCAAACTTATCAACCAAATCATTATGTGTTTCATTTTTCTAAAACCCACGATGTAGATGGTTTTTTAAATCAAGAGATTGAATTTCGTCGACCATTTAATTACCCCCCGTTTTTTTGTTTAGTAAATGTGATTTTTAGCTCTAAAAAACATGAACTTTTTCAACGTCTTTATTCCAGTATTCAAACATTTAACGAATCTCTTAGACAAAGGTTTTCAGACATGCAAATTGTTGGCCCAAAAGTAGCGCCTATTGAGAAAGTCAATGGTTATCTACGACATAACGTGTTTTATAAAATCTCTTTGCAAAACCTTGATGAATTTAAAACTTATTTAAACCGATTTCCCAAATACAAAGATGTTCGTTTGGTTATAGATGTTTCTCCAAACTCATTACTTTAAATATATTTATTGGATAATTTGCAGTTATTAATTAATATTTAAAAGTGCTCTTTCATCTTTTTTTATTTATAATTTCTTTTTATATTTTATGGAAAGCGGCAGATTACTTTGTTGCTGCATCTCATGCAATTGCCGTTTATTTTAAATTGCCACCAATTTTAATTGGTGCAACAATTGTTGCTTTTGGCACATCAGCTCCTGAACTTTTTGTTACTGGTTTTGCGGCTTACTTAAATCAACCTGAGGTTGTCTATGGTAATGTTTTGGGTAGCAATATAGCTAACTTGCTTCTTATTTTCGGTTTGTCTATGGTATTGATTCCCGTTGGCTTTTCAAAACAATTTAAGTTTCAATTGCGAATCAATGTCATTTGCCTGGTACTTTTCTTAATCCTATTTATTGTGTTTTCCCCATCACGCTTTCTTGCCGGTTTATTATTAATTTTGTTTTTAATTTTTCAATTTTTTCAACTAAAAAAAGAAGCGGATCAGCCATTAGATGCACCAGAAAATCGTTCATTAATAAAATCTATATCTATTTTTGTTTTGTCATTGATTTTTCTGATTTTAAGTTCAAGAATGTTGGTTTTTGAAGTTTTGAATTTAGCGAACCTTTTAAACATTTCAAAGGCCTTTATTTCTCTTTTTGCGGTGGCGTTTGGCACGTCTCTTCCTGAATTGGTTACCACATTAAGATTTATTCAACGAGGTCATTCAGACGTTGTGATTGGCAATGTTTTTGGTTCTAACTTATTTAACTTAGCTTTTGTTTTACCCATGGCATGGTTTATAAATCCAGTATTTTTTCCTAATGGATTTTTATTTGAAATTGCGTTACTTTTGTTTATCTATTTTTTTATTATAATTTTTATTATTTTCTTTTCTCGAACTTATCGATTTATGGGGTGGCTTTTTTTTATAATGTATTTCGCTTATATTGGTTTTATCTATTTAAAATAAATGAACTATGAAAAACTTTTTTTTTTAGGTAAACTAGATTAGTTTATACGTTTTTCTTTGGAGGAATTATGACGGGTTTAATGTCAAATAAAAAAGGTATTATTTTTGGAGTTAGTAATAAGCGCGGCATTGGTTATGCTATAGCAAAGTCATTGTTTGATGCAGGTGCCGAAATAGCATTTACTTATGCTGGTGATGTAATGAAAGATCGAGTTACACCAATTGCTGAGTCAATGAATTCTAAATTGATCACGAGTTGTGATGTTACTTCAGATGAGGATATTGAACGTGTTGTTGATGAGTTTGTGAGCAAGTATGGTAAGTGTGATTTTATTATCCATGCGGTTGCATTTGCAAATCGTGAAGATTTAGAGGGGAATTTTTCATCTGTTTCGCGTAATGGATGGAATACTGCACTTGACGTTAGTGCGTATTCATTTGTGGCAATTTCGAATCGTTTTAAGGCACATTTAAATGATAATGCTTCTTTGGTTGCGCTTTCATATCTTGGTGGTGAACGTTCTGTACCAAATTATAATGTTATGGGTGTTGCAAAGGCTGCATTAGAAGCTAGTGTTCGTTATCTTGCCTCTGAGTTTGGGGAACTTGGTGTTCGAGTGAACGCTATTTCTGCGGGGCCTGTTAAAACATTAGCGGCAAAAGGAATTTCAGGGTTTGACATTTTGTTAAAAGTTAATGCAGCAAGATCCCCAATGAAACGAAATATTACGCTTGATGAAGTGGGTAATTCAGCCCTTTATTTATGTAGTCATTTATCTTCTGGTGTTACTGGTGAGACACATCATGTTGATTGTGGATATCATTCGATAGCAACAAGTAGAGAAGATGCAAAAATTATTGGTATTAACGCGTCATAGCTTTCTTACTTTTTTTACTTCTTATTTAAAAGACACTTCAATTGTAACGCTTTATTTGAGGCTGCTTGCAATTGTCTTGACCATAAACTTCACATCCCTGATTTTTCAGTTTTCTGATTTGGCTCTATTAGATGTTCCCGTTAATCTCAACACAGTCCCCTTATCATTAAAATGGTTAAATATTTTTTCATATATATCTTATGACTATTCTCTTTATGTATTGGTTGCCTGTTTAATTTTATCAATTTTAATCTTTTTTTTAGTTTTCCCCTTTTGGGCTCTTTTATTTATAGCTTTTTTATATTCAGCCTTAATTTTTCGATTTCCAACGTTCCTTTCTTTTCAGTGGGATATTTTACTTATTGAGGTTTGTTTTTTTTCGTTATTTTTCATTTCCCCAAAATATTTTCGTTATACAAAGGATATTAAGTATTCATTTATTTCCTTCTTACCTTTGATGTTACTAATTATTCGATTGTTTGTTCACTCAGGTCTAGTTAAACTATTATCAAATGATATTTACTGGCTTGGCTTATCTGCACTTGATATTCACCTTTATTCTCAACCGATGCCTCATTTTCTTTCTTTTTTTATTCATTATTGGTTGATCAAATTAAATTTGGGATCATTTTTTGTTTATTTAGTCTTTTTATTTGAACTGGTTTTACCATTTGGTTTATTAATTCCCACATACCGTAAAATAACGGCTGGGTTATTAATATTTTTTCAATTATGCATTTTATTAACAGGTAATTTTGGTTTTTTTAATTTTCTTGTTATCGTTCCCTTAATTTTGTTTTATAGACTTTCGTTTGATTATGATGATGATATTCAAAAATATAATTTTCGTTTTTCGTTTAAAACTATTGCTGTTGGGATTGTATTATGTGTTATTTTAATTAACTCTTCTTTTAAATTATTTCTTTTTAAGTCGCCAGTGCCGATTATGAGTTCTACATTTAATTCAATGATGTTGTTTAAAAGTTATGGTCTTTTTGCTCGAATGACAACAAAAAAGACAAAGTTTAATGTTTTTGTATCTAATGACTTAAACCAATGGTTTCCGATAGAGTTGAATTACTTTGATCCCCAGGGTTACCCAACACTTGAGCTTGTTCAGCCTTATATGCCACGTATACGTTGGCAGTTATGGTTTAAATTTTTAATGCCTAATGATGCTTTGCCTTCGTGGTATTTAAGTTTAATTAAATATATTGCCTCAAATGATTTTGCTTTAAATTCAATTGTTAAATCTAAGCCGTCTAATAACAGTTATCAATATGTTAAGCTATGTTATCAATCCATTGTTTTTAATCTCAATAAAGAAACTAGATTTCGGTATCCTTGGATGGACCAATCTTTTTCAACTTGTGATATTTTTGATACCAAAAAGATTAGTTTTTAATTTCATTTCCTTGAGTTAAGTTAGCCTTGCTGTTAGTATAACCACCATGAGTTTCAGCATTCCAAGAGGTACACAAGATATTCTTCCAGAGGATATGCCTAAATGGCATTTAATAGAACAGACGGCTCGCAACTTATTTTCAACTTATAATTTTTCTGAAATTCGCACCCCTATTTTTGAAAATACAAATGTTTTTGCTCGTGGAATTGGTGAATCATCTGATATTTTCAATAAGGAAATGTATACATTTAATGATAAAGGTGGTCGAAGTTTAACTCTTAGGCCTGAAGGGACAGCGGCTGTTACTCGATCGAATATTATGCATTCCCTATATAAGCAAATTAATCCCCTTAAACTTTACTATATTGGTCCGTTTTTTAGGTATGAACGTCCTCAAGCTGGCCGGTTTCGTCAGTTTCATCAAATTGGTGTTGAGTATATTGGTGAAAATTCAGCTTATGTAGATGCTGAGGTAATTGCTTTGGGGTATCACCTTTTTGAATCATTGGGGATTACCGACCTTAAAGTTTGCATAAATTCAGTTGGGTGTGAGGTTTCTCGTCC
>JAYNJH010000044.1:11111-13290 GCA_038109885.1 Candidatus Margulisiibacteriota bacterium | reverse complement strand
GATTACGGGTTTAAATACAGTTTGAATCCCTTGAACCGAAGATTCAATATTGGACAAGCCTTCTTCCCGGAATTTTGCAATATTTTCAGCAACAATAATGCCATCGTCGACAATAATTCCAATCACTATGATTAGTGCTAGCAATGAAATTATATTAATGGTCATATCCAATGGTGGCATTAAGAAAAATACACCCATTACGGCTACTGGAATTCCCAACGAAACCCAAAATGCTGTTCTTAAATCAAGAAAAAACCAAAGTACCAAGTTAACTAATATTAAACCTAAAATTCCATTATTGATCATGACTTTAAGTCTATTTTTTAAATATTTTGAAAAATCATTTGCTGTAACAAATGTTAATTCAGGATATTTCTCTTGATAAATCTTAACCAGGTCTAAAATT
The DNA here is from genome assembly GCA_038109885.1 of Candidatus Margulisiibacteriota bacterium. Classification (GTDB taxonomy): domain Bacteria; phylum Margulisbacteria; class Marinamargulisbacteria; order UBA817; family UBA817; genus UBA817. Next base: position 12,884 of record JAYNJH010000044.1, on the reverse strand, counting down.
TTATTTGAAACAGTAATAATATCAGCGGAACTATTTTTTATAACATTAAACGAAATTCCATTTTCACCAGAAACTTTAGATAAAATTGTTGGGTCTTCAAATCCTAATCTAACAACAGCAACATCTGAAACACGTATATTTTTACCATTAAAGTTTGAGCGAACAATGGCATTGCTGACATCTTTTTCATTTAAAAAACGATTATCATTTACAATCGTGGAAGAAATTCCACGTTGAACAATATTTCCCATGGATGCTCTAATATTTTGCCCTGAAATAGTACTTATTAAATCCATCATGGACACTTGATAGTATTCTAAAAGGTCTGGGGATGGTGTAATTCTCATTTCCTTTGCAAGGTATCCATAACCATCAACTGAATTGACCCCTTTAATTTCTTCAAGGTCATTTTTAAATGATTTGGCAATATTTCTTAATTGAGAGTACGTTAAGTCTTTGGATGATAGGCCTACTTCGAGGACCGGAAATGACGATGATGATATCTCCGTAATATCAGGGCGATTCTCTAGGTCCTGTGGGAAATCTGTGATCGAATCCACCTGTTCCCGAATTTTATCCTTAACTTCATCTGGGTCATCAGCATCAGACTCTAGAATAATACTAATTAAAGAAACATTTTCAATTGAAAAAGAGGTATATTTTTTAATGCCTTCAATCCCTTTGAGTTTATCTTCAATTTTATTCGTAATTTTAAGTTCAATATCTTCAGGTGAAGAGCCTGGATAATTGGTAACCATCACAACTTCATCTAAATCAACCGATGGAAAGGTATCTCGATTAATTGATGGTAGTACAGCTAGCCCCAATAGAATAATCATAATGGTTAAAACATTGGCAAACATATGCCGTTTTACAAAATAGCTGAAAATCTTATTCATAGTGAAATACCATAGTTTGTTAATAATTCATCGGTTAGTGCCAAATAAGTTAATGTATATTTTTGATATTCCGCAGATAATTGAGCATAGTTTGTTTTTGAAGAGAGGACATTGTCTTGGGCTTGAATCAGCATGTCTAAGCTGGTTCGACCTTGCTGGAACAAGCGTTGCTCTGCAGTGGCTTTCTCTTGAGAGATATTAATTTGGTTTAAATTAATATCCAATACAGATTTGTACTCATTAATTAATGTATATAAAGCAATTATTTCAGCAGTAAGGTCTCGAATTAGTCGGTTTTTATTTAATTCAAATTGATTTAAATTTTGCTGTATCTTTTTTACATTTGTAATCGATTCAACATCCGATAAAAAACGTGAGTATTGTAATGTTAAAGAGGCATTATTTTTTAAAAATTGTGTTGCCCCTTGAAAATTATTATCGCCACCCAAAAATTCATAGGATCCAATCACATTCAATGAACCATTTCGTTTTGACTGGCTTAGTGCCAATTGACGTTCAAGAATGGTTTGATTTAAGTTTATTGATCGAACTGATCTAAGTTTTTCGACAACAATGTAATCAGGCTTCTTTATATAATGATAGTCGTATAGATTGAACCGAGGGGTTTTTTGACGAATTAATAAATCATCAAAGCGGGAGGCAATTTTAAATTGGGTCGACTTTAACCGTGCTTGATAAGTCTGCCAATTTTGATATGAGAACTGCATTGCATATTCAGCTCTAAGTAAGTCAATTTTTTCAGATAAATTAACTTTTACCCGCTTTTTGGTCTGATTTAATGATTCTTTGGCAAGTTGTAATCGTGAAAAGCTCAGCTCAGTAAGTTCATTTGCCAATGTCCAATCAATAAATA
>JAYNJH010000044.1:7220-11101 GCA_038109885.1 Candidatus Margulisiibacteriota bacterium | reverse complement strand
TTGTATTGGCGGATGCGGTTTGAATCGGTAAATTATAAATTTCACCAAAAACACCGTAAAGCAATGGCTGATTATAAGAAATTCCAATCGTATTTTGGTAATAAAGCGGCTCGTTAAGGCTTGTACCCCCAAAGGATATATTCTGCTGCTCAATACGGTGCTGCTTTAAGGAAATCCCAAACTGGCCTCCTGTCAACTGAATTGGACGATCAATCGAAAAGTTTAGCCCTCGAGCATTTATAAAATCACTGCTAAATGATGATGCTTGAAAGGGTTCATTATGGGAAGTAAATAATGCGGTACTAAATTGCCAGTCAGTGATTGATACTGCACTTGTATAGTTAAGTTTAGATATTTCAATGGTATTATTAAGCTCTTGTTTTTTTACTAATTTGTGAGTTACATCATCTAGAAATTCCTCGATGGTATAATCCAGGGTTGCGTGAAGTGTACTTGGTAGTAAAGTGATAAATAAAAATAAAATTAATTTCATTATGATAATTCCCTCGATAATTTACGATTAATTGCTGAAAATAATGCTTTAACGGATGCCAATGTAATGTTCGTATCAATCCCAACTCCGTGATACGTGATATCTTTAAATGACACCGTTAAATAACAGATGGCTTGTGAATCTGAGCCTTGACTAAGCGAGTGCTCTGAATAGGCATCAATTGTGATATCAGGGAATAATGAAACCAATGCTTTCTTCGATGCATCAATAGGCCCGTTACCTGTCGCTTTAAATACAAATGCTTCATTGTTATAATTTAGATGAAGTTCACTGTTGACTTGACCGTCTTCGGTAAGCTCTGTTCGGATTTTAGTTAACTTAAGCTTCTCATCTCGATTGATAAACTCATTATTAAATATATCCCAAACTTTTTGAGATGAAATCTCTGTCCCAGAGGATTCTGCCGAGGATTGAATAAATTGGGCAACCGTAGGTTGCATGCGTTTGGGAATAATGCACTGATATTCATTTTCTAGTATATAGGCAACGCCACCCTTCCCAGATTGGCTATTAATACGAATAATAGCTTGATACTCTTTACCAATATCATTAGGGTCAATGGTTAAATACGGAATATCCCAAATATCATTTGAGTTATAAGCCGCCATGCCCTTCTTAATCGCGTCTTGATGCGATCCCGAAAATGCCGTGAATACAAGCTCCCCTGCGTAAGGGTGGCGTGGGGGAATGGTCATGCCAGTACAAGATTCATAAACCTCACTCATTTGATTAAGATTAAAAACATCTAATTTAGGATTGATACCATGCATGTAAAGATTGAGCGCAACTGTAGTAATATCTAGATTTCCTGTCCGCTCACCATTTCCAAATAAAGTTCCTTCAACTCGATCCGCTCCAGCCAATAACGCTAGTTCTGTGGCTGCTGTGCATGTTCCTCGATCATTATGAGTATGGACACTCAAAATCACCTCATCACGTCGATGTAAATGCGTTGATGCATATTCGATAAGGTCGGCATACACATTTGGCATAAACAACTCTACAGTGGCGGGCAAATTGATAATGATCGGTGATGATATATTCCACGAATCAATAACACGATTACAAATATCAATTGAAAAATCAATTTCAGTGCCTGTAAAACTTTCTGGAGAATATTCAAGTAAAATTGATGGGTGGCTTGGTGTAAGGTATTTTTTAATCAATTCAACCCCATAAAGGGCAATGTCAATAATCTCTTCTTTTGATTTTTGAAATACATATTTTCGTTGTGCGGTAGATGTTGAATTGTATAAATGAACAATAGCCGAAGGGGCACCTTCAATCGCGGCCATTGTTTTTTCAATTAAGTGTTCCCTGGCTTGTGTTAAGACTTGAATGGAAACATCGTCAGGAATTAAATTATTTTCAATTATATGTCGAACAAATTCATACTCAACAGATGATGCTGATGGAAAACCTACCTCGATATGCTTAAATCCAATGGAAACTAAATAATTGAAAAAATGTATTTTTTGTTGAATTGTCATTGGATTAACCAATGCTTGGTTGCCGTCCCTTAAATCAACACTACACCAAATAGGTGCTTTTGTAAGCGTCTTACTCGGCCACGTTCGTTTATGAAGCTGTATCGGTAATAATGCTTTATACTTTGAGTGGGGTGTCTGTTTTTGATTCACCAAGATATTATATCAAAGAGTGTAGGCATAAAAAAGGCACAAAATTGTTTATACCCGACTTAATTCTTCTCGCAAATGAAATGAATATAAAAATAAGTTTGGTAAAATATCCTGATTAGCCAATAAAGGAATCAAATAAACACTTTTTCTATTAATAAAATCATCAAATTGACGAGCGCTTAGATCTAAAACTTGTAAAATACTTTTATAAATATCAGATAGTATAGATATTTTCTGATGGTGCATAACTTGGGATGAAACAAGTAGCTCAGTAAGTAATTCTAAATTTGTTAATAACCCAAATTGAGTATTTAGTTTTTGAATGCGATCTAGAACGTCGGGGTTAGTATCAACTAAAAAGACACATTGAAGCGGTAGCGGGAGTTGTTTAATCTTAGGTTGATTTAGGCAATTTATATAGGTTTCAATTTGAGATGCATTTAATTGGATGCCTTTTAAGTGACAAAATAAGTTGCAATATAAAAGCGATTCATTAACTTCAAAGAGTGCGGGAATACGCTCATCAAGAATTGAATTTTGGTTCCTAATATCATCACGACGACTTTTAATATTCATAATTTGTTCAAGAATAACAAGGTTATGAATAGCTTGATCAATCTTGATTTGACCTGAGAATGTGATTGATTCATACGAAGAACACCCATAAATTCCCACAAAATGATTGGTTAATGATGTGATAATAATGTCTTGTTTTAGACGGTGGTCTGGGAACTGATCTTTGGAGACTAAGTTTTGAATTAATTCGGGAAAATAATTGAAATATATCTCATCATATAGTCCGCCCTTAAATAACGATGATGCCGTAAGATTTTCTTTTATTCTCATTTTTACATAAGCTTGGCATTTCGCTAAAACAGAGCGAGGAAGGGGAATATTCTGCCGATAGAGTTCTTGACGCTCTTTAGATGTTGGGATTTGTTCATCGATATGATTTAATCGTCCCAATTTAATTAAGGCACTAATCGTATGGTCGATTAAAAAAGGCTGCTGTTTGGATCGGAACTGATCCATTGTGATTAATTCATGTTGTTTAATATTATTTTTAAGAACTAAGCCCGTGACTTGATTGGTTGCATTCTCCAAGATTTTGTTTCGATCATCTTGGTTTTTAATGATCTTTTGTTCCAATAAAGTACTCAGAAGAATTTTAATATTGACTTCATAATCTGACATATTTACGCCGGCCGAATTATCGATTGCATCTGTATTGATTCGACCTTGATTTAATTCGTATTCAATCCGAGCTTTTTGTGTGATTGCTAAATTTGCACCTTCGCCAATAATTTTACAATTTAATTCATTGGCATTAATTCGGACACTGTTATTCGCCGGATCCCCAACATCAATATGTGATTCTGTACTGGATTTAATATATGTTCCAATGCCACCAAACCAAAGTAAATCAACCTGCGACTTTAGAATAGCTTGAATAAGCGCTTCTCCAGAAATGATGGGTTCGTTTATATTTAATAAGGCCTGCATTTCATTGGTGCATTTAATTTCCTTTGATGATCGATCAAATACGCCACCACCCTTTGATATGCCATTGTAATCCATCCAAGACGATCTGGTTTTTTTAAATAAGCGACTTCGTTCGCGCCAACTTTTTGCGGGGTCCGGTGTCGGGTCAATAAAAATATGCATGTGATTAAAAGCCGCAACCAGTTTGATATGTTTACTAAGTAACATCCCATTTCCAAATACAT
>JAYNJH010000044.1:0-7210 GCA_038109885.1 Candidatus Margulisiibacteriota bacterium | reverse complement strand
CCCTGACATATCACCCACACCTACAACACTCACCTCATCTTTTTCCGGGTTGAGATTCATTGCTTGAAAGTGAAGCTTTGTGCATTCCCATGCCCCTTTTGCTGTAATTCCAACTTTTTTATGATCGTAACCATGGGCCCCTCCAGAAGCAAAGCCATCACCAAGCCAAAACTTTTGATCTTGAGATACCTGGTTTGCAAAATCTGAAAATGTTGCGGTACCTTTATCTGCCGCAACCACAAAATAAGGATCAAAGTCATCGTATGTAATCAGCTGATTATTTGATTGCTTTTTTCCATTTACAATATTGTCTGCCAACTGAAGCATTGATGCAATAAAGCGTTTATATTGGTAAACCCCGGTATCGTAGTCTGGTTGTGGTGTTTTAATAACAAAGCCACCTTTTGAACCAACCGGTATAATCACCGCATTTTTAGTCTGCTGTGTTTTGACCAAACCCAAAACTTCCGTTCGATAATCATCCAATCGAGTTGACCAACGCAAACCACCTCTCGCGACGGCCCCAAATCGAATATGAACCCCCTCCAAGGATGAATCAAATACAAAGGTCTCTCGAAAAGGCACTGGTGTTTGAATACCAAAGATTTGCTCACAATTAAATTTGTAACTCAGTGCATCGCCAGGAACTTTAATATAGTAATTGGTTCGAACACAAGCATTTACAATGGATAATAATCGACTTAGAATTTGATCTTCTGAAATATCCTGAACTCCACGAATCAGTTTGGATAATTGATCATTTAATGAAATGATTTTTGACAATCGTTTAGATTTATTAAGTTTTGGGTTGAATTTCGATAAAAATAAATCTGAAATTTGTTCAAGGAATTCCGGGTGATTTGTAAATGTTTGATTAATCAATGCAATTGAATAGGATGATGAAAAGAGTTGGTATAAATAGTTTCGAAGCCCTTGAAGCAAAAATATCGCGTCAGCATTCAATGATGTCGATAAAATTAACTGATTCAATGGGTCATTGGGTAAAGAATTGTTAAATACTTGTTTTAAAGCATCAATTAATCGATCTTTAACATGCGCTTCATTAATTTTTTGTTTTTGTGAATTAAGCAAGCGAAACGCTAAAATATAACCAATCGTAGATTTCGCATCTCCAAATCGCGATGTGAGCTGATCGATGACATATATCCCTAAGTTATGAATGATTGGAAGAATTTCCGTGAGATTAATCTTGGTTTGATGGTACATCAATAACATGGATGCCTTACCTGCTAAATCAGAAGATTTTGGATAATCAAATGAAAAAAAATCAAAATGAATATCGTTTGTATCTTGAAAGCCCAAAAGGTGCTGAATATCTCGAACTGCCGATTCAGGTTTGGTTCTAGCTCGGTAATGAGTTGGGATTTTAGCAATAACATTCGGGTCATTTTCTAAAATTTCAGGTGCCGAGTGAATCAGAATTGAACGAACTTGTTCTTCCCACGGTTGAACAAGAATGGTTAATGCACGCTCTAGGGATTCTTCTGAAGGTAAATTTTCTTTTTTGTTTAACTTAAAATGCATGTGAACACGACATTTTTCTGGTGCGGTAATTGGTAAGACATCATAATAAGAATAATCGAGCAACGGTTTAATATAATCACAGATAACTTCAATTGTTCTTGGACTAAACAAATAATACGGAATCACAAAGTAAAGTTTTAAATCTTGAGGTGAGTTACTTAACTTAAAACATTGAATATGATTTAAGTTTGTGATTGACATAATAAAGTCCACCATTTCAAGTAAATCCTCTGGACTGGTACGAAATAATTCAAATTTGGGAATGTCATTAAAAATTCGAATGACTTCATTAAAATCGTAACTTCCAGGTAAAAAATGGCGTTCATTAAAAATATGATCCATTTTTTTATTAATAATGGGCGTATCAATATTTTTAGCATACATGGAGCTACGTTTTAGGATCCCATAAAATATATATTGGGTTGTATTAAACTTAAACGAAACACGCATTAATGGTTCAAACCGCTGAATCGGACTATTTACAAATGTTCGATCAACAAGAAAAGGGGTGTTTTTTGGGTGGGTTAATAGGGTGTCATCAGGTGTATTTAGGCCAGGAATACCAACTGTTTTTTTACAAATGCCAAATGAATCTTTGATCTGATAACGAGATCCATTACGCTCAATGACTTGACAGCCAAAAAATGAAAAGTTTTGATCGGTTAACCAATTAAGTAATTTTATCCATTCAGCTGATATTATTGGTTTAATTAATTGCAGTTGCTTGGTTACAAAATTGATTTGCTGAAAAATATGGTCGGCATCATGTTGCGCTTCTTGAACACAATTCATGTGAAATGAAATTTCAGATTTGATTTGATCAAGCAATCCTTGGTTAGGGATATCTTCAAAGGCAACAAAAATTAATGATCGTCGTTCAAAACTTTGGTTGGGTCGAACAATATCAATGATTTTTCCATTTTTATCTCGTTTAATACCAATGATTGGGTGAATTCGCCGTGATGTTCTTAATCGATATTTTCGGAATATTTCTTCGATAGTAATAAACAGATTGGCGGCATCTGGTTGGCTCATTTTTAAAACCAAACGATTGGTTAAGGTGACCGAATCTAATTTGGGTTTCCCAAAATAAATTTCTGAACCTGTGTTATGTTGTATTATGAAAAAGTCATAAAGAATTTCTATAAATTCTTGAAGGTCATTTTGATTTAGACTTTGCAGCGTTCGATCAGACATTTGGCGACAAATAATGTCAATAAACTTTTGCTTTACAGGGTCACTTTTAAAGAATTGTTTAACAGCAGTGATTAATTTTTCTGAATTCAATGATGTCATGAGTCAATCATACCATTCATGAAATGCACTGCATAGCCTAAGATTTCGAGCCTGACGAGGGTGGGTTTTTCCAACGAATAAGTCCTAACCAAAGGCACCCAAAATAAATGGTATATAAAGCAAAAAATGGGACAATAATAAATGCAATTACAAATGATAAAATTTGAGATTTTGTTAATAATATTTGTGTCGATTCAAAAGACGTGAAGACTGGGAAACGACTAAGTGTTGAAAAAATTATATCTTCTACGATGGCTTGATTATTGGCTTGTTGAATCCAAAAGTTTGTGGGAAGAAGATGATTGTTAATAAAGTAGCGTTGCTTATTTGCGTCATGAGCAATAATTGAGAATGGCCCCTTGATTTCTATTGAATCAAATTGAATGAATGAATCCGGGCTAGAATCAACAATGGATTGTATTAGATCTTCATCTTCAAAGCTAACAATGCTTGAATAGGGAAGTAGTGCAATCAAAGGCTCATTAAAGTGACTCTGATAATCCGTAATCAATTGATTTTTTGAGTTCATTAAGTGAAAGGTTGGGTCCTCGATAATTTCTGAATTAAACTGAACATGATCAATAATTTGATTGGCAATTAGAGCATATTTTGGATGAGAAAAGAAAATGGTTGCCGTGGCATCGTTGTAGAGCTGTTGTAGTTGCTGGATATTTGGGGTGGCATTCGGCCCAATTTTATAAAAAATAGTAGCATCAAACGTTTCATTTAGATTCGTAATGTCAGCCACATTTATTTCGGAAATTTTAATATGATTTCGTTCCAATGTCTTTGCTAATGAGTTTAATCCTAATGGCCGGTCATCAGATAATATAGAATTGGGGGACGTATGGACAAAAAGTACTGATTTTGGCGGGAAATTAATAATATTGAGTAAGGCTTGCATTAAATGATTTTGCAAGGTTTCAATTGAAAAATCCGAATTTTTTAAAATAAGTTCAATCAAGTCAATGTCGATTCGTTTTGAGTTGGCTTCAATAACGAAAATGCCATCGGAAGTAATATCGTAGTGATCCGATTGTTGAGGATGCTTTAAGGGGTTAATTTGCGCTATGCTAACATCATCTGAAAGTGACTTTAGCCAAAAATGAATCGATGAAACATTAAGCTCTTCTAGCAATTCTTGAGACGAAAATATTGTGATTTTTATTGGCGTTTGATGTGCTTGAATTCTAGATTTCAACGCTTTTGAAGGCTTGATTTCAGTCTGCTTAGAAATATCAATAAATGTATGGAAATTCTGGAAGATAATCACACATGAAACACCGATAATAGTTCCAATGATTATCTTAAATTTATGCATCGGCATGAGATCTTGCTAAGCCATAGGTTATAAGTACAAAAAATAACAGATAAAAAATTGTCGAAATATGCAGAATGCCATCCGTAATTAACGATAAGTGGTATGAGATTGTGACTGGCGCAATAAAATTATAAATCAATGGAATTGAATCAAGGATAATATTGGTTCCCCATAATAAAATTAAAATACAAAACACAAAAAAACGAAAATAGCGTTGATGTGGAGCTAGCCAGCGAATAAGATTGATAATGCCCAATTGGATTGAAAATAAAAAGCAAAAATAAAAAATGATTAATTGAACTAAAATGTTGCCGTTAATTATTAAGCCAATCAAGATAGGTAAAGCAGTACAGGATACCCCAAAGGATTGAAATATGGATTGTTTCCAATTGGCCGCTTTATACAAAATAATGGGTAAGAAAATTCCAATTAAGAAGTGATAAAAAATGAATGGTGAAAAAATCATATAACTACCTGAATCTATGAGTAATTTGATGCCAAATGTACTAAAAATAAGAACGCCCATGAAATAAATTGCAAGGGATTGATGAATGGTTTGAAAATCATTTTTTAACACAATATTTTCATAGTACTTTAATTAAAATTGGTTTTGCAATGAATCCCGTTTGAATTAGTGAAGAAACAAATGATATGTTTAGAATTTGCTTCGATTGGGAACAAACTACGGTGTTAACTTTTTTAGAAACATTAATGTTTATTTTTTTTATATTTAGCATTGCGTTAACGGCATGGCCCGTTGTAAACAAAAAGTCAAGTATAGTCGATGACAATGCCCAGCGTGTGGTGAGCTTTATCATCCAAGGAAGCCACATAATTTTAAAACGATTCTATCTTTTTGGAATTTTAAGTATTTTTTTAGTCATAAGTTTGGGAATTTTAATTAATTATGCAAATGGATTTAATGGTGCTCGCGCTTTATTAGCCCTTCCTGCGGCAATGACAAGCTGCATTGCCGGGTGGATTAGCTTAGATTTTTCAATGAAATGTTTAAAACACTTGTTAAGGAACTCATCCCTTTCAGATGCAAGGTGGCGAAAAATTTTTAAAATAAATTCTGACTTTATTTTAACTGTACTGATTGCGATTATTTTGTTTGATATTTCAATTTGGGTTGTGGGGCTAGATCGAATTTTTACGAATAATATATTTGGACTTGGTGAGAAATTAGCAACGCATTTAGGACTGTCTTGGTCAGTAAATATACTGCATGATATTAATTTTTTGAATATGAAAAACTTTTTTATTGCAAACTTATTGGGGGGCTATGCGATTGGTTCCACCTTACACGCCGTATTGGCTCGCTTTAATTTTAGTATATTTTCAACAGCATTTGATACAGCTTCGGATCTGATTGGAAGTTCAAAGTATGATTTTCCTGAAGATGATTTGAGAAACCCAGCTGCCGTTCCGGATTTAATTGGTGATCAACTTAAAAATAATTATTTAGTTTTTTCAAATTTACATGCAACCACCATGGTAATTGTTGTAGCTACGAGTATCTTAGGTAGCTTAATGGGAGTAATTGACGGGATAGAGAACTCAATAACTCGAGTCGTATTTCCAATCTGTTTTATGGCATTTGGCTTATTTTTAAATGCATTAATATCCACGGTTTTAAGATTAGATGCATTTGATAAATGGCCTGCATTTTTTAGCAAGTACTCAGGGGTTGTTTTTAATGCTTTGGCGCTGTTGAGTGGTGTTGGAATAGTTCATAGATTTAATCGAATTGATGGCAAAGTGTTTATTGCCATTGGGATTGGATTATTTAGTGTAATTATTATTTATCCATTGATACATTGGTTATTATCTTTAAATTCTCGTGGCGTGAAAACAGTGGCTAAAAATAGTCGGGATAGTATTTTGAGTACCATCACAAGCGGACTGTTCTTCGGGTTTTTAGGCGCAGGCATGATTTGTGTATTAACCTGTGTCTTATTAGGGGTTGGGTTTAAATTTTCAGGAAACCCTGCAAATATTTTTGAAAACCTGTATTTATTAGGGTGCATTGCAATGAGTCTTCTAGTCAGCTCTTTTTATATTATTTCAGATACGATGGCCAAACCTCTCATTGATAATGCTTTAGGGGTTTCAAAAATGTTAAAGATTAACCCAAAGTATCAAGGCCAATTGAGTCGATTGCAAAGTGAGGCCAATATTGCAAATACGTTTTTTAAAGTTATTAATGTAATGGCCATTACTTTAACAGCGTCATTATTCTTTTTTTTCTTCCTAGTTCGATCATTAAGAATTGCTAAAGTAATTGTTTTTTTACCAACGGATACGGGCCCTAAAGTTTTGGTGAACGGCATTTTACTAAAATCAGCGCAACTTAAAGATTTTATTATTCCATTTCAAATTCATTTTTTAAATGCAAAGTTTATGTTTGGATCAATGTTAGGGGCAGGGCTTTTATTTGGCTTTATTGCGCTGGTTATGTGGGGCGTTTCTGTATCTTATAAAAAAATCAATTATTTAATGGCTGATGAATTAGATGAACATCCCAAAATTTGGGAGTGAATTGAATGCCCAAATAATTTTAAATTAATTGAAAATGTTTATCGTTTTTCCAATCTGTTCATGCTTGTTTCATTTTTTTTAATTGTCATCATCATTGTATTGGTTTGGTTAAAAATTGGCGTTGCTGGAACGCTTGGATTTTTGATTGGTCAATTGGTTGTGGGGGCAATACTTACCATCTTTTTTAGTTTGTCCGGGGCCATTTGGAGCAATACCAAAATTTATGTCGAGCAAACATTAGAAAGTCACGGTTCACCATTACACTTAGCCGTAATGTTTGCGGATAAATTGGGTGATATTTTTAAAGATGCGATTGCCCCCATAATTATAGATAAAATAAAATTTATTATCTTATTTGCGATTTTAATGGTTGCCGTAATTATAAAGTTTGATAAGGTATTTGCCGGATGACCGTCGTTAATTTGCTTCAATTACAATTAAAAGAAGCGCTGGTAAATTCGTCGTTCAATTCAAAAAAAATTCATTTAAATGAAATCGATTTAAATG
>JAYNJH010000043.1:0-13291 GCA_038109885.1 Candidatus Margulisiibacteriota bacterium | reverse complement strand
ATTTTTATTAGCCGGGGTTAAATAACCATTATTATTAAAAATGTGAATCGAATATTCAATACATATTTAGTTGCAATTTATCGGTAAAAAAATTATTGGAAAACGTGAATGTAGTGCTCAAGAGAGGGGCCAGAAAAAAGCGGAAGGGACGATTTCCCTTGACCCTAGTTTAGATAAAAAAATAAATGATCAAGCTCAAATATTTGCTAATGAAAATGATCTAAATGGTGCAAATACACTGGAATTACTAGTGACCGATGATGGTGACTTTTATTTTTTAGAGACCAATACTCGATTACAGGTTGAACATCTGGTCACCGTTTATGAAAAAAATATCAGTCTGGTTGCTTCAATACTTGCACAAACATTTGATATAAATCTTGAAAACGTATTTTCAAAAACAAGTAAAAATGCGGTTCGGCATATTCGATTAACTGGTTTGGTCGATGGGCAAGGCCAAATCTTAACGGATCAAACGGAGATGCAACAAAAAATGAACGCAGCGTTTGGTGAAGGTGTTGTGGAAGTTAGAATTAAAAAGAATTCAATCATTGATCCTTTGGCAGATCAACAATTTGGTGCACTCGTTATTAAAAGTGATCAGGATAATCCAATTCTAGCCAAAAAAGTTTTAACATTTTTTGAGGAAAACTTTCAAGCAACTGGGTTAACAATTCCCTATCGAACCATTTATTCAGTATTAGAAGCGTATATTCAAAACCGTCCATTTAAAGTCGGTGAATATATTCCACCTACATTACCCACAACATTGGAAATAGAAAATGCAACCCTTTATGAAGCGTTAAATAAACAATTAAATGGACTGACTGTAAAAGGCGAAACTAAATTAACCATTGAAAACTTTAAGGCATTGCAAGTCGAACTAGAGCAGTTATTGGTTGAGTATGAATCTAAATTTCCTAAAAGCCAACAAATAACAGTATTATCAGATCAAAGTTGGCATTCATTTTGGCACCAGCAACCAAATGTAACCTATAGTATTGAGTTAAGGGACTATTTACAATCTCAACTTGCCCATGTTACCCATCCTTTTATTACAGAAGTCATGCAACGCATTGTAGATCGGTTATCTGACTCTGTTGCCATGTATGAGGCGCCTGGTGTTAGCGGTGCAGGTCCTCAAACCAGCGCAATGCTCCATGGTAAATGCCCTGAAAGCAACCGTTTTTTTTCACATAAGCTCATCTGTGGCCTTGAACGAGGTGTTTATATGAATGCATTGGAAGCGGCAGATAGTGAGAAACGATCACTAATGAAATGGGTATCCCATCAAATAGAACGGCGTACGTATGGTGAATTTGAGCATTTGGGTAAACAGTATAGCAATTATGTCGTTACTGATTTTGATGCATCAAATAATTCACGACTAAATGCACGCATGGTATTTGAGAATATGTTATTTTTACGACCAGCCTACATGACTTTGTCCTGGAATCCAACCATGACAAATGACCAAATTAGGCAATATTTAAAAAATCAATTTAATGAATACAAGCGTTTACAGCATGAATTTAGCCATGAAAATGTCCCAAACCCATTGGGGTATTACATTAAATGTCCCAGCACCACCGATAAAATTACAACAGAAAAAATGATGAGTATTTATACGATGATTGACGAAGAATACCAAGCTGCTTTTGGAGAACAAATTGTTCATATTAAATGGCATGCTCACAATCTAATTGCAGGCGAAAATAAAGATCATCAGACCAAGGTTGCTTTGGCCGTTGCAGATCAAATTAAGGCAAAAACAGGTGGACCTAAATTATCGATTTCTGGAACCTTTGCATTAGGTGGGTATGGTGCATCTCATCCGGATTTAAATCAGCTAGAACCCCAAAGTGAATCATTGGCAATGGCACATAAGATTTTAGACCGTCTTCATCACATGATGGCGGCATTCGATGTGTCTAAAACCGTTGCCCCCGAAGATCCTAGCTTTGAAGGCCCTGGTGGGATGGCAGCAAGTGCATTTAATGATCTTAAGCAAACAAAAGCACGTTATCCTGAAAACAAAGTGATTCAAGCTTTAACGTATGAACAATCCATTAATTTAGGGGTTTCTATTTTAGGTATGCGTACATTGGTAACCCCCCTGTCTCAGTTTAATTTCTTAGCAGGAATTGAAATTGCTAAAGAGTACGGTGTGTTGACGGCGTCTGGCAACGTTGACATTAAAAAAACAAAAGCAAAGTTTAATAGAGATTTAAATAACGGGAATTGCAAGTGTACATTTCCAAAGCCGGTACTAAATGGTATGCAAAGTTATAATCCTGACTTTCCAAACCCAGAAGAATCAACGGTTGGTAAAATTTTACAATTGAATGGTCTTACTAAACAGACCAATTTGCCTGAGGTTTTATTTCATTCAGATATACAACTTCAGTATGAACGGTATGTCTCAGATTTAGAAAAGAAGTTGGGTTATCCACCATCTGATGAAGATGTATTAACGGCATTACGATTTGGTTCGTCATGCGACGCCTTGATAAGAAAAACAAAACGTGGTGCAGGAACTGAAGTTCTATCTCCTGAAGACTTTCTTACTCAACGTAAACTTAAAGAGGGGGATGAAATTTCGAGTTTTAAATTAACATCCATTACTGAAAAGGGATTATCTTATGTTGTTAAGGTTGAAAAAGAGGGTCAAGAACGTATTATTTCAGTACCAAATAATACTGCAATTGAATTATGGATAAGTCAGCAGCTATCTACAACCCCCAAGTATGATGGGGCACCATTAACATTCTCGTTTGATTCCTTTATTAATGCTCAAGTCAGTGCCGCCATTCCCAAAGGAACAATTATTGAGAAGAAAAGTGATGGAGCAATTGCATATTTTGATCAAAATGGCAGTCAATTACCTCCCATTGATCCATTAAATCCAGGAACATTTGCTGAGCTAGTAATTATGAAAATGAGTCAGGCTCAAAAGTTACCAAAGGATCTTCCCGTGGGAAGATATGAATTTGATTCAAGTGACTTTTTTGATTCTGTTCGTCAGAAAAAAGGTGCAATTCACCCTGGAACAAGAGGCCATCGAATGTACAAGCTAACACCTTTAGGTGCCAGGGCATTTACCACAATGGCAGTAAGGAATTTATTAAATCAAGGTTCTGAAGTTGACATCAGAATTAATGATGAAGTATTTAGAGCAACTCAAACCTTACAAGGTATTTCTGTAAGTAAAGTTTATCGCAATGATTCAACTCAAATTCCTTTATTTGATTTATCTGAATCATCTTGGAAATAAAGTTATTGTGAATGATGGTTTAAATGGCGATCAAAATTTATTCAAAAAAAGTAATTAACTCTACCAATGATTATGCGAAAAAATTACTGCGTTCAAGCCCAGAAATTTTAGATGATGGGTTTATTGTTATCGCTGATCAGCAAACAAATGGTAAGGGAACCAATGGGAAATCCTGGTATTCTCAATCATCGGGGGGGTTATATTCACGATAGGTATGATTCCAAATACGTTTAAATTTGATGAAATAGAAAACTACCATCAACAAATTTCTGAATGCATTTCAAATACAATAATTAAGATTGCTGGAATTAAGCCTACAATTAAATATCCAAATGACATATATTTAGGCAACAAGAAAATAGGGGGAATTTTAATGGAATCCGAAGTAATACCCGGGGACCCTCCTGAATTGGATTTCTTAATTATTGGAATTGGCTTAAATATTAATCAAACCTCATTTCCATCGGAGTTAATTGAAAAGGCGACATCGATACAAATGGAAACCAATAAATCGTATCCAAAGGTAAAATTTATTAAGCCAATTACCAAGCAACTATTACAAATTTTTGAAAATCAGATTAAAGTATCATAAAAATAAATCCGGAACGGTTGGCAGCAAGCGGTTCCGTTTATATTGACCTAAATCCGTAACCCCATTGGCAATTAAAACATCATCATCTAAATAGAAATTCCCAGTATGCTTTTTATTGTTATTGGTAAAAATAAAGTAAGCAGCATCGGCCATAATCCGGGCATGTCTTGAAGCCATATAAATAGGTTTGGGCAACATATGTTTTACAGCCGCGGTAGCCACCGTTGTTTTTGGCCATAAGGAATTAGCGCGTAAACCATCCCCTTTATGTGTTTGTGACAATGCCAAAGTTATCATGCTCATATTGTATTTCGATATGGTGTAAGCAGGGCACTTTCCAAACTCTTTGGTGTCTAGATTAAGTGGCGGGGATATGGTTAAAACATCAGATAATTTATTTTTTAATAAGTGGGGTAAACAAGCTTGCGTAAACAAAAAGGTAGCTCGTCCATTAACGCCATTAACCAGGTCGTATTTACTGGTGGGAGTATCTTCCATTTTCGCCATGTAAAGAGCCGATGCATTATTAACTAAAATATCAATGGTTTTAAATTGTTCAACAATTTGTTGAACAACCGTTTTATATTGCGAATCATCCCGTAAATCAAGCGCAATGGGTAGCGCATTTCCACCGATATCAGTGACTTCTTTGGCAACACTATGAATGGTACCATCCAATTTGGCATGGGGTTCGGCTGTCTTACCTATGATAACAATATTAGCACCATCCCAGGCACATTTAAGTGCGATTTCGCGTCCTATTCCTCGGCTTGAGCCAGTAATAATGATTGTTTTATTTTTGAGATTCATATTCTTATGTTATCGTTCAAAGATGAACAAAATAAAGTCCACTTTATTTATTTTTATATCCCCATGGATATTAATTAGCGCAAATTTATTTTTTGTAGGAAGCTTCTCTTTAGCTAAATTACTTACAAAAGAAACAAGCGTTGCTGTAATTATGTTTTTTCGGTTTTTTGCTGGACCTTTGTACTTGATTCCATATTGTGCACTGAAACGGGATTCGATAAAAATGAATTCATGGCGATTATTATTATTTCGGGTATTTTGTGGAGTATCGGCAATGAGTTGTTTGTTTTTAGCATTTAAATTTGGCGATATTGGTAAGAGTACATTAATTTTTGAATTATCAATAATTTGGACAGTGCTTTTAGATATGATCTTATTTAAAAAAATTCCGCATACATATTCGTTAGCATCAATTCCAATCGCGTTTTTAGGCTTATTTTTTATTCTTAATCCAACTAATTTAATAATAATCTCGATCGGTGAAGGCTTTGCGTTATTAGGTTCATTATTCAATGCAGGGGTATATATTTCATTAAAACGTTTGAGGGATAAATACAATACGGTAACGGTTGTATTTTGGACTTACTTGATTTCATCCATTATTTTAATTGTTCCTGCAATGCCTCATTTAGCCGCGCTTACAAGTGGGAATTTTAAACTTTTAATTACAATGAGTAGTATAGGATTTATTGGTCAATTACTGATGACTCTCGGCTTTAAGTTTTCAACAGCCGGGATATCATCTTTATTTATGATTAGCATTATTCCGTTAACAACACTATCAGGTATTTTTATTTTTGGGGAAGTTTATACAGGTTTAACATTAACTGGTATGGGGTTAATTTTTAGCTCATTAATGGTGATAGCAAAGTATCGTTAATCAAGTTTTAATGCCGATAAAAAGGCTTCTTTAGGTACTGAAATAGACCCAAGCTGTTTCATTTTCTTTTTACCCTTTTTTTGCTTTTCCAGTAGTTTTCGTTTACGAGAAATATCGCCACCATAACATTTTGCCGTAACATTTTTACGTAATGCTTTTATGGTTTCACGACAAATAATCTTACCACCAATGGCCCCCTGAACAATCACTTCATAAAGTTGCCTTGGAATAAGTGTCTTTAACTTTTCTGCCATTTTACCGGCAATGGTTCGCGCCTTTGATTGGTGAGCAATAAACGATAACGCATCAACAGGATCGCCATTAATCATCATATTCACTTTAACCAATTTTGTTGGCTTGTAATCTTCAATCCAATAATCCATTGATGCATACCCTTGGGTTCTTGATTTTAATTTATCGAAAAAGTTTGAGATTATTTCATTCATTGGAATTTCATAAACAAAACTTTGTCGAAGGGAATCAATCAGTTCTGTTTTTTTATAAATACCGCGGTGTTCTTGCACCAGTTCCATTATTGTGCCGGTGTACTGAGTCGGTGCAATAATTGACAACCCAACATAAGGCTCTTGAATTTCTTGAATGCCCCGCACCTCAGGGTCCTCGCTCGGATAATCACCATCACATTGATAACCATTGGTTTGGGTAATTTTATAGGTTACACTGGGGGCAGTTAGTACAATATCAATGTCAAATTCACGTTCAATCCGTTCTTGAATAATCTCCATGTGCAAAAGCCCTAAAAAGCCACAACGAAACCCAAACCCCAAGGCTTTGGATGTTTCGGTATCAAAGGTTAAGGATGAATCATTTAGCTTAAGTTTTTCTAAGGCCACTTTTAAGTCTTCATAGTCGTTGGTATCCACCGGATAAATACCCGAAAATACCATTGGTTTAACTTCTTTGTAGCCAGATAACGAGTCTTCTGCGGGGTTTTTAGCCAAGGTAATGGTATCACCAATATTGGCATCATCCACTTGTTTCATGCTGGATGTCACATACCCAACATTTCCATTTGTAAGTTGCCCGGACGATGTCATTTTAGGTTTAAAGTGACCAATATCCGTCACATCAAATGTGCGACCAGTTGACATCATTTGAATTTTATCACCTTTTTTAAGTTCTCCATTCATTACACGGACATAAGCAATAACCCCTCGGTAACTATCATAATGGGCATCAAAAATAAGCGCTCGTAGTTTATTATCTTCAAATTGGGGTTCTGGCGCAGGGATTTTTTTGACCACATGGTCCAAAATATCGGCCACCCCAATGCCTGATTTTGCTGAGCACTTTATACAATCTTCAGCAGGTATGCCAAACACTTGCTCAATATCCATTGCAACTTTATCGGCATCCGCCGCCGGCAAATCAATCTTGTTAATCACTGGAATAATTTCTAAGTCATTTTCAAGGGCTAAATAAAAGTTGGCAATGGTTTGAGCTTCAATGCCTTGAGCCGCGTCCACCAACAATAACGCCCCTTCACAGGCGGCGAGTGAACGGGATACTTCATAACTAAAGTCCACATGCCCGGGGGTATCAATTAAATTTAGGGTGTATGTAGTACCTTCTTTTGCATATTCAAGACGTACGGCTTGCATTTTGATGGTAATGCCTCGTTCACGTTCCAAGTCCATGGTATCAAGAAGCTGAGCCTTCATTTCACGTTGCTCAACGGTATTGGTTAGTTCGATTAACCGGTCCGATAATGTCGACTTGCCATGATCAATGTGCGCAATGATGCAAAAATTTCGAATATGATCCATACCGTATTATAGCTTGGGTTAGTAAAAACTGGGAAGGTTATGAAGTTTTAGTATTAGTGCCAATTCGTATGATGCCTACTTGGCATTGCTTATTTGCAATAAAAATCCTTATTAAGATAGTAAGTACTGGAAAATGTTAAAATAATAATCATGCAATCCAAATTTAATGAAGGCCGCAAAGAATCAAACATTCCAACGGTTAATGTCGTACGTGATGGAGCAAAAGGCGATGTCTTTTTAGTGGAGCCAGTACTGTCCCAACTAGCAAGTCAATTTAAAGTAAACTTATCAACAAAGAATCCCGGAATATTTGAAGGTAATAAGCATTTTTCAGTCAATCAAAATGGAGTATTTGACTTTACGATTGATTTAAATGACTGTTATGAATTAACCCCAAAAGAACATATACTGAACTCCTATATAAACAAGGTTGAAGAAGTATTAAAAATTAAATTGGCGTTTAAACCACCACTGATCTCGTTTAACAAAAATGAAATTAACTTAATAAATCAATTAAAAAAAGATCCCTTTGTGGTAATAAATATTGATCCACACCAATCATACCTCAGCACAAGAAGGGTTCAGGGTATTAATGTCAACCAAATGGCGGACTATATTCAAACGAAATATAATTTAAAGGTGATTGAAGTTGGTTTGAATCTAGATTATGGGTTGTCAAAAGTAACATTAAATAACGAGCGTGAAGCGATGATATTAATTGCGGCTTCATCATTATTAATTGGCTTAGATTCATTTTTAATGCATATCGCATCGGCCTTACAAAAAAGCGCGATTGCTTTTTTTGGATCTGTTGACCCTAATTTGAGATTATTTAGTAATAAGAATATTTCAATTATTCAACAAAAATGTGAAAGACAGCATTGTTACCATAATTCATTTCATTATGGCCAATACCCATGCGAGCTTAATCTTAGCATTCCTAAATGCACCATATCTTCAAATGAAGAAGTTTTTAAATATATTGATAATCATTTAAAAAATAGTTGTGATTATTAAGGTTGACGTCGTATAAAACAGAGGTTTAAAAAATAAAAATGAGGTTAAATACTTCATATTAGATTTATGTAGACGTCTTTGTTGTGTGATATTCTAAATAAAGAAGAAAGGGTTCAAGTTATGGGAAAACTTAATGCATTTGATTTAAATGATATTATAAAGAAGTATGATTTAAAAACATTTGTTGAAACAGGCACAGGGATGGGACAAAGTTTATTCTATGCCGCTCAGCATGATTTTTTAAGGTTTTATTCTATTGAATTTAATCATGTGATTTACAAAAAAGTATCCCGAATATTTAACGAGGACTTTATAACCATTATTCATGGGGAGTCAGGAAAAGAATTGCCAAAGATTTTAAGATCGTTAAATAATGATCCTATTTTATTCTTTTTAGATGCTCATTTTCCATCTGGGGCTGATTTTGGGCTCGGTAGTTATTCAGATTTTTCAGACGATGAAGCATGGCTTCCCATTGAGAATGAACTTAAAATAATTAAAGAGTTTCGACCGTTAAATAAAGATATAATAATTATTGATGATCTACGATTATTTGATAAAAGTTTTCAACTGAATCCGCTTCCAAATGAAATTTCAGTTAAAGAAGATGTCCTGACACTTTGTGAAGACTTATTTAAGTCAACCCATCAGTTTTTGAAAATCAAAAAAGATGAAGGTTACCTGGTTCTTTTACCAAGACAAATATATAAAAGTGAAACATCAAAAGTAAGGGACAGGATTCTACCTTATATAAAAGATTGTAAATTTATTACTGATATTGGGTTTGGTGGCGATAAAATTGTTCCCGAAGCTGTAGGTATTGATTTTGAAAACCCTTACGCCTATACCGGCGATGATGCGGTCAATATAGCATGCGATGTAACGAAAGGTATCCCTGTCAAAGATAATACATACGATTGTGTTTATTCGTCCCATTTAGTAGAGGATTTTGAAGATACAGAGCAAATTCTGACGGAGTTTATTCGAATTTTAAAACCGAATGGTATATTGGCGACAGTTGTACCAAATGAGGTTGAATATAAACGTTATTGTAAACAACATAACCATCCCTATAATAAGCATCATAAAATTGAGAATATGGATGCGAGCTATTTACATCATGTTTTAGAAAGCATGAATATTGAATTTGAAGTTCTATACAAAGAGAATTTATTAATTGATTATAATTCAATATTAATTGTTAAAATTAAAAGCTAATTTTTAAAAACTCGGTTAATTAGATGCACAGTATATTTTGATAGCGATTATATTTAGGGCGAAATTATATTTAATTGATTAATAAGATCATTACATTTTTGATTTAAAGATTTTGGTTTTACATTGTAGCGGGCAAGAATCTCAGTCATTTTTATTTTTTCATTTTCGAGGGATTTTGGGATAGCGCAGAAATTTTCTAGTAGGGTTTGAAGAGATTCAATTGATGAAACAGAAGGAAAGAGTTCATTAATCTCATCATTTTGAGACAAGTCAGATAGCGGGTTTAGTTTATAAATAATACTTGGGATTTTTAAGTACAAAAGATCCGTTAATACGGATGATGCATTGAGTACAAGTGCAATATCACAAGTGGTCAAGGCCGTTGAAAAATCATTCATTATTGAAAAGTTTCGGAGTTTATATTTTTCACCCAAGTCCAAATAAAATGTTTCATTTTGATAGGCATTAGATTCAATTTCAGGATGATTTTTTAAGATAATATAAATCCCATGGCGTTTTTGTAACAAAGAAAGGCTTTCAAACAAGTTATCCATCAAATCAAGGAGTTGTAGTGGCCCTTTCAAAACCTGTTCTGGCGAGGTTGGATGTAACCAGGTATTGAAAATAGTTATGGTTAGATGGGGGGGATTGGTGGCTGGGGGCGAGGTTAATTTATAATTTGAACTATCCAGGGGCAATCCAGAGTTAATGAGTTGGGTATTGGATTGTTGTTGATCTATTAAATTATTCCAAAATAGCGAAGTAATATTATTTTCAGATACAATATAGTCTGGCAATTGAGTATGAAATGGAATAAAGTGTTGCGAAGAATTTCCTAAGAGCTGAGTTGGAAAGAAATTAGGCGCGTGTTCTAAAAAAATGGTTTTAACCTCGGCCTTTTTTGCCAAATCAATTAAGAATCCTTCAGTTGGACAAAGAAACATCATAGATATCTCTTTATGGTGTTCAAATAGGGTTTTTACAGAATGGTATCGAGAAATCATTCGAACAAAATGATCTTCAATGGTAGGTAAGTCACTTGATGAAATTTCGATATTATAGTGCGATGAAATATCAGTCAATCTTTGGTAGCAATACTCAAATTCATGTTGATAAGAATTTAATAAAAATGATTTTGATACGCTGGGCTGTTCAAAGTAAATTAAATGATCATGGTTAAAGTACGATTGAATGTATTTAAAATCTGTCACGATAAAAAAGTGGGGAAGTAAATTTCTTATAAATGTTTGATAACGGTTTGTACAAAAGCCAGAAGTGATGGGGGAGAAAAGTAATGTTTTCATTTATTTTTTGAGCGCAAAAATACAGTGCTTAAACATGTCGAAAAATGCTTATTCAGCATGCTATCAAGGAAGTTATAATTAAATGTATCCGTTTCTGGTTTCACTGGAGATTGATTAAATAAAAAAGTATTGTTCAATTGATCAATAAACATTTTAATATCTTCTGATTTAAATTCATAAGTTTGAAAGCATTTAGGGCATGGGGATCTAAAATTCACAATAAAGGACATAGAAGTATTAATTTCAAATGTATGGGTGCAATGGGGGCAATGACCCGAAAAAATGTAGTTTAATCGAGGGTAATGACACAAATTAAATGATTTAATTTTAAACGGGCCCACTGGCGCCAAGTGATAGGTATGGTTTGGTAAGGCAGGTAGGATGTCATTTAAAATGGGATGGTTAGGAAAATGCAACAGGAGTTTTGTGGCAAGAAAACACACCAAATTATTCACCGAGGTAATTTTTGTTTTTGATAAGTAAGTCAGAAAATAAGTCAGCGATAGATGGTAGTCCTGTTTTGAGTAATAGATAAAGGCAATATCAATCATAACATGGCAACGCTCATCTTTGGGCAGCGATAGAAATTTCTCCAAGGCATTATCAAACTGGCCATTTATTCGGTAATATTGGACGCCAGCATTGTCTTTCATAACTTAGTTTAACATGTTTAGTGGATGGAATATTAAATTATCAGTTGAAAAATAACAGCAAAACACTGATTTCAAATGATATAATTATTAAGCATAAACTTTGCATTTAGAATACAAAAAGTGGGCTTCAAAATGAAAGACATAGAAATCATTTATTTTAATTCAGATTCAATCAACGCATTACAGGATGTTCACAAATATAAAAAGTTAGTTTCCAAAAAAAAATCTTTACTATTTTTGCATGAGTTGTATAAAGAAAATAAGTTAGCACAAAATAAGGTGTTGGATCAATGCAGCGATAAACCATTCTTTTGTCACTATTTTCAGAATTGGTTCCAGCAAGCATCAAAAGAATCAAAATTATCGACAGAAATGGCACTATTATTTATTGCGATGTACTTTCCAGATAGTACAAAATGGGATCATTCAATTAAATTTAAGAGTTATCAGGTAGCATTTTTATATCACGAATTAACAATTGAAAATATGAACCTTTTACATCAAGATGGCTTTTTTTTAAAACCCAACTTTTTTTCAAAATTAACGTTAGATATTTTAGATCTCTTAAAAATAAAACAGCACTTTAAATATTATAATTTAATTGAAAAGATTACAGAGAATTATTTAGAGAAAAAACCATTAACAACAATAAAAAATGAGAGTGAGCCGATTAATAACCCCTATTGTATTTTCTTTTGTGATACAACCACAGATGTAAATACCATTAAAAATAGATTAAGAGGAAATGGTTCTGGAACCATTATTAGCCTAGAGACCATAAAACCGTACAGCCATGGCGATATTCAGATTATTCATTTTCCAAATAGAGATATTGATGTTGTTTATAAAATAATAAAAAGTATTCCCCTAGCATCATACGATGGAATAGGGGTTTTCTTTTACTGGAAACAAAACTCATCTGAACAATTCACAATCCCAAAACAGACGCAAGTTTTATTTAATGAACCTTTCAATTCAAAAGGGGATCTATTTAAAGGGGTTTTGGATGCCATTCATCTCAAGGCAGGGATTCCAAAAGCGCTACTAAAAATAAGTCAGTTAGCATCATTTGTTGCCAATATAAAAAAAATTGATTTAAGTTCCTCGCAAGGGCTATTGGCATCACTTTTATCATTAGAAAGTCGAGACGCACTATTTCAGTCATATGGAAATGCTGAGATTATATTTTCAGTCCAAGTATTACATAACTTAATTAAAAATAGTTATTTTAGTCATAAAATTCAAAGTTTGATTAACAATGAGATTTCATTGGAGTCAATTTATAAAATTAAGGGGATAAGTAATTTTAATAGCCCAAGCCTTGATGAAGAGAATTATAGCTTGTTTGTTCATGCAATATTAAAAGAGTTCTCAAACCAACATACGATCGATTTTTTTAAAAATCAAATCACTAATTATGAACAAATAACGCTTGATTAATTTTAAATAAATTTAAATCAGAGAATTGCTTTAATAGATCCTCGACTAATATACCATCCGCATTAAAAGCTTTAGAACTAAATCCAACGTCTTTAATCAGCTGACTTCTTGCGATAAAGCTTCCAATATCAATTTGATTCAGTTTAGGCAAACTGACTTGTTGCTGGTAATGGTTTAAAATTACGGTGTTTTTGACTGGAATATTCATTAGGCAATCGTAAAAAATAAAGTCTGGATGAGTTTCATTTTCAATGACTAGATGACACACATTTAGGAAGGTTGGAACATAATAAATGTCAACATAAGTAAATAACAT
>JAYNJH010000042.1:9691-14055 GCA_038109885.1 Candidatus Margulisiibacteriota bacterium | reverse complement strand
AAAATGGTTAATGCTGAGAAAGATGAGAAAGAAACACAAAAGTTTAATAGTTTTATAGATAATATTAAACCGGAAGATTTTTCAAGCTACTTTGATTCTAGATAAATAAACCATAAGTATTTTAGATTTCAAGTAACATTAAACTTACAAGTCTATACCCATTGCAATAACATTTACGTTCAAATGTATTTAATTTTTTAAATCCCCCCTTTAAATGGTTAAGAAGATTTTAAATAACGACACAGAGCTTGAATACCATCAATAACAGAGGGTGCAAATTCTTCGTAGAACGATCGATTTAGCTCCCGACCAGCTTCTTTATAAGCTTCAATGGCTTTAGATCCGTCAAAATCAACATAACACATGCGTGAAAAGAATTGATCTTTTTTGAATCCAAACGCAGACGCAGGTAACATAGCAACGCCTTCATTATTTAGCAGTTCAACACAAAGTTCTTCACATGTATTTATCCCGTTTCGATTAAAAATAGATGTATAATTACTAAAGTCAGGAAAAATATAAAAGCCACCATTGGGTTGATGTATTCGAACATCCGCTTGATATAGATCATTAACGATGGTCTCGGATAGCCCTTTAAGTATATTTTGTTGAGCTGCAATGAAGGGTTGCAGTTCATTCATATTATTATAAATATCAGTTGCGGTGTATTGTATGGGAGCGGCTGTTGTTGAATAAGTTTCAGAGGCTATCCCATTGTAAGTTACTTTAAATTCTTTAGATGAGTTTTGTGGAAAGATTCCTGCCCCAAAGCGCCACCCACCAGCACCACACCATTTTGATAAACCTGTAGTAACAAATGTGCCCTCTGGATAAAAAGTTGCAATAGATTGATGATCATTCGTGTGATTTAACCAACCATAAATTTCGTCAGAAATAATAAGTACGTTATATTTTTTAGCGACATCAGCAATGAGCTTTAGCTCATCAGATCGATATGTCATACCAGTTGGATTTCCTGGGTAGTTTAATACTAAAATCTTTTGTGAACTATCAAGAATACTTTCACAGACAGATTCGAATGAATTTGGATTTATTTTCCACTCTGATTCAAAATCAGTGGGGATTTGTTTGATGGAATGACCCAGTAAACTGGCTTGAGGCGCATAAGAAACCCAGGATGGTTGAGGAAGAATAATGGTTGCGTTTTCATAACAAGCCATCACCGAATAAATGATCATCTTGGAACCAGGAGCAATAACAATATCATCAGCAGTAATATTAGGACGGTAATTTTGATGAGCTTTTGCAAATGCTTCACGACATGCCATTAAACCTGCAACGGGCAAATAATCATGTTCCGCAGCATAACCTTTAAGCGATTCAACAGCTGAATTTGGAGGAGAAAAAGGTGACTGTCCGAATCCAAATTTAAAGATTCGTTGATCCGATTGTTTTTTAAGATTGTCCTGAGCCTCATTAATTAATAATGTTTCAGAATGGCTGATGGAACGTAAATTTGTTTCATTTAATTGAAATGTTGTCATAATAAATTTATTATAGCATCAGGTGAGTAGTTCTCAATCTAAAAAAAGGGATTTATATGAAAAATTTACAATTAAACATTATTTTATCAGTTATTCTAGGTGTAATTGCCGGTTTTTTCGCAACGGATTACCTAACTATTTATAGTTTCTTAGGAAAAACATTTATCACTTTATTGAAATATATTGTTGTCCCTTTAGTCTTTGCATCATTAATTTCTGGAATAATCAGTTTAGGCAGTTTGTCGTCATTGCAAAAAATGGGATTTAAGACGCTATTTTATTTTGTGATTACAACCCTTGTGTCGTCCACCATTGGCATTCTACTAGCCATAGGTATAAATCCTGGAAAAGGGTTTACGTTATCTTACGATAGTGTTTCCACCAGTTCATCCAAAGCACTAACATTTAAAGAGATGTTTGTTCAAATTATTCCAAACGATTTTTTCAGCTTTATATCGGGCGGTAATATGTTATTTTTGATTTTAATTTCAATTCTAATTGGTATTTTAATCATAACGTTTGGGCGACATCTTTCATTTCCAATTGATGAACTATTTGAAGGGTTCAATGAATTCATGATGATCATTACGAATTGGGTCATTGCCTTTTCACCCATTGGAATTTTTGGTTTAGTTGCCCAGTTAATTATTACAACAGGCGTGGCTTCATTTATTCCTTTAATAAAATACATGTTAGTAGTTGTTTTGGGTCTTTTGATTCATGCTTGTGTCATAATCCCTTTATTGATAAAAGTATTTATTAAATGTTCACCATTATCGGTTGCGAAAGATATTTTTACCTCGCTAACTACTGGCTTTACAACAGCAAGTTCAGCAGCAACATTACCGATTTTATTAGAAGATGTTCGGTCCAAGCTAAAGGTTCCAAACAAAGTTGCAAGTTTCGTTTTGCCGTTAGGAATTACAATTAATATGGATGGTACAGCATTATTTCAAGCTGTTGCTGCTGTATTTATTGCTCAAATTTATGGGGTTCCACTCTCCCTAACCAGTCTGGGTATTATTGTATTTATTGCGGTATTATCCTCAATTGGCGCTGCTGCAGTACCAAGTGCGGGTATTATCACTTTAGCCATGATTTTAACAGCGATAGGAGTACCATTAGAGGGAACGGCAATTATCTTAGGAATTGATCGTATTCTAGATATGTTTAGAACCACAGTTAATCTTTGGGGGAATGCCACCGCATCGATGATAATTACCAAATGGTTGGGTGAATCGGCCTATGAAAACTAAAGTCTGGAGCCCATGTAAAGAGGAAGCAGATGCGTCTCTCTTAACAAGTTTTATAAAAAAGGTTAATAAAGAGTTTAATCTTTCAATAAATTCATTTTCTGAGCTTCATGAATGGTCAGTAACCAATAGTTCAGAATTTTGGGAAATCTCGGCAGAAGCTTTAGATATGAAGTTTCATACTAAACCAAATCAAATTCTTAAAAAAGAATCTGAAATGATGCGCACCAAATGGTTTGATGGTGCAACACTAAACTATGCTGAAAATTGCCTACTTAATCGTTCCAATAATTTAGCAATTTTTGAAACCAATGAAACTGGATTACAGAATACCTTAACGCGTGATGACTTATATCAACATGTATCAAAGTGGCACCAGTTCTTTAAGGAAAATGGAATTAAAAAAGGCGATCGGGTTGCCGGCATTTTACCAAATAATTTAACAGCGGTACTGGCCATGTTTGGCGCAACATCCTTGGGTGCCGTATGGAGCTCTTGTTCTCCAGATTTTGGTGAGCAAGGCATTTGTGATCGTCTTGAACAAATTCAGCCAAAATGCATTATTTCTTTACCCGAATATAAATATAAAGGTAAAGACATAAATATTGTTAATCGCCTTAATTCTATTAAAGATAAGCTAAAATTTACTCATTTGTGGATTAATGCTGGAAGTCAATCCATTGATGGGTGGGTAAGTGAATCAAAAATTAATCAAAGAGAATCATCAGACATTGATTTTGTTCCTTGTCAGTTTCAAGATCCATTATTTATATTATTTTCATCTGGAACAACTGGGAAACCAAAATGCATTGTTCACAGTATTGGTGGCACACTTTTACAACATAAAAAAGAGCATCAGTTTCACTGTGATCTTAAGCCAAATGAGACCCTATTTTACTATACAACATGTGGTTGGATGATGTGGAACTGGATGGTTTCCGCATTGGCAAGCAATGTTTCATTGGTGCTTTATGATGGTGCAGCAATCACCCCCAAATGTTCCATTTGGGATTTAATTGAAGCTTATGGCATTAATGTATTTGGTTGTTCAGCATCGTTTATTGGCGCATCTGAAAAGCGTAAAATTGATATTACGAAAAAGTTAAAGTGCAAATCGACACGTTTAATTTTATCAACGGGGTCACCTTTACTACCAAATCATTATGATTTTCTATATTCAAATTTTGATTATCCAATTCAAGTGGGGTCAATTTCTGGGGGAACCGACATTATTTCATGCTTCGCATTATGCAACCCATTATCACCAGTATATCGAGGGGTCATTCAGGGAAAAGGTTTAGGAATGGATATTGCTGCGTATGATAATGATTGTAATCAGGTATATGAGGTTAAAGGAGATCTAGTTTGTAAAAATGCAGCCCCATCTATGCCAATTTACTTTTTAAATGATGAAAATAACAATAAGTATAAGTCTGCTTATTTTAAAGATGGAAGTGTTTATGAATGGTTTCATGGCGATTATATTATTGTAAATAACGATGGGTCCATTGAAATACTTGGCCGAAGTGATTCAACCTTAAACCCAGGTGGTATTCGAATTGGTACCGCTGAATTTTATCAGATTTTGGATCATTTTGATTATATT
>JAYNJH010000042.1:3450-9681 GCA_038109885.1 Candidatus Margulisiibacteriota bacterium | reverse complement strand
GTTAGAGGAAAATCAACCATTAACACCAGAGTTAAAAAAAGACATTCGAAATTTACTTAAAGAAAAAGCATCACCCAGACATATGCCTCAAATGATTTTTCAAGTTAATGAAATTCCTTATACAATCAACGGAAAAAAATGCGAAGTTAGTGTAAAAAAGATTTTATGGGGCGATGATTTAATTGTTCAAAAGTCAACCTTACAAAACGAAAATTCTTTTGATGAATATCTAACGTTTGCTCAACAATTACGCACAAATTAATTTAATTTGCTTAGCAGCAAAATCTTGTTTAAAAACATAATTCCAGATATGCCGTTGAGGGTAACCTAAACTAAGTTGAGTTAAATGATCAATGGTTAACTCGTTTGGATGAATTGTCCCATTGATCCCTGAAATATGTAACTTAAAATCAGAAATAATATAAATGGGAATTAGGACATTTGAAGATCGAATAAGTTGAATTATCTTTTGATTGGTCCCATGATATGAAAGCAAAACACATGATGCATAACAATCCATTTCATCAAATACAGATCTTAAATTAAAACGTTGAATATTTGGATTCGAAAAAAAATGATGTTGATTTAATTTTGAATCATAAGGGCTACAATAAACGTAAAATATCATCAAATTTAATATAATTTAATCATCTTTTTTTGACAATGAAATCCATGAATTTATTATAAATTTTGATTATTATAATATTAATGAAGAAACATTGGATTATATGGATGGTACTCTCAGTGATCGTTTATGGGCAAAATTATTTTGAACAGACCCTAGATTATAACGTGTCAAATGATTCAAAAGGATTCAATTTTATTATTTTATTAAATCAGTTACCTTCAAACTCAGTTGATCAACCCGTATTAAATCAACTAAAAAGAAAAAAAATTACATCGGAGTTTTCCAGTCAATTAAACCGGACGATATTTGAACTATATAAAAAAAATTATCAAATATTATTATCAACATATTTTCATAAAAATCTGATATTGAGTCCTGAGTTGGGCCCCATTCACCAATATCATCAGTTTGAGATAAGAAAATCAAAAGAAAATCTTAATTCAGATCGTAAAATAGTTGAAGCCACTTTTAATGCCGTCGATAAATTTGTTACACAGGAAAAGCAATATCGGCCATTATGCATTATCATTATTTTGCCACCAAAAGATAAAGCTAGCCTTGAAAAGGCCCCAATTTATTCAATATCTTCATTTAATCTTAAACGGGATTTTGCATTTGTAAACGTGTATCATGAAATACATAAGCGACGGTATTTATTTCCGAGCAAAGTCATAATATATGAAAACCTACTTTCAAAAAATGCCATTTTAGTAAATAACTCATAGATTGTAGACAGTGGAAACGTTGGCTTTTATAATATTGATATGATTAAAGAAAATGTACACACCCAATTTGATTTTGAAAACTTGAAATTATTTCGTCGAGGTAAAGTCAGGGATGTTTTTGATTTCGATGATAAATTATTGATTGTATCTTCGGATCGTGTATCAGCATTTGATCAGGTGATTAATCGAGGTATTCCCAATAAAGGGCAGGTATTAACTCAGATCAGTAAGTTTTGGTTTGATAAATTGGGAATTAATCATCATTGTATTTCAATCGATATTAATGATTTTCCAGAAGAAACCAAACCTTATCATGACATCATGGCTGGACGAACAATGCTAGTTAAAAAAACAGAGCTGATTCCAATTGAATGTGTTGTTCGAGGTTATATCATTGGATCTGGTTGGAAGGATTATCAACGCACGGGCTCTGTTTGTGGACATAAGTTACCCGAAGGGCTACAACTGGCACAGAAATTAGAAACCCCATTATTTACGCCTGCATCAAAATCATTGGACGGTCATGATGAAAATATTAGTATTGCTGAAATGGAAAATCAAATTGGGAAGGAGCAAACTGAAAAGCTCCAAAATTTAAGCCTTTCAATTTATCAACAAGCCTCAGATTATGCCAATGAGAGGGGTATCATTATTGCAGATACCAAATTTGAATTTGGATTACTAAATGGTGAGATCATTATAATTGATGAAGTTTTAACTCCTGATTCATCTCGGTTCTGGGCGAAAGATACCTACGAAATCGGCACATCGCCGCGAAGCTTTGACAAACAAATTGTTCGAGATTACATTGAATCAACAGATTGGGATCGCAAGTCAGATATCCCATCATTACCAGATGAAATTGTTGAAAAAACAGCGGCCGAGTATCAAAAAATTTATCAATTAATTACAAGTTAACGTGACATTCGATTGGGCACTTTTTTTTGAAAAAGACGGATTGAGTATTCCGTTATATATATTTTCAATAGTCGTTTATTCCTATTTATTTCATAAATTAATTAAAAAAGTTATATTTCGATTACTGGAGCAAATTTTATCCAAACAATTACCGAATGTAGTTGCAGAGCTTAAAAAGGTTCGTTTTTTTAATATACTAGCAGGCTTTGCACCCTTAATTGTCACATTTGTGGCAATTAAGTATTACCCAATTAATCAATTAACCGATAAAAATATTAAATTAATTTTAGGTGTTATTAATATTGGGTTAGTTGTATTTTCACTTCAAATGGTAAATGCTGTAATCACGCTAATATTGAATCAAATAAGTTTGAAATATGCCGAAGTAAGAACCATTATCAGAACACTACATCAAGTTATCAAAATTGGTTTAGCAATTACCGGCTTAATTATAATCTTTAGTATCTTATTAAATAAATCACCGTTAGTGATCTTAAGCAGTTTAGGTGCTTTAACAGCGATATTTCTATTAGTTTTTAAGGATACAATCTTAGGTTTTGTTGCAAGTATTCAGGTAACACTTTTAGAAAACGTTAGGGTTGGTGATTGGGTT
Organism: Candidatus Margulisiibacteriota bacterium; assembly: GCA_038109885.1. Classification (GTDB taxonomy): domain Bacteria; phylum Margulisbacteria; class Marinamargulisbacteria; order UBA817; family UBA817; genus UBA817. The sequence continues at coordinate 6,797 of JAYNJH010000042.1, read as the reverse complement.
GAAATGCCGAAATACAATGCTGATGGTACTGTATTAGACATTAATATTTCTAGTATTCGTGTTCAAAACTGGGATAAAACCATAACAACCGTTCCAACATATGCATTAATATCAGACCCGGTCAAAAATTGGCGTGGAATGGAAGAGTCCAAATCTCGGCGCATTCGTCGAAAGATATTCATTGATTTGGAATCAATCACATTTTTATCCGATGAAGATATATCAAGGATGACAAAAGTGAATCAATTAAGTGCCTATTTCAAGGATATAATTCCAGAAATTGATTTACATAATCAAGCACAAATAAACAATTCTGAAACATTAAATATTCGACGCTTAACAAACATTGGGTTATTTCGTAATTATTTAAATGAATATTTAAAAAATCATCCTAAGATTAATTCATCAACAACCATTCTAGTTCGTCAACATGAGCAAACAAGCACTGGTGTGCCTATTGAAATTTACTGCTTTACAAATACAACCAACTGGAATGAATATGAAGATATCCAATCAGATATCTTTGATCATATTTATGCAACCATTCATGAATTTAGATTAAGATTATTTCAATTTTCTAAATTTAATTCAGTGTCAAAAGATTAGGAATGAACAAGGTCGGTTAAAGAGGCTCTAAGTTCATCTAGATCAAATGGTTTGGTAATTTTTCGAGATACATTTGCAACATCAAGTTTACATTGGCCAGCCATTAATGATTCGCCAGTTAATAACATGATTTTAACATCTTTATTTTTAGAATTTTGGATTGCTAAGTTAGCAAAAACATATCCTGACACTTTAGGCATCCGTAAATCTAAGATAATACAGTCAATCCATTCCGATTTAATAATATCCAACCCATCTTCACCATTAGGAGCTAAAAAAACATTATAACCATCGGAAGTTAAAATGAAGTCCAATGTTTCAAGAATTGACAAATCGTCATCAACAATAAGTATGGTTTTTGGTGACACGTTTTATTATAGCATAGATGTAATCGTTATTATTTTTATTTTTTAAACACCGAACATATATTAGAATTCATTTATGGAAATAAACTTTATTAAAAAATATGCATCATTATTGGTTAATTATTGTTGTAAGATTCAACCGGGAGATCGTGTATTAATTCGATCAACATATTTGGCGGAAGACTTAATTCTTGCTTGTCAGGCGGAAGTCTTAAAGTTAGGTGCAACATGTGAATTTTCAATTGGACTTCCGAATACAAATTATCAAAAATATAAGTATTCCTGGGTAGAATCTTTATCAAATGTCCCGATTCTTTATGAACATTCAATAAAAGCATTTAATGTTTTTATTTCAATTAATGCCCCATTTGATTTATTTGAATTGAAAGGGATCGATGAGGAAAAGTTAGCTATAACCCAAGCTGCTTTAAAGCCAATTCGTTCATTACAAATGCAGCGCAGTAAAAAAGGTGAATTGCGCTGGGTGATTTGTAATTATCCAACCAAGGCGCTTGCAAGTGCCGCTAATATGTCATTGTCCGATTATGAGATGTTTATTTTTAATGCTTGTTTTTTAAACAAAGATAATCCAAATGAAGCTTGGATTAAATTATCACATCATCAACAAAAATATACTGATTTACTTACATCAGGTAATCATATTCATTTCAAATCGCCTCATTGTGATATTAAATTTTCAATTCAAGATCGAATTTGGATAAATTCAGATGGTCAAAGAAATATGCCATCTGGAGAAATTTTTACTTCACCAGTGGAAGACTCTGGCGATGGAACAATAACATTCAATCAACCATCATTGCTATTTGGTGAAGTTATTAATAATTTAACGTTGATAATAAAACAGGGGCAAGTTGTGTCATGGGATTGCACAAATGGTAAAGCATTATTAGATCGTCTTTTTGAGATTGATGGTGCAAATCGAATTGGTGAAATTGCAATTGGGACAAATTATGAAATTAAAACCACAACATTAAATACATTATTTGATGAAAAAATTGGCGGAACTATACACATGGCAGTTGGCGCATCTTATCCCGAAAGCGGGGGATTAAATGTGTCGAGTATTCACCATGACTTCGTCACATCCTTTGATGAAGACTCAATCATATTATTGGATGATCAAATAATTTATAAAAATGGGAAATTTGTTTAGATTAATTAAATAACGGGCATAATAAACTATGATTATTGGGGAAACGCTAAAAGTTTTAAACTCGTCACCACGTTATGGGTTGATGTTAATGAAATTAAATTTGTTTTTGTGTAATTTAGGGATATAAATAAATTAGGGAGCAAAATGCTCCCTAAAAAACCTTCCCCTAATAACTCCCAACCCTTTTATAAAATTATTATGCCAAAATTAAATTAAAAAAACACCAAATAAATTAAGAATAGTTAAAAAAGGTGTAAAAAATGCAAAAATAATTGTAATAAATGTAGTTCCTTTATTTAGTTTAGATCTATAGTAAAATAAACATATGATGCATATTGTTTTAGTTGAACCTAAAATTCCTCAAAATACGGGCACGATTGCACGATTATGTGCAGCAACCAATAGTCAATTAACATTGGTTGGACCTTTGGGCTTTTCATTAGAAGATAAGTACTTAAAACGAGCGGGATTGGATTATTGGGAGCATGTAAGTTGGACTCATGTACCTAATACAAAGCAATTTTTTGAAACTCAAGTCAATCAAATCTTGCCTCCGTTCTTATTGTCCAGCAAATCAAAAAAACGATATACAGATGTAAAATTCAGCCAAAACCAAATGTTAATATTTGGTAGCGAGACGGAAGGGTTATCTGAAGAAATTAAATCAAGCTACCCATCACAGTGCATTACCATTCCTATGATGAACCCAAATATTCGAAGTTTAAACTTAGCAAATTCAGTTAGCATCGTATTATATGAAGCAATTCGTCAAATTGATTAAAGTTCTTCATAGCTTCATCGATAAGATCACCAATGACATCTCCCAATAGACAGATAACCGTCATCTCGGGTGATGGCATTGGTCAGGAAGTCGTGGATGCCACTCTTAAAATTCTAGAGAGGGCATCCACTCCCTTAACCTGGGCCAAATGCCAAGCTGGAGAGAAAATTTTTAAGCAAGGCATTTCAAGCGGTGTTCCAATTAGCACATTGGATTCGATTAAAGAAAATGGAGTTGTATTAAAAGGACCATTAACAACGCCTGTTGGTTATGGTGAGCGAAGTGCCAATGTCTTTTTGCGAAAAGCGTTTGGCTTATTTGCAAATGTTCGACCGGTTAAGCAATATCCAAATATTCCATCTATTTTTAGTGAAATTCCTATTGATTTAGTTGTAATTCGTGAAAATATAGAGGATTTATA
>JAYNJH010000042.1:0-3440 GCA_038109885.1 Candidatus Margulisiibacteriota bacterium | reverse complement strand
ACAGCAAAAACGAAAAAGACGTGTATAAAAACGAAATAGTTATAAAAAAGTCGTTTGAAAAAATTGCTGAGAATTATGCCGATATTGACTCAAAGCATATTATTATTGATAATTGTGCGCACCAATTGGTGGTCAATCCATCCCAGTTTGACATGATTGTTACAACCAATATGAACGGTGATATTATTAGTGATTTAACATCAGGTTTAGTGGGAGGTCTCGGGATTGCTCCATCAGCAAATATTGGCAATGAAATTGCAATGTTTGAAGCTGTTCATGGCGCTGCACCAGATATTGCGGGTCAAAACTTAGCCAATCCAACGGCCATGATTTTATCCGCTGTAATGATGTTAAGGTACATGACATTAACAGATATTGCAGATACCATAGAAAATGCGTTGGCGGTTACATTTGAACAACATAAATTTACAAAAGATTTAAATAAAGATAATGGTTTAACAACGATGGAATTTACCAATGAAGTAATTTCAAATTTAGGTAAAAGATCCCAAGCGTTTAAACCATCCCGATTTCAACCGATATCATTACCTCAAATTCAATCACCAAAAACAGAGAAAGGCGTTTGTTTTGGAGTTGATATTGTCATTATTTCAGATCAGGAATACACTGAGCTATTTCAGTCTTTAAATGAGATCGGTATCAATGAAGGATTTAAACCGGTTCAATTATCTAATCGAGGAAAACAGATTACTCAAAATGAATCACAGCAAATAATTCCTCAATGGTTCTGTCGTTTTGAAAGCAATCAAGATGTGTTACGAACACAGCAAATTACAAATCTTATGAATAAAGTGGCTCAAAATTACCATTGGGTGCAAGTTGAAAAGTGCTTTAAATTTAATGAATAGGAGGAAAAATGACACTAGAACAAATATTAAGTAATGCTGAAGATGCAAGATTGGCTGGCAGTTATGATCTTGCTCAAAAAGAATACAATGAGATTATTTCAAATAAAGATGAATCCTCAATCACGTATTGTCATGCGTTAAGAGGCATGGCAGAAGTCTATCGAATGAGAGAAGAGCATACTTCATCTGAAACACTTTATAATCAAGACATCGAAGCCTATACAAAAAATAATAGCGTATTTGGGTTAGGGGTTGCTCATTTAGGGTTAGGGCAACTATATCGACATCAAAATCATCTACAAAGAGCTCAAGATTACATAACTAAAGCCGTAAATTATTTTACAGATATAAATGATACCTATGGTTTAGCCGATGCCCACATTGAATTAGGGCATATCAAGTTAAGCCAGTCCAATTATGAGGTGGCAGCGATTCATTTTTCAGATTCCAAAGCTAATTTTATTGAATTGGGAGATGAATGGGGAATAGCGTCCGCTTGGTTAGGCTTAGGTAAATCTCAAAAGAAGGAAAAAAAATTTTCAGAATCAGTGATATCACTAAATAATGCGCTGGATCATTTTAAAGCATCGAACGATAAATTAGGGCAAGCCAATGCAAATAAAGAGTTAGGGGACATTTCCCAACTACAGAATGACAATCATCAGGCTAAATCATACTATCAGCTTGCTAAGGATTTATTTCAGCAGATGAATGAAATAAATGAAGTTCAAAAAGTAACTTCAAAATTATTAATGATTTAGTGCATTATTTTTTATGAATATAATTGCGATCAAAGGCTTGGTCTTCAGATTTTTTTAAAATATAAGTTGCCATTTTCCCCTTACCTTTTACATCAATTTTTCCTCGACTTTCGATTACAAATTGATCTTTTATATGTTCATAGGTGGTTGCAGAAATGTGGACAATCCCTGGAATACCATGCGACTCCATACGTGAGGCTGTATTTACAGCATCACCCCATAGGTCATAAGTGAACTTTTTCTTCCCCATTACACCAGCGACCACAGGGCCGGTGTGGATACCAATTCGAAGATCAAGCGACTCACCATATTCTTGATTAAATGAATGAAGTTCATCGTACATATGAAGCGCCATTTTTGCCATTTCAGACGCGTGATTTTTAAAGCGGCGAGGCGCACCAGATACCAACATAAGCGCATCCCCAATGGTTTTTATTTTTTCAATTTTATAGTGATCCAATAAATCATCAAACTTGCTAAAGAGTATATTTAATTTATAAACCAGTTCTTTTGGCGTATGTTTTGCAGAGAATTCTGTAAACCCAACCAAATCAGAAAATAGAACTGTAACCTCATCGTATCGATCAGCAATCGTTGCCTCTTGTTTTTTTAAGCGATCGGCAATTGAAACGGGTAAAATATTTAATAGCAAGTGATCTGATTTTTCCTTCTCAGCCGCCAATTGTGCGGTTCGTTTTCTAACCTTGTCTTCTAAGGTTCGACTATAATCAAGCAAGGCTTCTTGTTGAACCCTGATTTTATCAACCATGTCATTAAAAGAAACGGATAATAATCCAACTTCATCTTTTGAAATAATTTCAACCTGGGTGGTAAAGTTACCAGTAGCTACAATTTCGTTGGCTTTCATTAGTGATCGAATAGGACGAATAATAATGTTTGTAAACATGTACCCAATCATTACGCCCAGACAAATAACTAAAAAAGTGATCAATGAGCTAATAAGCTTATTTCTTAATATCGCCTTTTCAATAATTTCAGTAGATACCACCACCAATGAATAGCCAATGACTTCACCTTGATCAACTTGAGCTAAATCAGAGAAGTATAAGAGGTCTGCTTCATCTAAAATTACATTTTCCCGGCTTAATACAGGTGCAACCAAAAATATCGATGGGTAAGATAATTCGGGTAATACCAATACATTGCTACTAACCCCACGCTCAATGTCTGGGATAACGCCTGGCTTAGAAATAATTTTACTCAATGTTCGTAAATCAAATTCATCCCGTTTACCAATGGAAAGAATAAACTTCTTGGGGTTAAGTACTGCTGAAAATAGGATGTTTTCATCTTTTTGAATATCACTAAGCAGTTCTGAAAGCATATCTTTATTTGAAATTAAAACCCCGAGCTCTGCAGAGTCAGATAAGTTTTTTACAATGGTTGAAGATTTTGTTTTAAGCGTTTCTAAATATAAATCAGCTTGTTTTTGTAAGAAAAAACGAGTCAGAATTACGGATGTAATAACAATAAGAAGAGCAATTGCAATTACAAATTTAAATAATAAAGAAAATTTAACTTTAAATTTATCAGGCATTATTTGTATAAGGTTTTAGCATTTTTTAAAACATCATCTGGCAGTTTAAATCGAAATTCTTTCATCACTTTTTCATTTACGGAATAGTTTACCTTATCTGGAAACTCAACCGGTGTAATCATAGGGTTCTGACGTTTTTTAATCATTCGACGAGCCATATTGGCAGTCTTTTCACCAATATGGACAGGGTCCGGATCTAAACTAATATAAGCCCCGAGTTTTAAATAAGATTGAGATAATCCCATATAGGGG
>JAYNJH010000041.1:7017-14207 GCA_038109885.1 Candidatus Margulisiibacteriota bacterium | reverse complement strand
TGATGTGGAGGGTAGATAATGGTATTTCAGGAAATACAAATAATATTTCAGAGGCTTTGGTGGTCGATGGCGATATTAAAGCAACTACATTTCGAGGTGATGGCTCGAAGCTAACTAACCTTTCATTGGTTGATAAGTACTGGTTTATGGATGGAATGAATATGACAATCGAGCAGTACTCTCTCGCACTTAACACAGTTGCTAAGAATAAAAACCAATTAAATTTAAAAAATGGACTGATTTTATCTTCAGATGGATCAACTCGTCCAGGGACTTTAAGTTACATTAATGGTGACCTTGTTGGAACGGCTCGAACGGCGACACATTCTTTAACAATTCAAGATAAAGATACGACTTATAATGTTAGTTCAATTCTATCAAAAACAAATAATCAAATTGCATTGGCAACAAAAAATGTGAAGAATAATGACTATTTGGTATTTGACGGTCAGAATTGGGTTTATTCAAATAAAGAAACATGGAATCAAACGGTTAATTCTTTAAGAAATGATCGTGCCATTTCTCTATGGAGTTCTAATAATTATCAGGGACGATTTACAATAACTCATCCAGTGAGTAATATTGCTCAATTTGTTAATGCCGCTCAATCGAAGGGGCTATCGATTAAAATGGGTAAGAAAAAAGGCCAAAACCAACCCATTTCATTAGGGTTTAATATTAATACTAATACAACGAATAATGTGCGTTATGATGATTTGAAAACAGGTTATTTATTTGATTTTGACTCCTTAAGTGGTGGTTTCTTTTTGCAGGACCATTTAAATAATGAAATTTTTGAAATTGAGCCTGATGGTAAAATTAATATTTTTCAGCCACAATCCAATCTTAGTTTTAATGTTCCTACGGTGTCTCAAGTGTCTCAATTGGTTCTGGATTCAAAGTCAGAATTTTCAAGTTTTGCAACATTAACCAATTTAAATTATCCAATGATTATGCTATCAAAATTGGGTGAGTTAAGTCTGCAGTCAACAAAAAACACGACCATTAATATACGTATTTTACCTAAAACTTATTCGTCTATTGATGATCAAAATCGATTTCAATTAACTTCCGCTGGTGAAGTTTTATTGTCTCATAATGATTTGAATGCTTTAGATCGGGTAATGTTAAATCATCCTGATGGTGATTTTATGATTGATGATGGGGCACAATTGGGGGTATTTGATTCAAATAAGCAGCGACAGGTTGGTTTAAAGTTGCAAAATAAGTCAATAGAACTGATCCCCTCAAATCAAAGTATCGATACCGTTTATATTAATCCATTTGGATTGGGACTTCGAACGGAATCAGATCGTGCGTTAGTAATAAAGGACCTGCAAGGGCCTGCGTCAATGTTTATTCAACATTCACCCTCTAATCATGATAGTGGCTTTCTTTTTTCAAGAGAATCTACTCCGAGGGTTTGGGGTATTCAATCCAAAAAAGCCTCAGGTTCAAACTCGCAGCTTGTATTTAATAATAAATTTAATCAATCTGTCTTTGTGATCGATGATTACTTGAAAATAAATATTAATTCCCCAGAAGCGACGTTTAAGAATATTAATGTCAATGGGCATATGTCACATATGGGGTCTAAATTAAAATTTATGCCCTTGGCAAATTCAGATACACCTAGCAATTCAAAACCTGTGATTGAAATTGATGAAGACCAATCCAAGATTATGCCAATTAAAGATGATGCGGGTTTATATTTGAGAATCTCAGGGTCTAATAAAATGAATTTTAAGCATGGTAAAGTGGCGATTGGACCTGATGATGTGCCTATATCACCTACCAAAAACTTATATGTTAAAACCGGTGCTTATCTTGATTCAGGATTGTATTATTTTGATGAAAAAATTGAACATAAAGAAATTAAGACCCCTGTTGAATCCCATAAGCATTCACTTGTTAATACTGTTCAGACCTTGAACTTTGATTATGATACTGGTTTTGAGATCAATAGTACCTCCAACTATCGAGTTGGCCTGACGTTTCAACCTCATTTTTCTACATTTAATACAATTGCACTTGGCGATGATATTGATGCTGATACGCAATATATAACGCCAAATGGCATCGATGTAATGGGGTTTTTAGGTGATAATATTTCGGTTTCTGCGAATAATGTATCTGTTCAGGGCAATCCGAATGGCCAAATGGATTCATTAACATTTTTAAATGATTTAATGAATGGGGGGGTAATAAATGGGAATTTGTTAATTTCAGGGACACTAAATGTGATTGGAATTGATCCAAAAGATAATGATGCTCATAAGATTATTGGCGATATTTCTGAAATGCAAAATATCCCATTTCCTTGGGTTCATGTGGTTACTGAAAACGGGATATTGGTTGATTATGAATATGTTATTACTGAAAATGTTGGTATTGGAACGACGCTTCCAATTTACCCATTTGAGGTAGATGGGACATCTTCGATTAACGTGGTTTTAGCCCCTTCAATAAATGCGACAGGAACACTTGTTCCGTATTCAGATGACTTTATGATTCGATCTGTTGGGGACATGACTTTTCAATTAAATCGATCCTCCCAAGAAAAAAACCAGTTATTAAAGTTAAATAATTTGTATGTCCATAAAACTCAATTGGGTTTGAATGATTTCAATTCAAACTATTTTATGAGTTTTTATCCATATCATTTGGATTTGAATAGTCAGATGATAATTCAAGGACGATCAGATTCTAGAGTGAACTTAGGGAATGGGTTAACCCTTAATTTAGATACGGATGGGGATTTAAGTTTGTTTGCTAAATCTGACGTAAAATCATTTTATTTAAAGTCAAATCAAACTCGAATGTCAATTTCTGAAACGGATACATTAGGAATTAATATTAAAGAGCTGGCTAAAAATAGTTTAGATGTTTCTGGTAATGTATCCATTGGATCTTCACTTAGTGGTCAAATAAGTGCTCCAAAAAACTCAGTTATGGTTCAATCTAAATTGGGTGTTGGAACAGACGCGCCTTCGGCAAATGTCGATGTCCAGGGGTCTATGGTGATTGGGGATTCAATTTCTTACATGGGTGCTATTGTTGGCCTTAATGATGATTTGGTTGTTGAAACCCCCTTATTTATTGAAGAATATGAGCCTTCTGATATAACCCATAATGTTCAAATAAATGGGTCTTTAGCATTGGTTGGTGGCTTATTTTTTAATAAGGCATCGAATGAAAATACGAGTGAATTGTCCTTTGCTTATAATGATTCCAATCGATTAAATATTGGTTATGGTTCCGATGTAAGTTCACGAAAACTATTAATAAATTCAATGGATTATACGGATTTAACTCCAGCAACTGGCATTGATGGTTTATTTATTGATGGGCAAGGTAAAATTGGGTTAGGGCATGATACTCCGTTGAAATTATTTCATATTCGAAAGCCGAATATTGAAATGCGCTTGGAGGCGAAGGGGAATAGTGATGGTGATGTTCAGTTGCTATTTGAATCAGCAAAGTCTGGGGTGATAGGGTATTCATCAAATGTTCCCAATCAGATGGTGATTAGTGATGGTGAAAACTTAGAAATTGCAGGTGCAGACATGAGTATTGATGCTAATGGAAGTATTGATATTGGTTACAATGTTAAGGACCCCACGAATTCTCCTCAACCATCGCATAATGTTAAGGTGGATGTTTTAAGAAAAATTAACGCTACAGATGTTTTTCGTAAAAATGGTGCGGTTTTGACTCATATGCCGGAAGGTAGTGTCGTGATGTGGTCAGGTTGGCGAAGTGAGTTGCCCGATGGCTGGTTTCTTTGTACAGGGGTGGATTCAACGACAACGACTAGTAAATGTAACTTTGTTGATTACTTTGTTGTTGGCAAAGAATCTGTCGATAAAATAAATCAAAAAGTTGATGGGGCATCCCATGAATATGCCATTGCGACGGGGACAGAATATCAGCATACGCATTCTTCTGACCATGTTCATACCGCGTTTACTGAAGCCTCCCATTCTCATGACCAAATTACGATTCAAAATAATAATACCACAACAACAACGAGTAGTAATGATGTCCCATCTAGCAAGGTTTCAATAGGAACGGCAGGGTATTCGTATTGGGAAAGATATGGATGGGATTCTTGGTGCGCTTGTGGGAAATGGCGTAGGGTATGGGTTGACTATGATCTAGCTCCGTCGGGCTTTTCTAGTAATAATGGTAAACATAATCATAGCGTTCTATTAAATCATGGACATACAGCAAGTACAGATAGCCCAAAACATACTCATGAATTGGCATCCACCAATCATAAACATGAAGATGTTATGCACACCCATGATATTGATAATAAACCTGAATATTATACGCTGGCATTTATTTACCTTGTTGGAGAAAATCAATGATTCGAGTTTTAATCATGCTATTGTTTTTTATAATCCATTCTTCTGTAATATTCTCGGAAAATTTTTCTCATTCATTTCAGGTGAGTTTAAATCTTGCTAAGTCATATTATTCCAATGGGGCTCAAGTGGCTATTCCAATTGAGGGCACTCGTAATGTCCGATTGGAAATTGTTGATGTTGTTTTAGATCAACCCATTTGGTCTCAAAAATCAGACCAGTATATTTCCAAAGGTGAAATTTCTGTCATTGTAAAAGATGAAAAAATCAATTGGCATGAAATGTTTAAATCTAGGGAGCTTGTTTTTCGTGTTGAAATTCTAGATGATTTAGTTGATATTCCGTTTCGTTCATTGCCATACGCAATATTTAGTGATCATGCATCTCGTGCCCGTCAATTTACGAATACCGATTTTGTGAATATTGATTATAAAAATAAAAAAATAATTATTAATAATGTTACTGCGAATGGTCAACTTGTTGTTTCAGGTTCAGTTTTGGCTACGGAACTTATTGGTGATGGATCTCAACTTAAAAATTTGACAGGCCCTGGCTTTAGTACCGGGTACTCTCTTAATTCAGAAAATAGTCAATATAAAGATGTTTTGTTTGTTTCCAATTCTGGAAACGTCGGAATTAATGTTACTACACCAAGTGCGCGACTGCATATTCGTGGAAATGCAGCGTTTCAGCCATTAAAGTCCAATATTGAAGAATTTTACACGGTTCCAACCGGTTCAATCTTGTTGTGGGATCCAGCGCGATCGGCGTTTCGATCCGGTGTGTTTACTCGTGTTTTCTCTTCAAATGATATTGGTAAGTATAGTGTGGCTTTTGGTGAAGATGTGATTTCCAAGGCACTTTATTCGTCAATTATTGCTGGTGAAGATCATTTGATTAGCAATATTGCGGTTTCATCGGTGATAATTGGTGGTCAAAGTCATAAAATTATGGATACGAATAGTGTTATTGTGGGTGGGTTTGATAACCTTATTAATGGTGAGTGGAGTGTGATTTTTGGGGGAAGTAACCATAATATTCATGGTCCTTATAATGTATTGCTTGGGGGAAAAGAAAATAAAATTGTTGGAGAATTAAATACATCCATTGGTCGTTTAAATGAGTTGGTGGGAGATTATGTCACAGTTATTGGTAATATGAATAAGGTTTCAGCCAATACCTCGGTTGCATTGGGCCAATCGGTTTCCATTCGTCATGAGAATTCATTTGTATACTCTGATGGATATCAGCCGGCAAAATCTCAACAAGATCATCAGTTTATTGTTATGCCTCGAAATGGTTTGGGAATTAATATGGCGCCGATGGATAATGTTATGTTAAATGTTTCAGGGAATATAAAGGCAATTCGTTTAAAGGGAGATGGCCAATATTTACGTAATATTATTTCAGGGCAAGATTACTGGAAGCAGCGAATTGAAGGGGGACAACGTGTTGGTATTTATTACATGGATGGACCGGTATCGGTGGGAACAAAGCTAAATTATGCAAATTTGACTGTTTCTGGCGGAATAACCATTCAGGATAGTGCTCAAGCTTCTAACGTAGCGAATGGTACAATACGTTTTACATCTGAAAACGGGTTACAGCTTTTCCATAATCAATGGGTATCTTTGGATCAAGTTGATACCAATACGCTATTAACTAATGGGCGAGGGATTTCGTTAGTAAATCAAACGTTTGGCTTGGATCAGATGGGAGCTGCCTTAAAAAATGCGTTTATTTTTAATGGTTCCATTTGGGCACCAACCGATCCCTTATTTTGGATAAATTACGATAAAGGTATTTTATTGGACTCTAAGCTGGAGCTAATTACCACAGATAAACAGGTAAATGCCCCATTAATTATTGAATCAAATGCAAGCGGGACGAAAACGAAACATCCTTTTGTTTTTGGTGGTGCAAACTCACTTATTTTTTCGCCTTTAAATAGTGAGGTGTTTTTTAATTTAGATTATACGGATGATACTCATTCGAAATATAAACTTTTTAATTCTAGTGACGATAGTGTGGGGTTATCATCGTTTGGCGCTTCAATTCGAGTGAAAAATGATCGTTTAAGTATATCTCAAACGGATAAAGCTTATCATTCTGATGAGGTAGTAAATATGCAAAGCCGTTTGAATCTATCACCTACCAGTGCATTTACGACGGTTAAACCAAGGGCAACATTGGATATAAATGGTTCGGTTGGTTTTTTAAATACATTTTTTAATCAAAATCTTGAGAATGGAACAAAGGGAATTGGGCATTTTAATTTATACAATAATGATTATTCTCACTATCTATTTTTTGATTCAAACCAGAATTTAAATTTAAACTCAGGAACAGATTCCTTGACTCAACCGATTAACTTTAATATTAGCGGTTCAAAAAAAGCATACTTTGATATCAATGGTAATTTTATTATTGGGACAGAAAATGCTCGGGCTAGGTTATCTATTTTTGGTGGTGGGGTTGCGATGAATGTTAATGGTAGTCAAGTGATGAGTAGTTATCGATCGGGTCATCATACCTCAATTCGATCTCGATCTAACTCTGATCCATCGATAGAACTTTTTAATAACTCAACGTTGCTATCGACATTTGGATCCCGTTCTTTTGCGATAGGTGCAACAAATAATGCCAATGTTTTATTACTGAGTTCGGCTCAATACCCTACCATTGATATTATTTCTAAATCAAAATCAGAACTTATGCTTAGTAATTTAAATAGTCATTATAATATAAAAAATGATAATGGGATCTTCTCGATTTCTCAAATTAAGTCCAATAAGTCCAATCCAATTATACATTTAGATG
>JAYNJH010000041.1:4721-7007 GCA_038109885.1 Candidatus Margulisiibacteriota bacterium | reverse complement strand
GCAATATCTACTGTATCTCAATCAGGTACTACCATTGTTGTAAGTGGAGATATTGCTTTATCGAATACCGATAAACTTCACTTTTTAACTAATCAAAGACGTCCAGTTATGGACCTATATAAAAATAGTAACCAGCTTATTTTTCAACAAAAGAATACGAAACCATTCTTATTTAATACCCAGGCGGGGCAAACGATTATGTCAGTTTCGAATAATCGTTTGATTGCCATTAATAAATCAGAACCTTCGGCAAATGCCAACCTATATGTTGATGGTGATGTGTTATTTAATGAACCGGTATTTTATAAAAATGCTGGTGATCAATTAATTCAAGCATTTGTAATTAATCAGAAGTCTAATGATGTGGCCAATAATAAAGAAGTTCGATCTGTAAAATCATTGACCGTAGATGAAACATCTGGACTTGGATTGTCGGTAAGCCCCTCAGAGAATAAAATTGTTTTTCATGCCCCTGATTATTATTATCGAATTTATGAGACGCCGCTTATGGATGGATTTGTTCCTAATGGGGGGCTCCAATATATTGAGCCTGTTGGGAAAGATATTATTGAATTTAAAGAGGTGCTACCCAATGGTGGGGTATCCATAAATTTAGTTGATACGAATAGTGATGGTGTAAAAGATTCAATTCGATTTTTTAACCCGTTAATGAATGGTGGTGTTATTAATGGAACGATTACAGTGAATGGGCAAGTATATCTTAATGGGTCTAACGGAAATGGAACTGAAGTTACATCAATCCCATTTAAATGGAAGTTAAAATACAATGACCTTTATTATTCCTCAGGAAATGTAGGTATAAATACCAAATCCCCAAATTATGACTTTGAGGTTAATGATTTAATGCAATCCGATCGAATTTATATTTCAAACGAATTGTTTAATCAACGCATACAGCTTAATAATGCAACTTCAACAACGACAAATCAAAAAATTAGTTTTTTAATTGATTCAAATAATTCAAATTCAAATGATCAATTTCAAATCTCAACAACTTCCAATGCGTTACTTACTTTTACTGGCGATAGTATTGCAAATAATCATCGGTATGGCTTTTTTACCAATAGCCCACAAGCGATCTTACATGCCGAAAACTTATCCGGTAAAGAAGGTGTCTTATTTCAAAGTTTACCCAGTGGTGTTTCTGGTTTAACACTGACTACATTAACCAATAATTCAGCTTATATTCAATTAAACTCAAACATTGATAATAACAAATTGGGAAAGATCAATGAGGGGCTTATTGCGACAAGTCGAAATATTCTTTTTACAACAAATGGGGATACAAACCCTTCATTGTATTTAAAAGAAAATTCGGTTTCCATTGGCTTAGATGAAACCAAAAATACGTTATTTGCGAATGGCTCGATGACTGTGGGTGCTGACTATGCTGGAATAACTCAGAATGATGCGTCAACAGGATTAACCATTGAAGGAAAATTATATGTGGGGCATTTAACCACGGCTGATCCTGGATCTAATCTTTTTGTTAAAGACTCATTAAGTGTTGGGCGTAATGTTAATAAAATTATCCCTCAGAACTTTAAGGGTGTAATTGTTTCTCGAAACCTTGGCGTGAATGTTGCCAAGCCATTGGATCGATTTTCAATAAATGGTGGAGCTCGATTAAAGTCTGATATATTATTTTATAAAGATGACACACCAATTTTTCAATTATTACCGAATCAGTTTAAATTAATTGAAGGTGGCTATGGGATGGATTTTTACCTTCCTGATTTGATGTCATTTCATGTAAATAATACGAAACGCCTTTCTATTTTTTCTAACTCAGTTACCTTTGGTACATTTGCCGATAAAACAACGAATAATTTCTATCTTTATAATGAAACTGGTGATGCAACGTTATTTTTAGAGGATACAAATGCCCCGCCATCGATTACCTTTGAGTCAAAAAATGGATCAGTCAAAGGTAAGATTGGGATTATGCCAAATGGTGCAAGTACAAAAGTTTTAATTGAAAGTAATGGTGATACATTATCCAATCCTGATATTACAATTACTGAAGGTAAAGTTGGTGTTGGAAAGATGCCTGCCTATGCAATGGATATTAATGGGGGTGTAAAAACTGAAAATTTATACCAAAACAATGATCGGTTATATCCTGTTCCTCAGGGCGTGATTGTAATGTGGTCTGGGACTAAGGCGAGTATTCCTGCGGGTTGGGCACTATGTGATGGTCAAAGTGGTCGTCCCAATTTAACAGATAAATTTATTATGGGGGCAGACCTGGCGAATATTGGTAAA
>JAYNJH010000041.1:0-4711 GCA_038109885.1 Candidatus Margulisiibacteriota bacterium | reverse complement strand
TCATCGCCATATTGGTGGGGGGCATGGCAATACTGATGCACATCCAATTACAGGTGGAGATCACAATCATTCAATATCAATTAGTTATTCGAAATTTAATAATAAAGGTGATACAGAAAGTAGAAAAACACCATTTAATGATGGTCAAAACCATCGAGGAAATTCCAATACGGATACGAATTATCATAAAGGTAAAAGTCATCATCATTCAATTTCAACAAACCATAACCATGGGACTTCAAATCAAAGTAATGGTGGTGTTCATCATACTCAACAAATGGATACATCTGGTGCACATGAGCATGCTGAGGGAGAGCACGATCATAGTTGGAATAATGAACCTGAACATTATATGTTAGCTTTTATTATTAAAATATCGGATACGTAAAATTGAAAATTAAACTGATGACGATGTTTGACATCGCAAACATATACAATAAGAAAATTATGTAACCAAGTTTTAGTCCGATATCTTCTTTTTTGATTAAGGTTGTGCCCATAGCAATTAATGTAAAAGCAAAACCTCTAATTGGAAGTAAAAGATACACACTAAAAAATAAAAAAAGTAGCCAATGCTGCCATTGATAGGCAAAACGACGTGGAATTAAGAAAATGATTGCAAGGGTAGATTCTAAAATTATTACGTACCAAGTTAAGAATTTGCTTATTGGGTGTAAAATATAGGGGCCAGGGTTCAAAATAACATTTTTTGAATGAGACATCATTTCAGAAATTGTTATAATATTTTCAGATATGACTTCAATCATATTAAATTTAATTAACGGCCCAATGAAAAAAAATCGTCGATCTGTAATTAGTGTGTAATAAAAAAAATCACCACTTAAAAAAGTTGGATTTAATTTTTGTATGCTGGCGAATAACATGCAAAATCCAATTAGTAATTGTGCTGAAAAGGCGAGTGTTTTTTTTGGAAGTTTTGAAAATAAGCTTAAAAATATTGACATTAACCAATACCCCCATAAGTACATATGGTTATCAATGACCTGCCAATTTAACATTAACCATGTGAAATATAATGCGCTGATGGCTCCCCAATATAATTTTGAATAAAGGGCTTTATTAAAAAGTATGCCCACGGCAGATAAAATTATTAAGGGAATAAAAATAAGAGGGTCGGTATCTACTATTTCTTGGAAATGGATAATAATAAAGAAAATAGTAATTTTAAGTGAAAAATCGTGCGGGTTTAATTCTCTTAATTTGTCTTTTATGGCATTAATCATTTTAAGAACTTCATTTTTCTAATTAGCTTTGGCTCCATTGTGAAGTTTGCTTTGTTAAATTTAACTGTAAAAACTTGAATTTCAATAGCATTGAAATTTGATATACGATCTTCAGCTCTTAAGGATTGGTTTTTTCCAATCATTTTTACTGATGTAGGTTTCTGTTTTGTTTTTGTTCCGAAATTATATATCCATATTTTTTTTGATAATTTTTTAGTTAATCGTTCTAGATCAAGGTAGTTAGGATAACTTTTTATTTTTTCGAATTGACGATCAAACTCAATGTGCGGTTCAGCGCACTCAATTGCTTCTTTATAAATAAGGTGGATATGAAAGTAACGACGATCTATTGTTGAAAACATTCCAAATCCACCGCCTTTCCAGCGGCTGAGGTTATCAACATTATATAAATAAATTTGCCTTAAGCTAATGAATGCTAATAAAATGACGGGAATTAAACCTAACCAATGATCTTTTAAAAATTCAGAAAAACGATTCAAGTTAATAACCCTTTTAGATAAGATTGGAGATCGGTTTTTATTGGCATAATATAGTTGTTATGGTTTTCCGTCTTACATAATTCAATCATATCTTTCCCAATATTTATATTATAATCTAAAGAACGTTCAAATTTAGAATTGAAAAAGACATTATTTCGAGTAACCCAATAGTTGTATGATTTTTCAGTTAAAACGGGTGAAATCCCTAAAAACCACTGACTTGTAATTGATGAGTTAATCAGGATTTTTGCAAGATTAATGTCAAAAATTGGTTGGGTGAAAAGGCCCATCGCACCGGCCTTTATTTTTTCTTCACTGTAGTTTAATTCACTTCGAATGCTTTGACGGTATGGGTCACAACCTGCATAGAAATTAATTGATTTAAATTGTGTGCTAAGCTCTTTAATGATTTCAATAATATTATGTTTAAAAACAGGTTGTAACGGATTGGGTGGAGGGTCGCCAGAAATTAGCAAAATTCTAGATACATTTTGAATTGATAATTTATGACATAATTCGCTTAGTTGGCTCATATTAAAATCACAAATTCTAATATGGGGTATGGAATCAATATCATCTTTTGCAATATGGGCAGCGGCATCAAAACTTCGTGTTGAAATTCTTAATATATCGGGAATATTAATTCCTTTAATTTCTTTGAAGGTATTTAATGCCCAATGGCTTTCTAGACTCAATTTTTCCAAAGATGTTGGCACTAGTTCTAAGTAAATCATTATTTTAAAACTAACAAAAAATAAACAATTAAAAAAGTTAATTCTTAATAAGGGTCGGGTGTTGGATAATTAGTAACTCATTGATTGGAACTGGGGGCTTAATTGTACTGACTAATTTATCTGGCCAGGCGATCGTTATTTTTTGAATTGTTTGGTCTCCAATGCCAAAATGCTGAATGTAAGGAGATTGACTTAAAAAACCAGTTTGAGGTAGGATAATTTTTTTTAATGTTTTTTTATTTGTGTGCAACGTTATAATACTCCCGATGGCGTATGTATTGGGCGTTGGGCCATTTAATTTTATTTTAAGCCAAGGGTATTTTGATTTGTTTATGTTTTTAAATTGGATTATTTTATTTGTATTTTTAATTACTAAATCAATATCTCCGTCATTATTAAAGTCCCCACTTGAGACGGCTCTTGAATTTTGTTCATGACTTTCCGCAGAGATTGAGTTACTAAAGTTCAATGTGTTTTTATGGTTAAGCATGAATATATTCTTATCATTATTTTGGGAATTTAAATCAAAATTTCCATTGGTAATATAAAAATCTTGGTCACTGTCATTATCATAGTCAAAAAAGGCACTGCCCCAACTCCATCCCATTACTCCTGATTTAATGATCTTTTGGGAGTTGTTTTCGAGTTTATTGGCACTTCCTAAGTATATTTTATTTCCCATTTTTACTGGGGAAATGTTCATGATTTGATCAAAAATGGGGCTTGGATTTGATATGCCTTTAAGGCTTATTTGATTGTTAAATATGTCGACCATTGAAATGAAAATGTCCCAAAACTCATCATGGTTAAAATCTACGATGTTTAAGTTTATTGAACCGCCACTATCATTAAACCCATATCTATTACTTTTATTAGAAAACTGGTTTGGAATTTCTTGTAAAAATAATTCATTATTCCCAAATTCATTAATTACAATAATGTCGTTTAGAGTGTCATTATTAATGTCTAAGATACTGCAGCCAGAGCTGAATTTCGTTGATTCAATGTTTGGCATGGATTTAATTTTAAATGTATTATTACCAATGTTTTCAATTAATTTATTTGGTGGGGCATTATTACCATCGATGGCAACTTTTCCAAAGTTTCGAGTGACGTAAATGTCATTGTCTAAGTCATTATCAATATCATTCACACATAGTGAGGAGATATTTGATATTGGAATAAGTGATGTGAACTTAAAGGTCTCGGGTGCTGTTTGAATAAAAAAGTTAAGTCCATTTTCATTAATTGCGATTATGTCTAACCAATAGTCATTATTAATATCAATCGCATAGGCGGCTGAAAACTGACCTTGATTGTCGGTTTTTAATTGAATTTTTTTTATGTTTTTTATGCCATCATTAATAACTACATTGATTATATTATTGTTGGGAACGATCATATCTAAATTATTATCTTGATTAATATCAACCACCGAAATGCCACTAAAATATCCAAGAGATAGGGGGGGGGTAAGGTTAAACTCAAAGGTTTTTTTAAAATATTTTTTTGGTTTAATTTTATATGTTTGAATTTGTTTATTTAAATCTGTTGATTGCAGAAAACGTTTATTAAGTAATTGATTTTTTTTAATGTTTTCTTTCGTATTGCTATTTAATATTTTACTTATATTTGAATTGCTTTGCAGTGTGATTGCGATGTATTGAGCAATTTTTTTTGCCAATAGTTCAAGAGCAATAGGGTCCATAATTGCGGGTCGATAATATTCGTTTACCATGTGAATGATTTGCCATTGGATGCCGCATTTAATGTTTGTTGATTAATAATTATTTTGTCTGGATTTTTGTAGTTAATGAAGTCTTTTTTTGATTTAAATGTGAGATAGTTTGCCTCTAAACTTCCATCCAGATTTATTTTGAAAGGGAATTGTTTAAATAAATTAATATAATGGTTGTTAAAGGTATAAATTTCGTTTGTATAACTTCTTTCATTTAAATCTTTTAAGGAAACTTTTGGTTTTATGATTGTATTTAGATCAATAACATCGACGGGGATATATAATTGAAATGTATTTTTTATTAAGGATGAAATAATTAGCCCAAATTCAAAATCATAAACAGGTTGTTCAAATATTTGGTTTAAAGATGTTAAATAATTAAGTAAATCATCTGGCCTATTGAAGTTGTTGCAATTGTTTAGACGTTCACGATTTACATTTACAAGTTGTTTACTAAAATGATTTAACCATAATTTGTATATTTGAGTATTGTAG
>JAYNJH010000040.1:2787-14755 GCA_038109885.1 Candidatus Margulisiibacteriota bacterium | reverse complement strand
CTTAATACATAGGGCCGGAATCGATGAATGCTTGCCTCCAATGCTTGAAATAAAAATCGCTCTTTGGCACCTTTTTTTGAATCGCCAAGATGCTGAGCATTTTCTGCCCAATAATGATTCTCTTGTTCGTAACCCCGTATATTATGATAAATCTGAAAGAACGTTGATTGAATGTCTTTTTTTTCTTTTTCAGATAACTCGGCATCATTTGAAATTGATTTTAAAATGGATAACTTATTTTTTGCATATTGCTTAATATCGCTTTTATTTGATAGTAAATATTTTAATAAATCATTGTACTCTTTATTAAAACGCTGCTTTACATTGGCCTCTAATTTTAAGTTGTTTAGTTGGGTCTGGGTAATATCTTGAATGTCCGTTTTAATTTTTGATGGCATAATGGATTCTTTCTCTGAGGATAATAATTGTTTGTAACAACGGCTAAATAGCTCCTTTGAAAACTGCTCGATAAATGGGGCTTTGTAAGGTGTAATTAACGTGTTAATTTCGTCTCGTATTGCTGTTTCGTATTGCTTTAAAGGATCGCTTTTATGCTTTTTTTCATCATTTAGTTTGAATTTCCATCCTTCGGTTCCCGTTATTTTGTTTAGAATAATCGACTTGTTTACTTCTGAATGTAAAAAGTCTTTTAATGATTTTTCTAGTTTAAGGTGCGCTTTCTTTATTGTTTCGCTAATCCAATGATTTAATTTTTGTTGAATTTGTTGATTTTGAATTAATTTGTAATTTGTAAATGAATTAAATTTTTGATTAATGAAAGTGCTTAGTTTTTCCCAAACCGCGTTGTCTGGGTTGGATAAATCTATAATTAACTTCGAGTCAAATTCAGTATTTAACCGGGTGACTTTTTTATTTATTGCACGAATGGTTTCAACTATTGCCAGTAAGTTTTTGATGTCACTTTTAGAATTATCACGAATAAGTATTGGCTGCCCTTTACCTAATAATTCAAAAACATCATCGATGCTCATTAATTCGGTGTTTTCAGTGGACGTTATTTCAAGATAATTGTCTAATATGCCTTCTAAAAAATTTTCAGACTCAACAATTCCCATTAAATTTGACGGATCAATTTCAGTCTCAATAAATGCGGTTATTGTTTCAATTCCTAATATTTTTCTTGAATCAGCTTTGTTATTTGAATCCATACGATATTTATCGATTAATTTTAGAATTTTTTAATGGATTGCATCGTCTTTATCGCTTTATTTAATTAATTTTTAAATATCGGTGTTTTTTATTTGATTGGATGCTAAAATAAGGGGGCATGCAACAATTAATTATCGCTTCATTTGCTTTGATTGCATTTACTTTTTTATTTTCTTTGCACTTGATTAAACGAAGTCGCTTAAGTATTTTTACCGCCTTAATTGCGTTTCATGTTTTATTGGGCTATTTACCTTTTTTCATGCCAGAGATATCATTGCATCGCCCCTTATCGGTTTGGGGTGGATGCTTCCTGGCGGTTGCAGGTATTCTTTTTTATATTCAACAACAACGGCTTCATTCCAAGTCAGCAGTGGATTGGCCATTCAATGTTAGGTCATTTGCAAGTGCTTTTAACTGGTTCGGGTTTGTTTTTCCGGTACTATTAATCGGTTTAGCTTTTTTGTTAACACCTTATTATTATAACTTACTTGTGATTTTGATAATGCCAGTGGTTTTGGGCGGGCAACTTCTTTTGATGGTATCATATCAGAAATTATTTTTAGTCTCTGAATTGACGTATTTTTTTTATTCCATGCTTTTTCGAGCGCCCTATTTTATCTTGGTTTTTGGCTTAATTCGTATCTTTCAAATTGCCTCTCCAACATCTTATACTTCTTTGAAACTTTTATTTCTTTTTATGGCGGGGATTGCGGCGTTCTCTTTTTTAAGAACCTACATAGATCTGTTTTTAACCACTAAGAAACAACAACTCTTTGAGAGTGATATTTTATTTTTTGATGAATTAGCTCAAGCACTGGCCAATGCAAAATCAATGACCCATATTTTGAATGGGTTTAAGCAATTTAGTGCGAATTTTGACAATGTTCGCTTTTTTTCTGATTTAAATGTTGTTTCAAATACGGAGGAACTTGAAACAACAATGACACCAAACTTGAACTATTATCATGATCGATTTGCACAAAGCTCACAATCAGTGCGACTGGTGTATTTGAAGGATGTTACCGAAGTGCATCTTAAATTAAGTCGAGATGATCATCAATTTGGATGGCTTGTATTTCAATTTCCAACGTATTGGGATTTGTGGTTGATTCAACATAAATTTCGCTTTAAACAATTATTTAATGAAACTATTAATGCTATTGTCCTGGTGAGGTCATACAATCAAGTGAATACCAAAATTAAACATATGGCTAACGCCAATGAATTTGTATCTCGCTTATCGTTGTCGTCCATGAATAATATGTCTCATGAAATTTTGGTCCAATATCAACAAATTATTGGATTTCAACATTTGATTTTACCCCCGTTGCCAAAATTATCTAATTTTTCTGCAATCGCTACTGTGTATGTTCCGAAACACTTGCGCGATATTTTGGCTGAGGTATCGATTGACCATTTAATCCAGTTTCCATTTGACCCGGTATGTTTTAGTGTTGATGATCCTAAGCTGCCCGATGGATTAAAAACAGTGGCTGGGTTTTATCAGGCGAAGCAATGCTATTTAATGCCAATTGTTAATGAGGAAAAAATGGTTGGCTTTTATGTTGCCTTTTCAAACGAATTTAAAAGTCGTGTTGATCTGTCCTTGGTTAGTATTATTAATAAACAAATTTCCTCACTGATTTATCGTTCAATTTCCAATAAAAAAATTGAGCTAACGAAACGGTTTCACCAAGAAATTATTGACTATTTATCATCCATTATTATTGTTTTGGATGCGGAGTTTAATATTAAATTTACCAATAAATATTTTATTGAGTTTTTTAAAAAATCATATACAAATTTTCATGAGTTAATTATGGATTACCCTGCATTGGACGTGGTCCATAAAATTGTTGATTTTTCTGATACGGAATTAACCCTTAATTTTAATCAACATCATTTTAAGTTATCCCTTCGTAAAGTGGATCGTGATTCTATTATTGTCTTGCTAAGCAATGTTACGGATTTAATTAAAATTCAACATACAATTTCGAAGTCATCCAAGTTAAAAGGGATGGGGACCTTTGTTGCGGGTGTTGCGCATGAAATAAAGAACCCATTGGTGGCCGTTAAAACATTTACTCAACTTTTATCTAAAGATTGGTCCAATCATGATATTCGCGAAAAATGTTCCCAAATTGTGCTTCCCCAATTGCATCGAATTGAAAAATTATCGAAGTCATTAAACTTTTTTGGGAAAAATGAAACGGCAAGTTTTGAACCTACCAATTTATCTAAATTAATTTTAGATGCAGAATCACTGTTAAAGGCAGAACAACGCTATAATCAAGCCACATCATTAACATTGGATATTGAAGAACATGTGATGGTGTTTGCCAATGAAACCAAGTTAAATCAAGTTATTTTGAATTTGTTTTTAAATGCGCTTGATGCCGTTGAACATGTGCCTGAACCACAGGTGATATTGGATATTGAAGATAATGGTACTGGCATTCCTGAAAAAGATCAGCCTTACTTATTTGATCCTTTTTTTACCACCAAAGATCACGGAACGGGATTGGGATTAAGTATTGTTCATCAAATTATTTTGGATCATCAAGGCAGTATTTCTTTGCTTAAAAGCAATGATTCTGGAACGGTGTTCCGAATTGCCTTTCCTAAATTGCTTCGTCCCAAACTTAGTGGAGTATTAACCGAACAATGATGTTATTAACTCACTTATTTTTTGTGTCTTCTACTTTTTTAATGAATAGCTTAATTCCTATTTCACCATTATCGCGTACCGTGTTTTTTGTTGCGCCGATAACCACATTGTTTTGGTGGGCATTTTATTTTTTTCCAAATACAAATTTATTTACGCAAGATATAGTGGCATCAGTTTACATTTTAATTCCACTATTCTCTTTTTTAATTGTTTATGATCGTTTGGATCAGCTAACGTCGTTTCAAAAACAATTGGTTATGGTGGGATCGGTGTTCTGTTGGGGAGTGTGTATTACTAATTTATTGGCGATTTTAATTTTAAACCATTCATTAATTAATTCAAATTATATTATGATTTTTAATTCATTGTTTTTTATGTTCCATTCTTGGATTCTTCATCGGGATCAACAGGCCATTCAATTAAGTCGATTTAAATTTGGGATTCGAAATGAAGTGCTATTCAATGTTGTGGGATATTGCGTCTTTTTTACACTCTACTTTTCAGGATTAAGTCAACTTAAACCCTATATTCCATTGACGTTTTACTTCATGTATTTTTTATTATTTTTACCTTATATTTTTCATTTTCCAATTCGTAGTTTGCGGATGTATTTTCAGGCCATGCTGTTTTCTATTATTTGTATTATTGTGATGAAATTTCATGCTGTTTTTGACCCATTTATTATGAACGGGTTTCATTTGGATTATATTGCTATAATGACGTGTTTGATAGGTGGTTTATTTTTGGCGGCAACCGTTTATGTGTTTGAATTTCTGGTGCGATCTTTTGACGGAATTTATCCATTTTCAGTTGTATCGAAGGAGGTGCTTCAGAAATGCATTGAATTGTTAAATTCGACGCTTAATTTTGAGGAAATTAAACAAATATTGAACTCGAATTACTTATTTAAATTGCATCATTTTGAAATTGCATTATGGGTGATTCAACATAACCAATTACGTACAGTTACGTCCCATTTGCCCGAATAAGGACTTGGTTATTTTTTTACAATATCGCGATTTAATTCATGTTCACGAACTTGATGAGATTATGTATCACTACGGGCATACCCCATTTCATACCAATGTTAAACAGTTGACTGAATTTATGAAAAGACACAATATTGTCCAAATTCGGTTATTGCAACAGTCCAATGAAATGTTGGGGGTTATGGCAATTTATGCGCTTGGAAAACGAACTGAAATATTAAAGTCAGATGCACAGTTGTTTCATGGGCTTTCTGATGCGATTTCTACTGCCATTTGTAATGCCACATCTGTGAATCAGTTTTTTACACATCAGGCCATGTTAGAAAAGGTGAATACCTCTATCTCGAAATTTAATGTTAATGATTCCCTTAGTGATGTTGTTCAATTATCACGCCGAACCTTATTGAATATTATGCCTGAAATTAAATTTTACATTTTTTTAAACTATGACCCAACCTCTGATTTTTATAAATGTGGTAGTTCGTTTAATATTCACGTTGATGGCTTAAATTTTAAATTGCATTCTAATTTTGTCCGCGGGCATTTAAAAGAGAATGTATCATGTAAATTTTCGATTAATGCTCCGGAAACGCCTGCCGAACTTAATGCGATGATGACGTTAATTGATGTTAAGCACGCTCTGTTTATTCGCGTGAATGACTCTGATGATAGCTCGATTATTATTTTATTTTTTGAGAAAATGATTGACCTTTTGGATTATCGAATCCCGTATTGCCAGGTATTTTTGCGTCATTTCGAAGTGTTCTGTGATTATCAGTCCAACCACGATCAAGTCCTTCGATTAAGAGCATTTCTGCAACGATTGCTGGATCAATTGCCAACCGGTGTTATGATTGTTAATGATAAATTTAAAATCGATTATTTAAACTCTCGTATGACCACTCAGTTAAATGACCATAACCACCAATTACTTAATCAATCTATCCATGACTCTGATATTCATCCCATGATTATTAATGCGGTCAATTATGCCCAATCCAATCGGTCTGAATTTGTTCAGAAAATTCAAATTGACCAAAATGGGCAACAAGAACTTCACTCGTTATCTGCGTTTTCAATTTCCCAACCCCATGATTTTTCGACGATTATTGTTTTAACTAATATTCAACAATCCAAAGAATTGATTGATCAAATGAACCAAACCAACCGGCTTGTTATGATGAGTAAAATTGCCAAAGGAATTTCCTATGAATTGATTACCCCTGTTCAACAACTTATTGATGGGGTTACCCGACTAAACGATTGCTGGCAGGATCCAAAGTTTCAAGATCATTTTGTGACTGCCGTAGTCCCTCAAGTTGACCGAATAAATTTGTTATGTCAATCGCTGTTACGCTTAAGTCGATCCAATACGGAATCCTTGGTTGAAATCTACTTGCCCGACTTGCTAGACCAAGTATTACGTCTCATTGCTGGGGACCTTCGTTACTCAAAACATACGTTTTATGTTGTGCATTTGGATCGAGAGAAAATTGTTATTGACCAAGTTATGGCCATTCAAGTTTTGATTAATTTAATGATCTTTTCAATTAACTCATTGGCGAAAGATGATAGTCGATTATCCCTTGAAATCCGAACTCGTGAACCCGATAAATTATTTGTGAAAGTAGGCGTTCAAAATTATCAAAATTTAGGGCAGCTTTCGGATGCTGATTTGAAAGATCAATTGGAGTTATCGATTGTAAACCAAATTGTGATTAACCAAAATGGTAAATTTAACGTCTATTCTGAACAAACAATCATTTATTTTGAAGTCATTCTTCCCATTAAATATTTAGATCATGTCACCCCGCCAATTAAATCGTTAACCCATTAATTGTTATCTAAACTTTGAATTGTGGGTTGGTAACGATAATCTTCTTTTTGAATAATGTAGTTGGCTTGATTAATAAATAATCGAATTAAACCACTTTCGTCATGCGCTTCCATAACATTTTCAAATGTTTGGCCCAGTTGATTGGTATAGGTTTCATGGAATCCAACCGTTGTTAATGTCACGTTTTCACTTGAAATGGCTGAAAAGGGGCCAAAGAATCTGCTGTTATAGGCGATGGGTAATTGAATATAGGCTGTGCTTAAGGTTGAAATTTCATCGGATAAGTACATGTAGCCACTAACTATCTTTTTTGTGAATGTGGTAGTGGTCTGAGTTTCACCATTAATCGTAATATTTTCACTAATGTTAATGCATTGATTATGAGGGGTGCCATTAAATGACTTGTAAATTCCAGTTAAAATGGTCATATTATTTGTCCCAACTTGATTGCTATTAATGGTAATGACCATGCGACGGGTCTGATTACTAAATTGAATGTCATTAATGGTATTCGAAAACCCATTTTCAGCAGTACTGCACCCACTCAGCCCGATAAATAAACTAAAAATGATACTGAATCGATAAAGATATTGGATCATAACTAAACTCGTTAATGGTACTTACAGCGTACTGGTTAAGGTAGGTATAACGGATATGATTTTTCATTTGTTGCCAGGTTTTTGAAAATGAAATAACTAATTTTGGAATCACCTCATAGCCAAACTCGACCCGTGCAAAGGCATTGGGTTCAAAGGACTCTTTATAGTTGCTAATTAACGCTTCACCATTATTGGCTTTTTTTGATTCAATGGTTTCAATGTCATTGCTGGAAATGGTCTGGGCAAAATAAAACTTTGCGCCCAACCCAACCTTTACTCGAATTTTATTTTGCCACTGCCACGCCGCCTCAAGTCCTATCGGGCACGCCCAGTCCGTTTGATTTGTAATGATGTGCCCATTAATGGGTTTGTGAATGGTTCCATAGTTGTTGAGCTCCAAATATTCAATACCAACTCGAACTTGTGCTAATGCCGTTTTAATATTGATTCCAATACTTGGGTTTTGATTCATAAACTTACTTTGACTGGTATTGTTGTATTCGATATATGGACTTAAAGTTACCGCTTGGATTGAAAATGCAATAATTAGTATTGCAATTTTAATCATGCCGTTGCTGCAATGTTTTTTTGATAGGCCAATGATAGTTCACTGAAATTTAAACGATTTTGTTGCTTAGGCTTACTAGGCATCGGTTCAATGGGCTTGCTATTGGATACCTCTTGCGATTTTAAAATGTATTTTTTAAGCTTTGAATAGATGCTCTTTTTGTTGATCAAATTGGATAAGTAATATTCCGATAATGCAATGTTATTATTGGATTTAGGAAGCTTATTTAAGGCCGCTTGTGCTTCGGTGAGCATAGGGTTTGGCTTTTCCGAGTAAATGGGATCATTTTGGGAATCCTGGATGCTTTCGACATAATGCTGAATTGCACTTCCTGCTAACACGATTGGTTTGGGATTGAAGGTTAACCACGCATTATTTAATGACTGCTTAAAGTTATTCTCAAATAATCGTTTTAGTCGTTCCAATTGGTTTTTGATGGTTGGATGGTTTCCGATCTGACAATGCTGAATTATGCCAAATAACTGTAATATTTTTATTTTTGCCCCTTTATCTGTTAATAAACCACTTGCAATTTGATGAATTAATGATTGAATTAAATGATCAATGAATTTGACTAATTTTTTTAGTTCTTGCATCTCATGAATACGCCCGGCATTTATAATACGGTCAATGTGCTCAAATTGAGATACGCTGAATCCATCATTGATTTGATCAATTTGCATGATTTCCTCCGAAAATAGTTATTTATATGGGATTAACTTCTTTATCGGTGGAGAAAATGAAAGGTTTAGTAAATAATTTTTTGGCCGCCGCCAATGTATCGAATAATCTCAATGACATCCCCGGTATTAAGTGGGGTGTGATTATGGTTGATTGCTTTTAGGACAGCCAAGTTATGTTCTACAATGACGTGATCGGAATTAAGCTTTAGTTCCTGGATTAGTTCTGAAATTGATGCCGATGATGTTGCATGAGGCTCACCGTTTAACTGGACTGTTATTTGACCCATCGAATCCGATTCATTGGCCAATAAATAAATAATGCCTCGCCAATTAGGTCAGCATTTTTAACAAACCCCCATACCCGTGAATCAGCAGAATTGGGACGATTATCACCCAATACAAAATAATTGTTTGTTGGAATGGTTTGCTTTTCTAATGTTGAATAATCACGTCGAACTGTGACCCCAGGAATTACCAATAATTTGTTGTTAATATAAACCATGCCTCGTCGAATTTCGATGGTTTCACCCGGTAATCCAATTAAACGTTTAACATATTGCTTACCGTCGTTATAAGGTGAATGAAATAAAATTATGTCGCCACGTTCAGGGGCATTAAAATGATATACCAATTTGTTAACAATTAAGCGATCTGCAAAACTGGTCTGAGTGGCAGATCGAAGGGTGGGGATCATGGAACCCGAAAATACCAAAGAGGATTGAACTACAAATTGACGAAGGATTAAAGCCACTACCAATGCCCAAGCTAACGTCTCTACCCATTCAATGCTGGCTGTTAATTTTGGCTTGCTTGAACGAAGGTTTGACTTAAATGTCTTCCATTGTGTGAGTTTTGCATTGATCGATTTCAACATCTACGTCAGAATAACATTAGTTATTTTTTTTTGGAATAAGCAATGGCAATTAAGTTCTCTAAATATCATGGTTGTGGAAATGATTTTATTTGTGTTGATGCACGTCAAACACCGTTGGATTTTGTCAATTTTGCTACCCATTATTGCCAGCGAGGGTTTTCTGTTGGTGGCGATGGTGCTCTTTTTTTACTGGATTCCAAGGTGGCTGATTTTAAGATGATGGTGGTTAACGCCGATGGCTCTGAACCTGAAATGTGTGGTAATGGACTGCGCTGTTTTGTTGCGTATTTGTATCATCAAAAACTAACCACTAAACTCACTTTAACCATTGAGACTGGGGCTGGCATTCTTAATTGCCAAATTTTGGACCCAAATTATCCATCATGCCAGATTTTGATTGAAATGGGCCAGGCTAAATTACAATCGACATTGCCCACCCAAGATTTTGGTATGAATGTTAATTTACTTTCGCACGACTTGGTTGTTGATGGAACCCCTTTATCACTGATTCCCATCGGTATGGGTAATCCCCATGCTGTCATTTTTGTTTCAGATGTTGACGCATTTGATTTGGCTCGATTTGGACCAGTGATTGAACAACATCCGTGGTTTCCTAATCGAGTGAATGTTGAATTTATTCAACGGGTATCTGAAAATGAATTGAAAATGCGTGTTTGGGAACGTGGGGTTGGTGAAACCAATGCCTGTGGTACCGGTGCCTGCGCCGCAGTGGTTGCTGGGGTTTTATCTGGTCAAAATTTAGCTGATGCAACTGTTCAGTTGAAGGGTGGCCAACTGGCCATTAATTATAATCAAGAAACACACGAGGTTTTTATGACTGGGCCAGCTGAATTTGTTTATCAATCCAACTTAATGGATTGAGTTCACAGTGTCATTGAATTCATGTAAACTAAGTTCATACTAAGTTGAAGGATGCATGATGAAGTCACTTTTAATATTATTAGTAATGATGATTCCTGGGTTTGCAATCACTGGCTTAGATGTGATGACAAAGGTGCATCAGGAGTCCCAAAAAAAACACACCCGCATAGCGATGGTGGATATGAAAATTTTCGATAATGAAGGTCGTGAACGCCGACGTTATTTTAATTATTGGACCAAGTTTAAACCGAAGAAAGAAGCCAGTTTAATTAAGTTTTTTCGACCTAAAAATGTAAAAGGTACTGCACTCTTAACTCAGACGGATTTGGAGCAAGGGGCCAAAACCCAATGGATTTATTTGCCGGCCTTTAAATCCGTTAAACAGCTCAGTTCTTCAGATAAAAATAAGAGTTTCATGGGAAGTGATTTTACGTATTCCGATATTGCTGGGCGCAAGCTGATCCAAGATCGGCACCAATTAATTAAAGAGTCGCCCAAATACTACTACATTGAAAGTCAACCTGTTGATTTGGAAAATGCCATATATTCAAAAATACGTTACGTGGTTAGTAAAACGTATAACGTTGTTGTTAAAGCCATCTTTTATGATTTGGATGGCGAAAAATTGAAAACCTTAACCAATGCTAAAATTTCTAAAATTAATGGCGTAAATATTGTGATGTTATCTGAAATGGATAATCATAAAACCGAAGGTAAAACCATTTTGACAGTTGAATCGATGGAAGTTGGTGTCAAAATCAAAGATGATTTTTTATCGATTAAAGGCCTAAAATCATTGTAAGCAGTCAATGGCCCACTGGATTTTTTTATTTCTTATCGTATTTTCACTTGTAGGTTTGCCCAGTGATGATTGGGGAGAAATTGAGGAATTAAGTGTTGTGTCATCCAATGCCACAACGAAAACCATTCGAAATTACTGGGATGAACATTTTTACGGTTCTATTTCTGGCATTGTTTCGGGCGGCCAAAACCACTCTCGAATGGCGTCTCAAATTGAAGTGGGGTTTAGTGATCATTGGCAAAATATTAAATTTGTTATTGAAGGGTCGTATCAGAAAAATACACTTAAAACCAAATATGATCTGGTCACAGAATCACCACCTTCAGCTAAAACTAGCGTCGAATTGGACGAAATCATTCGTTATGAATCCCTGCAGTTTGAACAAGCTTACATTGAGTTTTATCCCATAAAGCCGTTGACGTTATCTTATGGCCAGCAAACCATTGTTTGGGGGCAGTTGGATATTTTTTCACCCGTTGATTTTTTGTTGCCAACGGATTTTAACCCGGTTGGATTTTCATTCTCTAAAGCTGATAATCGTCTAGCTCAAATGACACTTAAGTTGTCTTACTACTTGACTCGAGAACTTGAGTTTACGTCGTACTATTTTCCCTACTTTGTCGAAAATAATCTGTTTCAAACGTTGGATCTAAGTGACAATTATCAAATTATTGATGGCGTAAAGTACAACACACAAAAAATTGTACCTAAGGGTAATGATCAAGATTCGTATGCGTTTCGGGCAGCGTATTATCGGCCGGAATATACCGTTGCATTTACCTATTATCGGGGGTTTAATCATCTGGTTCCTATTTTTCGAGAAAAGTACCTCTCATCTTCGTCTAATGACTTGGACTATGTAAATGAATACGGGTTTTACTCCAAACAAGCATTTG
>JAYNJH010000040.1:0-2777 GCA_038109885.1 Candidatus Margulisiibacteriota bacterium | reverse complement strand
TTCCAATGGGCAATAAAACACTTAAATTTGAAGCAACCTTAAGTGACGCGTTTTATCAGGGGCTTGAAACATCATCTGCGGTGGTTAATGCGTTTCATCAATATACCGGAGGGTATGGCGATGTGCCTGTTTATGAAGGGATTTTTGCCGTAGGGATTGATGCCGCGTATGATGAATGGTTTTACAATGTTTACTTGATGAATTTAACCTACTTTAAGAACCCTAATTATAATGATTTTTGGTCAGTGTATGAGTCTCAGTTTGGTGCAATCCAATTTGAATCTATTCCATTATTTCCAACCATTAACTTGGGCCGCTACCTAGGCTCGGAAAAGAAAGGCGCTATTGGTGTGGCACTCGGCTATTTTACAGGATCACTTGGGACTTATGTTTATGTAACGAACCAAATTTCTGAATCCCTTTCCTGGGGACTGACAGGTGATGTGGGGTTTAATTTTACGGATCATCTATTTTCGGGTAGTTCGAATAATGACAATACCAATGATGAGGGTTATAGTTACAAAGAGTATCAATTAGTTGAACCAAAAATAACGTTTGGATTGGGGTATAAATTATGATGTCGTTTCGCGTTGTTAAATATTTAATTGCCGTTGCCTGCATGGTCTTTGGATTACTCTTATTTAAAACCCTGCCCTTACTTGAATTTAATAATGACTATTGGCTTCCAAATGATAATGAGTACCAACAAGATTTGAATTATTTGGAGCGTGAGTTCCAACCTGGGTTTGGTAGTTTAGTGGTATTAAAGTTTCCAAACTCATTTTTTACTTCGGAAAATATTGCTTTTTTTAGAGCGTTTAAAGCCAATATTGAACAGCTTAATTATGTGTTTAAGGTTAACTCTCCGCTCGATGCAACGGTTATTATAAATCAAGATGATATTCTAAAAATTCAAACTTATGATGAGGCCTTACGCGATGGTTACATTACTTCGTTGGATGACTTTAAGCAACGATTTTTGCAAAGTCCGTATTATGGAAAATTATTGTCGACCAATGATCAATGGGTGGGATTAAGTGTTTCAATTGAGAAATTAAATGATGGTAATGATTTAATTCGTCGTGTAAGTGTTATTGAATCTATTTTTTTACTCCTTGAAACACTGCCACAACACATTCGTGGTTTTGTTACGGGTGATGCCGCAATTTATTACGAAATGGATTCTGCCACCCAAAAGAATTTGGCCATATTATTGCCCTTGGCGTTATTCTTATTGCTTTTTATAGCATGGTTATTTTTAAGACAAGCGCGGTCCGTATTGATTGTGATCATTCCAACATTAATCAATTTGGGTGTGGTTCCCATTGTGATTATTATGATGGGTCACTATATTACCATCATTAATATTACATTATTTATTCTGGTGTTGGTGATAACGGTTGCCGATGCAATTCACATGTTAAACTATTGGGAGCGATATACCTTAGCTAAATCTGCACATCCCATTGCGGATACGATTCGAGCTACTTGGTTGCCTTGCTTTATTACATCAATTACTACGGCGGTTGGGTTTGGTAGTTTTGCGACAAGCAGTATTATTCCACTAAATCATTACGGGTTGGAATCTTTTTTTGTTATGATTTTTGCCTATATTATTGTAATGACTTTTGTTCCATTTTTGTTACGAATGATTCCACCTGTTGTGGTAAAGGAATCGGACATTGTTATTTTTCCGCGTTTTGTTGAATGGTTGTCTGCCATTATTTCACGCTATACCCGTGGGATATCCATTTTTGTTTTATTGTTTACAATTCTGATTTCTCAGTTTTTGTGGGGGTTGAAAACTGAGACGAGTTTTATTTCGGTGTTCTTTAAATCCGATCATCCAGTACGTCAGCAGGTTCAATTGGTGGACAAGGAGCTGACGGGCAGTGGGCGTTTGGATGTTTTGGTACGTGCCCCAGTGAGTGATCAATTTAAACACTTGGATTACTTTAACGATCTTAATGAGCGTATTCAAGCTTCCTTAGCGTTACCTTTAATTAAAGGGGTCAATGATGTAACGGTTCCTGTTGGAATGATTCATCGTGCATTTGATGGCACCAATACACCGTTTCCAACCAGTAATGAGGCACTTGAACAAGAACTATTATTTTTAGAATTTTCTCGGGGTGAAGCCAAAACGGATGTTCTTAGTTCTGTGGTTGATTTTAATTATAAAAATACCCGGATTGAATTTATTACTGAACAACTCCCTACTTCTAAAATTAATGATGTGATTCAGTTTTTAAAGCAAACATTTTTAGATGTGACATATGGTGAAGTTGCGATTACAGGATCTCAATTTTTATCTTATGTTTTGGGAAATTATGTTCTTCAATCTCAATTGATTACCGTGTTAATTACATTAACATTTATTTGGATTTTGTTTATTTCCATTTTTGGTGTTCGATTGGGTACCATTGGTATGGTCCCTAATATTATTCCAATGATGATTACCCTGAGCCTATTGCCAATTACTAATACCCCGTTTGACTTTGCAACGGTTTTAATTTCAAGCGTTACATTGGGGCTTTGCGTTGATGATACCATTCATTGGCTGCATTATTTTCAATTATCACGAAAAAACGGCGATCCCCAACCAGCCATTCAAACGTCTCAAGTGATGTTCAAACCGCTGTTTTTAACATCCATTATTTTGGGCATTGGATTTGGGGTACTTGGGGGGGCTAATTTGGTCATTTTACAAAAGTTTGGGGCATTTACAACACTGGCCATTGGGTTGGCCTTTTTATCGGACATTGTGCTACTTCCGG
>JAYNJH010000039.1:5128-15188 GCA_038109885.1 Candidatus Margulisiibacteriota bacterium | reverse complement strand
CGTCGGTCTCAAAAACCGATGAGCCTAGCTCGTGCCGGTTCGATTCCGGCCTTCAGTACCAATTTTATTAAATTGGGTTTCCTTCATTATTCCATAATTCTCGATTTGAAATTTGAACGTTTCTTGTTTGACCTTGCTGGGTTAATGTACCTTCAGCCGTTAACATTGACGGAATCAAACAGCCAAACTCTAAGGATTTAATTTCTCCTTCAAATGTGGCTTCATTCTTAAATTTTATGGTGACTTTTCCCGTCCCGATTCCTGTATTTATATTGTCATAAATGATTTTCTTAAATTCTAACTTTACACCAGACTTGTATTTTAAAACCCCATAAATTGGACAACCATTTTGCCATACATAATTCCCACAAAAATTAGATCCTATAAGGGAACCAAAAAATGTTGGCTTTTTGGTGGTTTGTTCAACATAACCACGATATTGATTCACCGATAATGGGTAAAATATATTTTGAGTATCATCTGAACACCTTTTTATTGTAAATTGAATTGCGCCGATATATGACATCAATGCCTCCGATATGGAAATAGATTCTCCGAAACACTATCTTAACATTTTCTTAATATTTTTTTAATATTTAATAAATTAACAAAAAACCATCACAACGGAAGTCCATAAAACCGCTGCGATTACAGCAGCCAAACTCGCTTGAGGAATTTGTGTTTTTACATGATCCATTAAGTCGCAACCTGTGCACATTGCACTTAAAACTGTGGTGTCAGAAATTGGAGAACATTGATCCCCAAAAACACTCCCATCCATTACCGCAGCAAAACAAATGGTCATAAATAACATGGGGTTCGATAAATCGCTTGTTTGAGCCACGGCCCATGCTAAAGGCATCGCCAAGGGAAAAGCAACCGCATAGGTTCCCCAACTCGTCCCCGTTGAGAATGCAATTATGATTGTTAGTAACTGCAAGCAAATTGGTAATAACCAAAACGGAATTGAACCTCCCAAAAGCTCAACCAAATATTGTCCACCCCCCGCCTGTTGGGAGATGCTGCCAATGGTTATTGCTAACATCAAAATTACTGAACCTAATACTACGCCTTTCATTCCCTCGCCTACTCCCTGAATTAATGCCGGTAAGCGCATGCCTCTGGCTATGGCCAATAATCCAGCACATATTACGCTGGCACCAAATGCCCAACGGACATTGGGGGTTCCATACATTACAAACGTGCCAATGGCTAAAAAGATTAGGACCCCCAGAGGCAAGAAAAAATCAATTACATGCGGTTTATAATTTGCAGGATACGTGGCTTTTTCTAGTTCTTTTGATGTTAATGGATTGGACCCAGGTCGATCCAATTGCCCTGTTGTTCGTGCTCTTTTAATCGCATTTCGCAATTGCTTGCCTAAAAAAGGTGCTTTATCGATTGACAATAAAAATGTAAAAAGTACTGCAAATATAGCATAAAAACAAAATGGAACACTGCGAAAGAAAAACGATATTCGATCAACTTCTGTCGCTAAAAAAGATACCCCGGCAACGTAAATAAATGACTGAATGTAGCCCGGCCAAGCGTTAAATGCTAACTGTGATGCGATGGGGGATGCCGTGGAGTCAACAATATAGGCGACTTCTTCATGGCTAATGTTTTCTTTATCGGTAATTGGCTTCACTGTAGTTCCTACCAAAACCGTACTGACAGACCCTCCCTGAAAAAATAATACGCCTAACGCCCAAGCAACTAATTTAGCAGACTTAGGCCCCTTCACGAATTTTTGAGTCATTAATTCTCCAAATGCTTGGGCCGCCCCAGTTTTTGACCAAATGCCCATTAATGCGCCTAATAACCACAAATAGAGAATCAATACGCCCGCAGCATTTTTTGTCATTAATTCCGTTACAAATACATCTTCAATAATATTGTACTTTTGTAATAACAGTGCCCCAGCAAAAATACCTCCAATCAATGATGTTAATGGCTCTTTTGTAATCCAACACAATGCAATTGCCATTATTGCTGGCAATAATGACCAATATTTAAAATGTTTTTTTATGCTTAACTTTTTATAAATAAACTCACCATCACGAACCGATGTAATGTATTCAATTCGACTAGTATCTGAATGATCGTTCCCAAGCAAGACGGAAACATCTTCATTAATAAACTGAGGATATGTTTTCTTTCCTTTTTGTGTAAAATATTTCTGGCCATAATCATCGATTTTTACGTCGATAACTTGTACCGCTAATGACGTCACCGGGGTTATATTCTTACCAATGTAAAAAGATAAAAAACTAATAATGAAAAAAATATAAAGGGGCACCCAACGTAATTTTGAAATTTTTTTTAATTTAGGCTTAATCATAAAATTTTTATCGGTAAAATATTCAAATAATTTAATCCCATTATTTTTTTTGAAACATCATGTATAATTGGCCTTATGATTCATTCTATTTTAAATGATGCTGCACAACTGCATCAGCGATTACTGACCGATATTACATTACAAGATCAAATTCAATTGATTTCAAATGTATGTATTGATGCGTTACGTTCAGGTCGAAAAATTATGCTTTGTGGAAATGGCGGTAGTTTTGCAGATGCACAACATATTACGGCTGAATTTGTTGGTCGATTTATTAAAGAACGGGCATCTTTACCGGCCATTGCCCTGGGGTGTAATGCTTCCTCAACCAGTGCTATCGGTAATGATTATTCATTTAATGATGTCTTTTCTAGAGAAGTCTCATCTATAGGCCAGGCTGGTGATGTTCTAATTGGCATTTCCACCAGTGGAAATAGCACCAATGTTATTCAGGCAATTCAGATGGCTCAAGCCAAAAATATTTCGACATTTGGTTTTACAAGTAACAAAAAAGGTAATCTTACAAATTTATGCCCTTGTATTGAGATTCCCAGTTCGGATACACCACGAGTTCAAGAATGCCATATCTTGGTCGGACATATTATCTGTGAAATGGTAGATCAAGTGTTTGCCACTAACGACTAAGTATATCCAAAATTTGATGACTCGTTGTTCCATCACCATACGGGTTTTGAATTCCGGTCATTGATGCATAATACTCATTGGAACTCAGCAACTGAGTAACTTCCTCAATGATTGTTTGCGTATTTGTACCCACTAGTTTGGCGCATCCAGCTATGACACCTTCCATCCGTTCAGTAACATCACGTGCCACCAACACTGGTTTATTTAAACTGGGGGCTTCTTCTTGAATTCCACCTGAATCTGTCAAAATAATTGTGGATAATGACATAAGCTGCACCAATTCAACATAATTTGCAGGGGGATAAATATAAACTTGATCATGATTTCCTAACGATGCATTTACCTGCTCTTTAATGCTTGGATTGGGATGCGTTAGCCAGACCACATCCAGCTGACTGTGAACTTTAACAAGGTTTTGAACTGCCAAAATTATTTGATTTAATCCATTCCCCCAATTTTCACGTCGATGAACAGTAATTAACATCATTTTCCGTTTATTTGAATAGTAATGAGTCCATGGATGAGCTTGTTTTTGATTTTTTAGCCCTTGATTCTGAACATCGAATAAGGCATCAATAACCGTGTTCCCCACTTCATAGACATGATCAGTGATGCCCTCTCTACGTAATGCATTCGTTGCTTTGGGCGTTGGTGTAAAATGCCATTGAGTAAGTTGCGTTATCATTCGTCGATTTGCCTCTTCGGGAAATGGTTCATATAAATTCCCAGACCTTAACCCGGATTCAACATATGCAATTGGTATTTTTTGATAGAATGCCGCGATGGCACCAGATAATGTTGAGTGAGTATCGCCTTGGACCACCACAATTGATGGTGATTCTTCAATAAAAACCGCCTCTAAGGCTTGAACCAATTGAGATTGTAACGATGATAATGTAGTATTGCTGCGATCAATTTCTAATGTGACGTCTGGTTTAATATTAAAAAAATGAAAAACATCATCTAAAATTTCTTTATGTTGCCCTGTTGAAATTACCAATGGGGTGAATTGATCATTACATTGAGTTTTAATGCAATTAATCAACGGTGATAGTTTGATTCCTTCGGGACGAGTACCAATGACAACCGCTATTTTTTTCACTTTTCTATCATAGCCTTTAATTGCATAAATTAGTATAGTCCACTCTGAAAATGTCCACCTATTTTACTCAGGATATTGCTCAAATTGTGGATACAATTTAGACCGCCCCGTTGCCAAACAATCCAATATATACATTGCCATTTGTTTTCCATTATACTTTTGTTTAGTTTCTGTAATAATCTTCGATCTTAATGCATCTCTTTCCGATTCATTTTTTAAGTAATAATTGATTTTTTCTTTCAATTCATTAACGGTCTTAAATGTTGGAATGTGCTGAAATAATTCATTCATTCCAGGCACATCATAGGCTAAAACAAACCCACCACAGGCATAATGGATAATTCGATCTGAATTGTACTTATAAAATGAATTAAAATGATTTATACTAACCGAAATTTTACTTTGTACAATCTCGTTTCCATAGGCATGGCCTTTAAGTACTGTACTTGGGATTTTCCCCGCCCACTTAAAATTATTTAATTGATCCAATTCATTTAAAACTTCATTTCGAACTGAATCACCTAACTTTGATAGCGGACTTCCAGAAAAAAACACATCATTCTTATACTTATTTAAGGAGGGATATAAAGATGCCTGGCAGGGCACCATAAAGAATGCCGCTGGGCGTTTAATGCTTTGTTGATACTCTTTTAAACGTTGACCTGAGGTTGTATGTAAAAATAAATCGCAATGCTTTGCTCGATTCACAACCCAAGACTGCACATCCTGACGTTGATCACCATACCAAAAGATTTTGGGAACCTTAATTTTGGCTAGTGTTATGGGCCAAATCGCTTCTCCTTTTCCAATTATGATCAGGTCATATGGCTTGGCTATAAAAGGTAACCGTACATTTATAAAAGGGGTTTTACGATAATTTATTTTTGTTATTTTATGGCCCAATGCTTCAAACCCAAACGCCAAGGTTTCATCTCCATCAAATGGGTTACCTGTAAATAACCCCACCATTAAAATTTTCATTGTTCTAAAAAAATGGGCTGCCAATCCCGATCAATTAAATCTTTAACGATCTTATTCCTAAGTTGAAAATGCTTGTTACGATGCTTTTTCCAGGATGCATTTTCATCGCTACCATAATCGGACCCTTTGGTACTACCCCAAATATCGGTATTGTCTTTGGGGTGTGGAATCACATAAGACTCAATATTACCAAACTTTTTTAAACAGTAACTTAAATGAATGTCCTCCCCGTTGTCCCAAGATACTGGGGCTTCAAACCACATGTATTTGAGCCATTCTTTTTTAAGAAACCAGGCATGCCCAATTAAATCAACACGTTCAACCGCTTCATTTGGCCCGTGAGTTCCATTCCAACCCACCTTTATGTGATTGGCATACATTTTCTTTTTGAGTTGAATCCCAGTTGTTCCAAGCAACCCATTTAATTCGTTCATATGATTTAAACAATGATGAAACCAATCCTTACCTGGCATTGTGTCATCGTCAAAAATTGCAACATATTCTGTTTGGGCTAACATTGCAAATGCAAATCGACCAAAAAACTTAAAATTATGATTACACATTGCCGTTTTAATTTCAGGAATTTCAAGTTGAGGTTTTGAACCTTTATTGTACCAAAGCCAGATATCCGTCGCAGGGATACTTTGAGTCTTAATGGCTTCAATTTGTTCTTGCAATGCATACGGTCGATCATATGCACAAAGAATGACTGTAATTTGTGGCTTATCATTTGTTTTATTAAACCAATTAAACATGGGAATTCATTTCCATAATCTTGCTTTCATTATCAATTATTTTTGCAACAAATTCATTCCAATGATCTGGAATATCGATAATATCGGCCGAGCGTGTTTTCATGTGCAATGCATTGGTATTGGCAATGTAACCCGCCTTATATTTTCGCTTTAATGCGTTATATAAACTGGCATCAGCGCCCCCAACAGCTGCGACCTTTAAAAACTGCTTTGGCAATTTTAATGGGCTAAACATTTCAAATTTAAGATCATCTTTCAATACAGCACCTCGAATACCCATAATGCCACCTGCAACTGGACAAAAAAATGTTGGGCGCACCTGATATGATCTTTTATTAGCCCCCAAAACAGTTCGTTCTTTCAGTACATTTCGTTCTGGGTTGCATTGGTTGTTTTCATACGATAATGCTAATGTGCCATATTGCTTCAAGTGGATAATGCCATCAATTAATTGCTCAAGATCAGCTTTAGAAAATAAAATATCGGCATCCATTCTTAAAACAACTTTCGGTAAATTTTCGTCGGAAATAAAATCTTTAATGTAGTAATTTACAGAATGATTAAATCCAAAATTAATGGGCAAGTTAACTAAATCAACTTTGGCTGATCGAATGGATTGAATGTAGTTGCTAATATCTTCTGATGCATTTGAATTAATTAGGATTAAATACGTGTTATGCAAAGACTCAATGATAGATAAAATATTTAATAATGATAATCGCACACATTCAAACTCATAATGTACGACCATAAATATTACTGTTGCATCTTTAAATTTTTTTCGCATTGATTTCATTGATTTTACCTATGATTAACTCCCTATAGTTTATTACATCGCATTCAGTTCGTAAAATAGTGAGGTTTCAAATTGATTTAAAGTTGAATTTTTAGTCGTATTCCGGCATACTTTTGACATGAATTCATGGATCAAATTTTTAAAACAAATTTCAGATGTCGCCGATGAAATTGCATTGCACTACTTTAATCAAAGTAACCTTGATATTGAAATTAAAGATAATATGACCCCTGTATCCGCAGGTGACTTGGCAATTGAAAATGAAATTCGTAGTTTAGTTAAACAACAACACCCAGAGCTATCTATTATTGGTGAGGAATATGGCGAAACAATAGCAGATTCAAACTTAAAATTAATTATTGATCCCATTGATGGGACGAAGAATTTCATTCGTGGGTTACCGTTTTTTGGGTCTCTTTTTGCCATAGAAGACCATGGAGAAGTAATTGCTGGGATGGTCTCAGCACCGGCTCTAAATGGTCGCTGGTGGGCAAGCCAAGGAAATGGGGCTTTTTATAATGATCAAGCCATAAACGTTTCGTCAATTACCACTTTGGATCAAGCCAATGGTTTTTATGGAAGCCTTTTTGGCTCTGAGGCATCTTCTAATCCTGAACGGGTAATTGAATTGTTGTCAGCCACCAATCGACAACGCGGCTTTGGTGATTTTTATCCTCATATGTTAGTTGCCATGGGATGTGGAGAATATGCGATTGATTTTAATTTAAATGTTTGGGACATTGCACCTTTAAAAATTATTGTCGAGGAAGCGGGTGGAAAATTTAGTGATACTTCCGGACAGTCTTCCATTCATTCTGGGAACTTGGTTTGTAGCAATGGACACTTGCACGAAACGGTTTTAAATTACATTAAAGGTTTGGAATAATTGAATCTTTAATTTATTTTGATTAAAATATAATTGGGTAAGATAATTTTGGAGGCTCTATAGTATGATCGATTTAGCAATTAACGTGTCAGAAAATAATGATTGGCAAGTCATTACATTAAAAGGGGAGCTTGATGATTATCAATCTGTAAAACTTACCGATACATTTAATCGATTAATTGATGAATCGCATGTTAAAGATATTATTCTTAATTTAGATGAAGTTTCTTTTGTTGATAGTGTGGGATTAGGAACCATTGCTATTGCAGGCAAAAAGC
This sequence comes from Candidatus Margulisiibacteriota bacterium, assembly GCA_038109885.1. Classification (GTDB taxonomy): domain Bacteria; phylum Margulisbacteria; class Marinamargulisbacteria; order UBA817; family UBA817; genus UBA817. The sequence goes on along the minus strand of JAYNJH010000039.1, from coordinate 7,404 downwards.
TACTTCAAAAAACTGGTCATTTACATATTGTATGCTCTCAACAAAAAATTGCAAAAATGGTAACAATGTCTGGCATTATTTCCGCCACTAAAGATACCATTCAAATTTTTGAATCGTTTGAAGACGCTACAAATTAGGCGTTAATCGTTACTTTCCCATTGTTTGATATGGTTTCGAACTGGAATTTTTGACCGAATTTCGTCTATTTTTGCTTTGCTTAAAATAGTCACAAACCCGGCAACTTCATTATCATTCGCTTCGACTAAAATGTTACCATCCGGATCGATTACTAAACTGTGGCCGTAGGTTTTGACTTGGCCTGCGCCAACCCCACACTGATTTGGCGCAATAATATAACATTGATTCTCGATGGCCCTTGCTTGACACAACACTCGCCAATGCTTTTGACCTGTTTCGTAGGTAAATGATGATGGAATCACAATCATGTCAGCATGGTGTTTAAAGTAATGTCGAAACAATTCGGGAAACCGTAAATCATAGCAAATGGTTAACCCTATTTGCCAACCTTGAATTTCAACTAAGTTGGGCATTTCCCCAGCGCTAAAATGTGCAGATTCTTGGATGGATTTATCGGCCAATGTGACATCGAATAAATGCATTTTACGATATGTTTTTATAATTTCACCGGCGGGGTTTAACACCACAGTGGTATTATAAATTCGCCCGTCTTCAGCTAACTCGGTTATGCTTCCAGCAATTAAAAATACCATCTGTTTTTGAGCCGTCTCTTTTAGCCAAGTTACGGTTGGCCCCGTTAATGGTTCAGCGGCGGCTTTCTTAAAGCCTAAAGCGGACCGAAAATTAAATACCTCGGGTAGAACAATCAAATCAATCAATGTGTGATTTTCCAAGATCTGTTCAACTTGTTGAAAATTCATATTACGATCTTCTGTACTATTCATTTGTACAGTAAGTACCCTTAATTCATGTGAAAGGCTATTTTTTTTGCTCATAATTATTTATGATACTACATTATGGAAATTATTGAGCTTGTAAAGGCAACTTTGCATGAAGATATTCAAAATGGTGATATTACATCCAACTTATTGCTAGATGCAAGTCCAAGTGAGGCCGCCATTATTGCGAAGGCTGAAGGGGTTTTTTTTGGCATGCCTATTCTAAATGCATTAAAAGAATTGTACCCGGGATTGATATTTAAGATGCACTGTCGTGATGGTGATGGCATTTTGGTTGGAGATTCATGTTGTGAGATTCAGGGAAGTGCAAAAGATATTGTAGTTATTGAACGGACATTATTAAATTTTTTACAGCGCCTATGCGGTATTGCTACCACAACACAGCAATTTGTTAGGGCATTGGGTGATCCAAACATTCAAGTTTTAGATACTCGAAAAACGACCCCACTATTACGATCTCTAGAAAAACAAGCGGTGGTTGCTGGCGGTGGTTTTAACCATCGGCAGGGTCTTTATGATATGGTTTTAGTTAAGGAAAATCATCTTTTTTCTTATATTCAAACCCATGGGATTGATTCGTTCAATCAATTACTTCGAGATTATAAAATAAAATTCCCAACCATATCGATTGAAGTTGAAGTTAATGACTTTAATCATTTAAATCTATTGGATTTTAGTGTCATTGATATTGTGATGTTTGATAATATGAATATGGATTTATTACTAAAATGTATTGCATTTGTTAATGAACTCCCATCTAAACCATTAAAGGAAGTTTCTGGAAATGTTTCACTTGATTCAATTCATCAATACCGGGGGATTGACATTGACCGTATCAGTGTTGGATCATTAACTCATTCTGTGAAGGCTATGGATTTATCGCTATTACTAAAATGATTGATTTTAATAAAAAAACAAACTTTGACCATCTAACCCATGATCAGCTTCAATTGGAAGCGGAAAAGTGCCAGTCCTGCCCACTTCATGAACACCGAACACAGGTGGTTTTTCACTCTGGAAATCACCAAGCCAACTTAATGTTTGTTGGGGAAGGGCCGGGACAACAAGAAGATGAGGAAGGGCTCCCTTTTGTTGGTCGATCTGGCCAGTTATTAACTAAAATCTTGGAATCTGTTGAAATTCATCGGGATGATATCTACATTGCGAATACGGTTAAATGCCGCCCTCCAAAAAATAGAACTCCTCATGCCGAAGAAATGGCGGCTTGTGAAGATTACCTTATTCGTCAGATCCAATTGGTACAACCTAAAATTATATGCTTATTGGGATCTGCTGCAGTGAAGGCCATTTTAGGGCCTACGGAATCCATTAGTAAAA
>JAYNJH010000039.1:0-5118 GCA_038109885.1 Candidatus Margulisiibacteriota bacterium | reverse complement strand
ATCACCACACCCGTCCACTATATGGATGATGATCTTTACATCATGCCCATGTTTCATCCGTCTTACTTATTACGTAATCCGTCGAAAAAGCAGGGCGGTCCTAAATGGCTGACTTGGATGGACATGAAAGAGGTTAAAGCAGCATTAGACTTTTATGCTATAATGAACTGATTATGAGTGAATCTAAAGGTCAACCTAAAAAAACTAACGCCAATTCGAGGCGACGTCGTAATCATTCAAATCAGGATTCCAATCGTAAACAAAGACGACACCAGTTTTCTCGAAATAAACCCAATTTAAATTTAAAACGTCAAAAAAATTCCAAGTGGAACAAGTATCGGCTTTCTGAACACTTTGTAAAGCGAGACTTTGATTCTCGAAAAAAAGACTGCTCTTGTGCTGGTTCATTGCGCATTAGTTTAGGTTTAGTGGGAATTATTGAGGCATTGCGCGCTGAGGTTAATGAACGAATTGATATTTTAACCGGGTATTATTGTCCTGAATGTCGTGAGCGTCAATATGGTATAAAACGAGACTTTCACCACATGGGTGTTGCCGCTGATATTCGTGTTAAAGGGATGTCGCTGACTAAACTATTTCAAATTGCTGAAACATTTCCTGAAATTAAAGGCATTGGTTTAAATTTAGATGAGGGGCATGTTCATATTGATACTCGAAAAGAAGATGAGCGGGAATGCTGGATAGAAAAAGATAATGAATGGATTAAGCTTACGCCTGAAAACCGTTTGGAGTATTTTACTTTAGTGCCAAGTGAACCGGTTGATTCAGAAACCAGTGATGACGATCAACCAGAAGATTGATCAATTCAAACAATTTCTAAGCATTCAAAAACAACGTTCTGGCCATACTATTTCAAATTATATTACCGATATTCAGCAATTTTTTAATGTCATTAATGTCAAGTCCGTTACTCAAGTTAACCATTCATCGGTTGAAATTTATTTAACTCACCTTCATCAACGGCAATTAAGTTCCCAAAGTATTTATCGTAAATTGGTATCTTTGGATCAGTTTTGGCGTTTTTTGCAATTAAAGCATGGGGTGGATTCGAATCCATGGGCAGATGTTAAGCGGCCTAAACTAACGCGTAATTTACCTGTGTTTATTGAAGAAAAAATTGTATTTGAACTGCTTCAAAACTATCCAACATCATCGGCGGAAGACATTCGAAATAAGGCCATTTTAGAGCTGCTTTTTGCCTCGGGAATTCGTGTTAGTGAACTGACCTCTTTAACTCAAGATTCCCTTAACCTAGATCAAAATGAATGTCGCGTTCTTGGAAAAGGAAGTAAACACCGTATTGCGCTTTTTGGCGATCGTGCAAAACTTGCTATTCAACAGTATATAAAAGAAGTAAGGCCCAGATGGGCTTCAGATTCAGTGCCTCATTTATTTATTTCTAAACAAGGAAAAAAGCTAACGTCCCGAACAGTTCAACGGGTATTAAAATCTGCCAACCAATTTCACTCATCCCCTATTGAAATTACACCTCATGCCTGTCGGCACACCTGCGCAAGCTTACTCATAATTAATGGGGCAAATATTCGAGATGTTCAAGAATTTTTGGGCCATCAATCCATTAGTACAACCGAACGATATACACATATTCCAAATGCGTCTCTAACAAAACGATTTTTAAATGCCATTGAATAAATACTTTTCATGTTGCCGATTTAGCTATCATTCGGATTTATTATTAATATGACTAAGAACAATTTGGTTCATCGATCTCAACATTGTCTGTCTCGTGTACTGGGGCATGCTACTGAATTGGAAATTGAAAAAGGCCAAGGCTCATATCTCATTGATTATGATGGTAATAAATATTTGGATTTTGGGGCAGGAATAGCCGTAAATGCAACTGGGCATTGTCACCCGGATGTTGTTGCAGCGATTCAGCATCAATCCACGCAATTGCTGCATGGTTGTGCCGGGGTTATTTATTATGATCAAAACATTACGTTGGCAGAACAAATCGGTGCCATCACCGGCGATGATCTTTCATCTGTTTTTTTTACACAAAGCGGTACCGAAGCGGTTGAAGCTGCTTTAAAATGTGCGACCTATGTCCGAAATAAAAAACAAATTATTGCGTTTAAAGGTAGTTTTCATGGCCGAACTTTGGGTTCATTATCGGTCACAACATCTAACGAAAAATATTTGGAACGATACCCATTGGCATTTTCAGATCGAATCATTTTAGACTACCCATACTATTTAAATAACCCCGCCCCTTTGAATACGGAAAACGGGTATTTAAATTATTTAGATGCTGAGCTTCAAAAGATTGATCATACCAAAGTTGCCGCTATTATTATTGAACCGGTCTTGGGTGAAGGTGGTTATGTTCCTGCCAGTCCTTCTGTATTGCAACGGCTTAGGGATTGGTGTAATGATACCGGCGTTCTGTTAATTTTTGATGAAATTCAGTCAGGTATTGGCCGGACTGGGCATTGGTTTTGTTATCAACACCATGGGGTATCACCAGATATTTTAACCACCGCCAAGGGCATTGCCTCTGGGTTACCTCTGGGGGCGTGTATTTCAACTCAAGATATTATGAATCAATGGACCACGGGATCCCATGGTGGTACTTATGGAGGTAACCCATTGGCCTGTGTTGCCGGTAGTGCAACACTTCAGGTACTTGAACCTCGACTATCAACGATTCAAGCCCTTGGCAACTTGGCCATGACTGTATTAAAAGATGCCCTTTCAGACCATAAAAATGTGGCTGAGATTCGAGGCATTGGGCTCATGATTGGCATTGAATTTGTAACTGATAATGGATTGCCAGCTCCGGACATTGTATCTACCATTCGAGAGCGTTGCTTGGCCGCCAATTTATTGCTTGTTTCTTGTGGTACCCATGGGAATGTCATTCGTTTAATGCCCCCGTTAACTATTTCTGACGCTGAGTTAAATGCTGGTTTGGGGATTTTTATTTCACAATGTCAGCAACTGTAATCATTGGGCGAAATGCCGTTAAGCAATATTTAAACTCAAATCATCACATTGAAAAATTATATGTTCGTGATCGGCAAACCATGAACCAAGATTTACGACAAATTATTTCCAGCGCAAAAAAAAGAGGCATTCTGGTACAATGGTTGGCGCCTTATAAATTTGATGATCGATTTGATGGTGATCATCAGGGCATTGCATGTATTTCGCATTCCTATCAACAAGTTACATTAAATGATATTATTCATGCTGCACCTGATCGTGTTCTGGTTCTGGATCACCTTAATGATCCACATAACTTTGGGGCCATTTGCCGGACGGCTGAGGCCTTTGGAATTTCACATATCGTCTACCCTAAAAATCGTGCGGTTCAAATTACCCCATCCGTTGTCAAAGCATCCGCCGGTGCTATTCAAAATATTAAGCTTACCCAGATTTCAAATTTAAGAAATGCGTTGGATCGATTAAAGTCTGCTGGATTTTGGATTTATGGCGCATCATCAAATATAGGGCAATCCATTGATAGCATTCAATTTAATGCCCCATGTGTGCTTATTTGTGGGTCTGAAGACGCCGGCATTTCGCCAGGTTTAAAAAAAGTAATAGATGAATTTGTTCACATTCCAATGCAAGGGAAAACTTCTTCTTTAAATGTGTCAGTTGCAACTGGTATAATTATACATAAGATTGCTTCTCAAATATAATTTAATATTTAACATTTTATGATTTTATCAATTAGGCATCGGATTTTACTCCCGTTTTTGTTAATCACTTTTTTTATGGCATTTTCTGCGATGCTCATTTGTATTGAATTGATTAATGGTTATTTTGACCACCAACTTGAAAATAAAGCGCAAACGGTGTTAACACCCATCGAACATTCATTTAATCAAATGGCCTCAAAAACATTTTTAGAATTTTCTAATAATGCGCCAACATCATTTAACCAAGTTTTACAACATTCAAATTTACAAAATACATTTGGATTAACGGTTATTAACAATCGCTTTTTTTTATATGAGCCGAATAGTGTGTCCCTCTCTTTAATTCCGTTTTCATTTGAAGCGGTAAATTTCTCAAAAAATCTTCGCAATATTTATATTGAATTGGATAACAAAATTTATAATATCAATAATATGTCTGCCTCATTATCATTAGCAGGGGCATCATCATTTAAAGATATCAGTAAAAACGGGCAACGATATCGCCGTTTTTTCACACAACATCCTCAAATCTCACATTTATATTTTTACATTGATGTTCATAGTGAAGGCATTGAAAAAAAAAGAAACTCAAAACTGGCCTTTGTTTTGGTTGGGTTATTTTTAGTTAATGAATTTATTATTGTTATTTTTTCTATTATTTTAAAACACATTACTCGGTCACTCACTGAAATGACTCAAGCTGCCAAAAACATTACCAAAGGTCAAATGATAACGCCCATGAAAGTTAAAAGTAATGATGAGTTTGGTTTATTAGCCCAAAGCTTTAATAATATGTTAAATAGTGTTCAAACTAAAACTGCAGAATTAATATATGAAAAAAATAGATCTAAAATGATTTTAGCTCAATTACCGGATGGGATTATTGTTACTGATTTGAACCATAAATTATTCATGGCCAATCGTGCCGCTGAAAATATGCTTGGATTTTCAACCGATTGTGCAAAAGGACATGAACTCATTCAGTATCTCAAGGATGAAAATCTGCAATCTCTGTTTTCCGATGAATTAAAGCAAATTGAATCCAATCAACTGGTGCGTGAGGTAAATATAAATGACGCCAAAGGGAATGATCAATTGTACCAAATTACGATTTCACCGCTTCTGGACTCCACCTACCAGAAAACAGGATTAATCACTGTGATTCGAAATATTACACAAGAAAATCAAACACGTTACCTAAAAGATAATTTTTTAAGGTCGGTTACTCATGAGCTTAAGACCCCATTAACTTCTATTATTGGTTTTTTAAATATTTTAAAGAAAGAGTTGCATGGCAACTTAAATGATAAGCAAAAAGAATTTTTAACCATTAGTCTTCTTAATTCATCGATGCTAAAAAAACTTATTAATAATTTATTGGATTTATCAATTATTCATTCTGGACAATTGAAATTAAATAAATCAACGT
>JAYNJH010000038.1:13178-15566 GCA_038109885.1 Candidatus Margulisiibacteriota bacterium | reverse complement strand
GTTGTTAATTGTATACTTGAAATCAGCCATTGGCACATGGCTTGCTTTGTGACCTATATGTGTATTTTTTAATCGGTTTTTAATTTCATTAACCAATTCAATTGAATAATTGGTGTGGCTAAATTCTTTTTTTTCATCAAATTCACTTAGTGATAAATATTCTGGCACTTTTTGCATGCATTTCCCCCTTTGGGGGATAATGTACCACATTTTGCACAAATTGTAGAATGGGAGCGGCGTTGCTGTTTTATTAACCTGGGAAGCCCATAAACACATATGAGTCCAATGATCCATCCAAGCGGCGCTAATGAAATCAGAGTTAATGCAACGGATGATGGGGTGACAAGTGATGGTTTTAATACATGGCTCAATCGTCGTTTATAAAAAAAGAAAAACGAAAAGGATAAGAATCCCAAGATTAAAAATTTGAAAATCATTTCAGCTAAATATGTTTAGCCATTTGGATAACGGTACCGTTGCCCGGTTCTGACGTAATTTTGGTTTCATCCATCAGACTTTTAATAAATGTGATGCCCAATCCTAGACGAGGGACATTTTCATCAATTTCTTCAAGGGATCGTTCTTCAATGGGGACTCGCTCAAGTGTTTCGATTTCAAACCCTTTGCCAGTATCTTTTACGATAATTTCTAATTTATCTTTAAATAAATTAAATGAAATGAACACTCGTTCATTTTCAGGGTTTTCATAAGCGTATTGGACAGAATTGGTGCAAGCTTCTGAAACTGCAATTTTGATGTCTTCAATTTCTTCAATTGAAAAATTCATTCGAGTAGCAAGCCCCGAAACAGCTAGTCGAACAACACCGACATAATCTGACATGCAAGGGATACTAAATTCAACATTTTCGGGTTGACCATTTAATCGTTCAAGTAACATAGATACTTATAATATAGCATATGAAATAAAAAAAATTAAACATCTTTCATATTGATTTTTGGGTTTGTTTTTGAATTTAAATACTATTTTTAATATTTTTAAATGTTATTCATTGACAAAAAAAATATTTTCGATTAATTTCTTTTCAATGAGCAAAAATGTAAAAGCAAAGAAAAAAGGTTTTGATGTCACATTTGACTATAATGATGACATTGTTATGTCTTGTGCCTGTGGTGCTGAGTATAAATCGGGTTCAACCTTAAGTGAAGTCCGTGTTGATATTTGTGCAAATTGTCACCCATTTTTTACTGGCGAGAATAAAATTGTTGACTCTGAAGGTAGAGTTGAGAAATTTAAGAAAAAATACGCCAAGTTTTCTAAATAATTTCGATTATGGCTAATTCGTCATATGATGAAATCGAGCTTCAGTATGAAGATATCGAACGTCAGCTTTCTGATCCTGAGGTTATTGCAGATCAAACGAAATATAAATCGTTATCCCAACGGTACACAGAATTAAAGATTTTTGTTGATATGTATAGAGAGTTTAAGGCTCTCACTAAACAAAAACAGGATGCCAAAGACCTTTTATCTGATCCTGAAATGGCTGAAATGGCTGCTGAAGAAATTAATGATATTGATCAAAAATTGACCAAGATAAATGATGAATTACAAGTTTTTTTATTACCTAAAGACCCAAACGATCATCGCAATGCCATTGTTGAAATTCGGCAGGCAACGGGTGGCGATGAAGCGGCTTTATTTGCTGAAGATTTGATGAAAATGTACCAAAGATATGCTGAAAAAAAAGGGTGGAAGATTGATATTATATCTCAGCAATTTACTGAAATAGGTGGGATTAAGGAAGTGTCATTTACAGTGTCTGGGCCGGGAGTTTATAGTGAATTAAAGTTTGAGATTGGAACCCATCGGGTTCAGCGCGTTCCTGCCACTGAAAGTTCAGGGCGAATTCATACGTCAGCCGCAACCGTTGCGGTATTACCTGAAGTTGAAGACGTGGATGTTGAACTGAATATGAAAGATATTCGAGTGGATACCTATCGCGCATCTGGTGCCGGTGGTCAGCATGTGAATAAGACAAGTTCTGCGGTTCGATTAACTCATATTCCCACGAATACAGTTGTGGCTTGCCAAGATGAACGATCACAGTTTCAGAACAAAGATAAAGCAATGCGGTTGCTTCGAGCAAAGATATATGAGCAACAGCTAATAGAGCAACGTAAAAAAGAATCTGATTTACGTAAATCTCAGGTTGGCAGTGGGGACCGTTCTGAAAAAATACGGACTTATAATTACCCTCAAGGGCGGGTTACTGATCACCGTATTGGTTTAACGTTACATACGCTAGATAAGATTATTCAAGGCGAGATTGAGCCTATTATTTCTGAGTTGATTAAAACGGATCGGTTAGAAAAATTAAGACAAATTGGACAGTAAGTTAATTAGAAATTATTTCCAGGAGTGTCTCG
>JAYNJH010000038.1:12836-13168 GCA_038109885.1 Candidatus Margulisiibacteriota bacterium | reverse complement strand
ACCTTAATCAAAATGATTTTCCGGATGCTCAAGTCACAGTTTTATTTGTCTTTGAGTATGTTTTGGCCGATCGATATGTTGTGCTGCTTGGGCAGGATTATTGTTTAAATAATGAGCAATGCATCCAAATAAAAGCACTTTTGGATCAATGTTTACTTAATCAGCCCTTGGCCTATGTTTTGGGTGAGGCGTATTTTAAAAATGTTCGTTATGTTATCCAACCTGGGGTATTGATTCCTCGGCCTGAAACAGAAGCGTTGGTGGATTATTCAGCACAATTGATTCAGCAAGTTTTAACATCAGGCAATGTTCCTGTTATTTTTGAGTGTGGT
>JAYNJH010000038.1:629-12826 GCA_038109885.1 Candidatus Margulisiibacteriota bacterium | reverse complement strand
GGTGTAGGTTCTGGGGTTATTTCTATTGAGTTGGCTAAACGATTTCCTCAATTGAATTTTCATGCCTGGGATATATCTGATATTGCAATCAAAGTTACCAAAGAAAATATGGCATTACAGTCTGTAAGTAATATTCAATTATCTCATGGGGATTTCTTTGATTTATTTCATTCAAAGGTGACTGAATCTCCGATTATACTTATTTCTAATCCACCTTATATTTCTGCTTTAGATTATGAGAATTTGTCAACACAGGTTCTAAAAGAGCCTAAAGAAGCGTTGTTGGCTGAAGATTATGGGTTGCGAGTCATTGATCAATTGATTCAGGTCGCTAAAAACTATAATTTTATATTATTATCTGAGATTGGATATGATCAAAAGCAACGTCTAGAACGTGCTTGGATTGATCTTCCATTGCAATTTAAATTGGATTTTGCTGGAAAATATCGGTATTTGATTTATTTTTCGGATAATCATGCTCAACAATATAATTTATGATGTTCAAATAAATTGTTTGGACGGTATGATGTAAATATGGGTCGAACTGTTGTTCTTGATTTTGAAACATATCCAGTAAATGGCAAATCGTTTGTTATGGAGATTGGTTGTGTTGAAGTGATTGATGGAAATATAGGGGCGTCGTTTCATACTTTGATTCGTCCAACTGAACCGGTTTCTCCGTTTGTTTTGAAATTAACCGGTATTTCTAATGACGAACTAGAACAAGCGCCCTTATTTCCAGATGTTATTGAATCATTTTACCGATTTATTGGAAATGCCTATATTGTAGCTCACAATGCGCCTTTGGATCGACTTAGTTATGAATCTATTTGTCAGTATTATGGTTTTTTACCGGCCACTTTTGTTTGGATTGACTCGCAAGATGTGATTAAAATTCTTAATCCCAAATCTTCATCATTGCAATTACAGAGTTTACTATCGATACATGGTTTGTTATCGGAAGTATCCCACCGTGCTCTGGACGATGCATTGGGGTTGGCTCGATTGCTTTTAAAATTTCGACAAGAGACCTGTGCTCAATTTAATTCATATGAAGTGTCCTTACTTAAAAATTCCAATAAAAAAAGTATTGTGAACTTAATTAAGTTTCTATTGCGCTTTTTTGTTTTAATTAAACCAACACTCGAAAATGAATCGTTTATTCATTATGATTTTGATCATTTTTCAAATGAGAATCAAGTTCAATCGTCTTTGGCTCACCTTAACTTTTCTTTTTCTCAATTTCAGGATTACTTAACAACTATTGATGAAAAAACATTGGTAATTTGTACCGATCATGAATTTAAGGCATACCCATATATTTATGAATCAGATGATTATGTATATCCGGTTAAGATTAAGCCATTTTATCCGATTTTAATGAGTGATGCTTGTTCTCATGTCGAAGTGATTGAGACATTGGGGATTATAAACTGGTTGCGCCAGACCAAAACATTTTACAAGCATGAGCTAAATGAAAACTTGCGGGTTCGGCTTAACCAATTATCCAATGATATGTTTGATAATGTTCCTATCGAAAAAGTAAACTTTTTATGTCAGCGAATTGAATTTTCATTTCAACATCAGCAAATTGTTCAGTGCAATTATGATACATTTGCCTATATTGTTCATCATTTGCCCAAATTTTTAAACTTTTACCAGGTATTGTTTTATAACTTTTCAAGTTTGAATGTGAAGTTGCATTCGTTATTTATTGATCGTTTTTCTACTCGAACATTGAAACCTTTAACCAATGTGGTTGTTTGTTTATCATCATTGATTAATAACTTAATGAAGCATGATCAGCGGGATGATCGATTGATTCAAGATGTTGCTCGAATACGATATTTTGTCGACTTAATACGTGAGGAATCGTCTCATTTATTTGTTCAGTTAGATAATTTAATGGCGGTTTTATCGGTGAATATTTATGACCATCGCCGTCAGGTACTAATTAATCAGAATGTTATTGAAACTTTAGAGTGGCAAGATGTGATTGGGCATTTGAATTTAGTTTCACATTATTTGCAGGAATTAATTCGAATTTTTGAACGTATTGGGTTTTATATTGTGGATGAATTTTCAGATTGGATTCGAGACTTAATTATTCAAATTAAAATGCAGAAAAAAGTCATTGGAGAGATATTAACTTCGGATTCTAAGCGAGTTATATATATTGAGGCTCCAGTAAAACATGCCGCGACCAATTGTGCTATTTATGTATCACCAACCTATTATCATGATTTTTTTCGAATGGTGTATGAGTCATCCCCAGGTATGTTGATTCATCAGCCAATGAATCAGCGTTTGGATCCAAGTTATATGGACCGTTTGATAGGTTTTCCTATTAAAAAAGATTTAGAATCTAATTTATCTACAGAGCATATTCAATTTACGTCTTCTCCTATTCAAGATTTTAAGTCTTTGTTAAAATCCAGTTTGGACGCCTATCATGTCTATTTATTTTTTAATCATAAGCAGCAATTGCGAGTGTGGAAGAAAAAGTTAAATCAATTGATAAGGCGGAGTGGTAGAGGATCGGTAAATTCGATTGAATTTTTTACTTTGGATCGAATTAAAACGATAGCGTTTGATGAAAATGCTTTGATTATTTTTCAAGATTTTAAACTGCCTAATGTTCTGCAGCCAATTCATCAGCAGCGGCTGCACTGTTTTGAAGGGGATGAACACGCTTATACAAGGCAGTTGTTTTCAGAATATTTGGATGTTTGTTTGTCGCGTGCCTTTTGTTTTGAGAAAATCCCTGTAATTTTTAATTTTGATTCTGAATTTCCAGCTTATATTTCCTCTCAATTATAATTTTGCCTGTTGCATCCATTCGCGCTTGTGATACTCTTTACTATATGACGCATGTACCTCTCGGATTAAGGGATTATTTACCTCAAGATATTCAACAGCGTGAGACCATAATAAAAAAGATGGCTGATGTTGTTAAACAATCTGGTTATCAACGGATTATTACCCCTACCATTGAACGATTTGATTTGGTTCGAACGGGTTTGGGAACACTATCAAATCAATGCATCATGTTTTTTGATGGTGGTGGGTCTCGCTTGGTTTTACGTCCTGATCATACAACGGCGATTGCTCGAATATCATCATCGCGATTAAGTCATGAATTGCCTATAAAATTGTTTTATCATGATTCTGTGTTTAGAAAAGACCCTGTGTTAGGCGAAACTGAAATTTACCAGTTTGGGTTTGAACATATTGGCAGCCTTTCTATATTCGATGAATTGAAAATGATTCATATGGTTTCTAAAATATGTGATGCTGTTGGATTGAAAGATTACCAAATTCATTTGGCTCATCCTGAAATTTTACGGCAATACGGTGATGATCAATTAAATGCGCTTCGCCAAGGTAACTTGATTCCATTTAATGAATTGCCTCGAATCGGTCAGTCTGAGCTGGCGAGTGAGTTTGAGTATTTAGGTCAGTTATATTCTAAATCAAATCTAAATGAGTTGGATAATGTTTATATTAACTTAGGTTTATATAAAGACCCGGCGTATTATAATGGTGTTTACTTTGATGTTGTTTCAAGTGCTTATGGTAAAGTTTTAGGCTCAGGTGGACGTTATGATTCGGTACTAAACTCTTTTGATTTAAATGCCAATGCTTTTGGATTTGCGTTTCGCTTGCATTATTTAGAAAGGGCTTTAGATCAACAATGACTTATCCAGTAACGATTGCTTGTGCAAAAGGCTATTTATGGGAAAAAGCGTTGGCTTTCTTAACCAATATGGGGTTTGAATTTGAGAATGACCTTTCAGAGTCACGTCAACTTTCAACTACTGATAAAACTGGCAAATTGAAATTGATGAAGGTTCGTCCTTGGGATGTTCCTGTATATATCGAGCAAGCAGCGGCTGATATTGGCATTGTGGGTAAAGATGTTTTGATTGAGCAGGACCCGGATCTAGTGGAGTTATTGGATTTGAAGTTTGGTGATTGCCGTTTGGTGATTGCCGGCCCCGAGGATTTTAAGTCACAATACTTAACGCATCATGTTCGTGTTGCGACCAAGTATGAGGCGGCGACTTTGGCTTATTTTGAAAAAAAGGCCATTCGGTGTATTCCAATTAAGTTGTATGGGGCCATGGAAATTGCTCCGATTACTGGGGTTTCAGATATTATTTGTGATTTAACGGCTACGGGTCAAACATTAAAAGAAAATGGGTTGGTAGAATACGATGAAGTCTTTTTTTCGACAGCTCGTTTGGTTGCCAATCGTGCTTCCATGATGACTAAAAATAACTTTATTCAAGACATATATCGTGGATTTTCAAAACAAATACCCCTTTAAAATGCCAATTCAAACTCAATTTTACAAATCGTTAATGTACAAAAACTTGCGTCCCAATCTTATTTACGAAACGGTGTATGACATCGATTTCGACTTACTTTATGGTGATGGGATTCGGCATCTTTTTTTTGATGTTGATAATACGTTGATTACATATGGCCAAGATGGGGTATCTTTACAATGCATAAATTTATTTAATTCAATGAGATCCATTGGTTTTGAATCCATTACATTGGTTTCGAATAGTTCGAATTTTGAACGAATTCAAAAGGTAGCACAGCAATTAAATTTACCTGGAATTTACTTTGCTTGTAAACCATTTGTATTTACCATGCGACGTGTTATGAATGATGCTAACATTGCACCTGATACGGTTGCATTTGTTGGCGATCAACTTTTTACAGATATCGTTATGGCTAATCTTTTAAATCTTAAATCGGTTTTTGTTGAACCTTTAGATGCTACCAATGTTTCTTTTTTGAGATCATTTCAGTATAAAGTTCAACAAGCGATTCTAAATCAGTTTTAGTCCCCCCCCTTATTTATTTAATTCGTAACAGTTTCGGCAACGGATTGCGAATCTGTTGTATTTTCACTATCGGTTTCTTCGTCTTTCATTTCAATTACTTTTGCCATTGAAATGACTTCGTCATTATTATCTAACTTAATGATTCTAACCCCTTGTGATGTTCTTCTTTGAACTGAAATATTGGCCACTTTTTGGCGACAAATGTTGCCACTAAATGTTGCAACAATGATTTCATCTTCTTTTTCAACAACTTCAGCATCGGTAACCAAGTCTCCTGGGATGGTTTTTCTAAACTTTAATGCTTTAACTCCAATTCCACCACGGTTTTGAATTTTAAATTCGTCGACTCGAATGTTTTTTCCGTATCCTTTAAGTGTTAGCAGTAGTAAAAATGACTTTGTTGTGTCCGGATCAATTAAACTTACACTAACCAACGTATCATCTGGCTTGATTTTGATTGCACGGACGCCGCGAGATGTTCTTCCCATGGCGCGTACTTGTTTTTCATCAAATCGAATAACCATACCTGCCGATGTTGCTAAAATAATATCTTTTTCACCATTTGATTGAAGTACCCAAGATAGCTCATCATTTTCGTCTAAATTAATGGCTCGAATGGCTCGAGTCTTAAAATAGCTAAAAGAAGATAATTCTGTCTTTTTGATGACACCTTTTTTGGTGCACATCAATAAAAATTCCGATGATTCGAATGTTTCAACAGGAATGATACTGGTAATTTTCTCATTTTCTTCAAGTTCCAATAAGTGATTTACAGATAACCCTTTACTGGTACGTGATGATTCTGGGATTTGAAATGCTTTAATTTTATGAACTTTACCCGACGATGTAAAACAAAGTAGGAAATCGTGGCTATTGGTTACCAAAATCTGAGTGATAATGTCCTCTTGGCGGGTTGAAATTCCACTCACTCCACGACCACCTCGTAACTGACTACGAAAGTTTGTTATTGGCATTCGTTTAATAAACCCATTTTTTGTTCTTAAAATTGCGACGCTTTGCTTTGGAATTAAATCTTCGAGATCCACTTGGCTGATTTCTTCTCCTATTTCAGTGCGTCGTTCATCGCCAAATCGATCATTAATTTCATTATGTTCATCTTTGATAATTTGTAAGACACGAGCTGTATTAACCAAGATATCTTCTAAATCTGCGATTTTAATCTTTAATTCGTTGTATTCGTTTTCAATCTTTTCTTGCTCTAGACCGGTTAATCGCTGCAGTCGCATGTCAAGAATTGCATTGGCTTGTTTTTCGCTTAATGAATAGTTTTCCATTAACGCTTTACGAGCAACATTGGCGTCATCTGATTTTTTGATTAATTCTATAATTTCATCAATGTGTTGAAGTGCAATTCGTAAACCTTCTAAGATATGCAAACGGTTTTTAGCGATTCGCAAATCATATTCTGTACGTTTTCGAATCACTTCTTTACGGTGATTGATATAATGGTAGAAAATTTCTCTAAGGTTTAATGTTTTGGGTTGTCCATTTACTAATGCAACAATGTTAATCCCGAAGGAATTCTGTAATTGAGTATGCTTGAATAATTGATTTAATATGATTTCAGCTTGAGCATCACGCTTTAGTTCAATGTAAATTCGTAAGCCTTTTCGATCAGATTCGTCTCTTAAATCTGAGATGCCATTGATTTTCTTTTCATTAACGAGCTCTGCAATCTTCATAATAACGTTAGCTTTGTTTACTTGGTAAGGAATCTCAGTTACGATGATGGCTTTTCGTTTTTTATTTTCCTCAATATGGGTTTTTGACCGGAGGGTAATGATTCCACGCCCCGTATTATAAGCACTGATGATTCCGGCTTGACCACAAATGATACCAGCTGTTGGGAAATCTGGACCTTTAATGTGTTCCATAAGTTCAGCAACAGATGTATCAGGGTTATCAATAAAGTGATTAACCGCATTAATTACTTCTGTTAAATTGTGCGGTGGAATATTGGTGGCCATTCCAACGGCGATTCCCGATGTTCCATTTAATAACAACATTGGTAACCGAGCCGGCAAAACGGTTGGTTCATCTAACGATTCATCGAAGTTGGGTGAAAAATCAACCGTTTCTTTTTCAATGTCATGCAATAATTCCATGGTCAATTTAGCCATACGGGCTTCGGTGTATCTCATTGCTGCTGCATTATCGCCATCAATGGACCCGTAGTTTCCTTGACCATCGATTAGTTGATATCTCATTGAAAAATCTTGAGCCATACGCACTAACGAGTCATAAACTGCGGTGTCACCATGAGGGTGATATCGTCCTAATACGTCACCAACAATACGAGCACATTTTTTATATGGTTTTGAAGATGTATAGCCAGATTCATACATTGAATATAAGATTCGACGATGCACTGGTTTTAAACCATCCCTTGCATCGGGTAATGCTCGGCCAACAATAACCGACATTGCGTACTCTAGATAGGATGATTTCATTTCATCATCAATATTAATTAAACTAATACTATCATCAAAAATTTGACCATCGCCGGTGTCTAATGTTGGTTCAACAGTTTCAGGCGAGGTTGATTCTTCATTGCTTGATTCATTCATCGCTTGATCCTCTGAATTGTTTTGATCATCTAAATTTTTAAATAAGCCGTCTTGAAATTCTTCGTTATCCATTTTGATTCTCCTTAAACATCAATCCAACGGACTGTGCCTGCATATTTTTCAATAAACTCTTTACGCGGGTCAACTTTGCTTCCCATTAATAATGAAAAAATTTCATCAGCAACTTCACCGTCATGAATATTTACCTGAAGTAAGCTACGTTTTTCTGGATTCAACGTGGTGTCCCAGAGTTGATCGGGATTCATTTCACCCAATCCTTTATAACGTTGAATGTTAACTTTATCTCGATCCTTACCGATTTCTTTTAATTTTTCTTCAAGTTCTTTGTCGTTATAGGCATAGATGCCGCCTTTACCTTGACGAATTAAATATAGCGGTGGTTGAGCAATGTATAGTGCACCTGCCTCAACTAATTCTCGGGCGTAACGAAAAAAGAAGGTCAGTAATAATGTTCGAATATGCGCGCCATCCACATCTGCGTCGGTCATGATTACGATTTTATGATAACGTAACTTTTCTAATACTTTTTCTTTTGTTAATTCTTCTTCTTCTTGATCTGTATTCTGCTTTTCTGTGGACAGACTTTTTAGCGCTTCTGGACCCACGGCTGTAATTAACGACCGAATTTCTTCATTTGCTAAAATTTTGTCGAGTCGAGATTTTTCAACGTTTAATACTTTGCCTCTGAGTGGAAGGATGGCTTGAAAGTTACGATCACGACCTTGTTTTGCTGATCCACCGGCTGAATCTCCCTCAACCAGAAAAATTTCACATTTAGCAGGGTCTTTATCTGAGCAGTCAGCCAATTTTCCAGGAAGGGTTGTGCTTTCCAAACTGGATTTTCGCCGGGCTAAATCTTGTGCTTTTCGAGCGGCCTCTCGGACTCGCTGTGCTTGTAAAGCTTTGGTAATAATTAATTTAGCTACTTTTGGATTCGTTTCGATATAATCGGTTAACCCTTCATCGAGTAATGAATCAACCACCCCTTTAATTTCAGAGTTTCCAAGTTTGGTTTTGGTTTGACCCTCAAACTGTGGGTTTTGTAATTTAACACTGATGACAGCGGTTAAGCCTTCTCTTAAATCTTGCCCTGTTAATGCGCTGGATTTATCTTTTTTAATAAGATCGTATTTTTTAGCAAATGAATTAATAACACGGGTTAAAGCGGTTCTGAATCCGGAAAGATGGGTTCCACCTTCTCTTGTTCGAATGTTGTTAGCAAACGAAGCTATTTGTTCATCATAGTGGTCTGAAACGTACTGGATTGCAACTTCAACTTCATAGAGTTCACGGCTTTTTTTAAGATAAATTGGTGGGGTAAATAATGCTTCTTTGTTTTGATTTAAGTCTTCGACATAGGATGATATTCCACCTTCAAATCCAAAGGTTTGCTTTGCATCATCTTCAGATTCAAAATCACGAAAATTATAAAAGTTAATGGTAAGACCTCGATTTAGATATGCGAGTTCTTTTAACCGATGGGCAATGGTTGTTACTCCAAACTCAACTGTGTCAAATATACTTGCATCAGGTTTGAACTTGATTGTGGTTCCAGTTTCCTCTGTTGTTGATTCAGAGAACGTGCCAATGGTTTCTTTTGGAATACCACGAAAATATTTTTGGACATAATTCTGACCATCACGATTTACTGAAACTTCTAGCCAATCTGCTAACGCATTAACAACGGATACCCCCACACCATGAAGTCCACCTGAGACCTTATAGCCTTCACCTTCAAACTTACCCCCAGCATGCAGTGTTGTTAAAACAACCTCTACGGCAGGTAAGTTTTTTTCTTTATGCATATCAATTGGAATTCCACGACCATTGTCTTTAATTGTGATGATATTGTCTTTATCAATAATGACATCAATTTCATTACAATAGCCAGCCATGGCTTCATCGACACTGTTATCAACAACTTCGTAGATTAAATGATTTAATCCATTTACACTGGTTGATCCAATGTACATCCCAGGGCGTTTTCGTACAGCCTCAAGTCCTTCAAGGACTTTAATATGATCCGCTCCATAATCTTGACTCATGTTATCACTTCACTTATGTATAAATTTAAGAAAAGGTGAGGGGTTAATATCTCATCCATTTTCTTTGCATAAGTATAACATGGAATTTCAGTAAATTAAATTGTTTGTTTCAATTTATTGCGCTTTATTTGTCTTTAAATTTAAAAATTTATAATTATGGCAGTAAAACCATTCGTTTTTTGTTGAACGTTTAAAATTACGTATTTTATTGGTTTATGTGTATTTTGATCGATGTTTATAAATGATTGCTGATTATATTTAATAATCCTGCTTCGTTCATGTAATTGGACTAAATTACATGTTTAATATCAGATTTGAAGGGTATAATTTATTATGCGATTATTTTCTTTTGGCCATCATTTTTCAAAACTAATGCGTCCTTCGCTTTCCCCTCAAAAACCGTATGATGAAACCCATCATTCGAATGGTATTTTTGTTCGAAATTATGGTAAAAAAATTGTTGGTTTTGGGTCTCGTCATATGCATCATTCAAATGCGCCTGATCGAATCGCATCCATTCAAGCGTCGGTTGATCAAGAGCTTCAAAAGTTAATGGATGGTGCTATGGTGCTTTTGGAGGGGGAATCCAATTTAGATACTCGACAAGATATACCAATCGAACGTTTAAGGGGAATGGACAGGGTTAAGAACTCATCGGAGATGGTATATGCGTTTTTAAAAGTTTGTGAGCTTAAAAAGGCAGGTAAGGATGTTAACGCTATTTATGTTGAACCCACGTTTTCGGATCAAATTGATTTTTTAATGGATCGTCATGTGCCAGCTGAGCTAATTTTTTCATTTTTAATTATTCGAAACATTCCTCAGGTTTTACACGATATGGGTAAAGACTCAGACGTTTCAATGGATCTTAAAATGTCGTCTATTCAAACTGTCAATGACTTTATTGAAGCGTCGTTAAAGACAATCCAAGTAAAGGGGGGGGCATTAACGCCTGCCGATTCATTTCAATTGTCCAATCTTTTAAAAAATATTAATCGTTCAAAGAATAGCGCTGCATTTTTGGCCATTATTCAAGAAAATGGTCATCAAAAAAGTGATGAAACACTTATTCGCATTGCTTTTGATGTGGCTAAATCTAATAATCCTGCGCTTAAACTTGAATCTATTATTAAAAATAGTGCTGAGGCCAATGAATTGACGGCGCCAATTAATGAATTTAATTTAAAGGACCCTAAGTTGTTGCAACTTCAGCGACAATTGGGGACTCGATCCATGAATCAAGATCCAACCCCCAGGTATCGTCAACAGACGGTTGATCTTTTAAGTGATTTAGAGGATCAAGCACGGCCGATTTTGGATCGGATGCATTCAAGATTTAGCCAATTTGATGCAGCATCGGCCGCCTTTTTAGGGCGATATAGGATTACCAAATTCAATTTTATTTCTTCAATGTTAAATATTTGTCGAGAACAAGCCGTTAAAGATAAATTGAGTGAATTTTCTGATCGCCAAGTCATGGTATTATTTGGGAGTGGGCATATTCGATCGCTCCATTCGTATTTTTTAAACCATTCTTAAGGTTTTATTTGAGACTTGTAAAGAATTAAAATAATGAATGAATTATTTTCCACATGATACTATGAAATTATGATTGTTTTGCAATGCAATGATCTTTATTTTAAGTGGCTTGAAACCTTATTGATGTCGTTATCCAATCAAGGTGTAAGTTTTCCTTTATTTGTTTCAATTTATCAAGGAACCCCTGAAATGATAGCGCGTTGCCAAGAGATTTACCCAAGTGCTCATGTTATTTTGGATCAGACCAATGGGTATGACTTGCCATTGGATCAGCATAAACTATCGGATTGTATGGCGGTTCGAAAAGCGTATGTTCTTAATGAGGTATGTTTGACGTTTGATCCGGATTGGGTGTTGATGCTGGATGTTGATTTAATTTGTCGAAAACCATTAATCCGTTTAATTGAAGGGTTTTTAACTAAGGGGCATCAAGTGGCTGTGATTAAAACCAATCAAGCCTTAGATTTTGATTCGGATGCCTTGTTAACCCCAGCTCAAATTTCCTCTTTTTTTAACTCAAGTTTTATATTTCTTACTCGGGATGCCTATCATGTAGTGGATCAGTGGGTTTATTTTTTGAAAGAGTTACCAGCATCGATAGGCTTTGACCCCATGGTTTGGTTTTGGGATCAAATTTGTTTGTATTTTTCCCTTCGGCAATTTGCATCTGAATTGTCGATTTTAACATTGTCTCGTGCGCTTGTTTTAGATGAATCGTACATGACAACGTCTTATTTTTGGGCCTCTACGGGAGATGATAAAGATGCTTCCTATTCTTTTTTTGTTGATCATTGTGATGGTCAACCATTAAGCGAAGCGGACGCTGAAACTTGGATGATGAAGTATTATCATCAGAAAATGTATTGGGGGGCATATCGGTTTGCATCGCATATTGTTCACTATAACCCCACGCATTTAATGGCGATTTTTGTTTTGGGATGTGCTTATTTTTCGGTTCAACGCTATGCATTGGCTCAAACCATTTTTAAGGAATTGATTAACGTTGAGTTTAAGGTGGCTGAATGCCAACAATATTTGAATAAAATGGCTTTAAAACGATTATGATTGTTTTGCAATGCGATGATCTTTACGTAAAGTGGTTGTTGCTGTTTTTAAAATCATTTAAGGCGTTTCTTTCGGATTTA
>JAYNJH010000038.1:0-619 GCA_038109885.1 Candidatus Margulisiibacteriota bacterium | reverse complement strand
TAATTAAAAATTAAATATATTTGAGTTTAATTAAATTTATATTTCTATTTTTAATGGATCGGAATCAATGAAAGATGAATGTTTGAATTTAGTTCCACACGCTCATATTGATCTTGATAATCAAAATCGTTACGCTTTGCCATTGATGGAACATTCCATGCGAGAATGCATGACTGTCAGGAAGGCGTATGTTTTGGCGGATGTGATTGAAGAATTTCAACCCCATTGGGTACTTATGCTTGATGTTGATACATTATGTCGTAAAAATTTAATGCCTTGGATTAATTCATTACTTGAGACCAAAGTAGCAATGGCCATTGTTAAAAATGATGGGTTGGTTGATCACCCTCGTCGGTTTCAGTCTCAGTATAGTGCCAGTTTAATTTTTTTGGCCTCGTCAGCCTTTCATGTGGCATTTCAATGGCACTACTTTATTCAAACCCCTAAAAAAATGATGGGGTATGATTCATTTCAATATTTTTGGGACCAAGTGGCGTTGTATGCAACCGTATCCCAGTTTGAAGATGAATTGAATATTTGTTACCTAGCGGCCGATTTATTTGTGGATGAAGCGTTTTCAAATGCTGCTTATTTTTGGACTTGGGGCACAGTTGTTGAG
>JAYNJH010000037.1:890-15763 GCA_038109885.1 Candidatus Margulisiibacteriota bacterium | reverse complement strand
ATTGGAAAAATGGTGGGCGATGCAAGGCTCGAACTTGCGACCCCATCCTTGTAAGGGATGTGCTCTCCCAACTGAGCTAATCGCCCGCGCCAATGAATAATAACATTCTGAGAAATGCTTGTCTATCATTCATTAAAACAAATTAAAAAAAACTGAAAATAGGGGTGGTGGTATTTATCTTGATTGGATACAGATCTGAAAAATGGTGAGGGGTATGATAAAATAAATAGGTGTTTCTTTGTTATTGTGGAAGTCAAATTAATTTTAGTGCATGTTGTGAGCCATTCATTCAACGTTTAGAATTACCGTATACGGCAGAGCAATTAATGCGATCCAGGTATTCAGCATATGCGACCCAAAATTATATGTATTTGTCTGAAACCGCCGTCAGTAAATTAAATTTTGAACCTGTTAATGAGTTAGATACTCTTTGGGAGCGTTTAGAGATTATAAATACGATGGCCGGTCAGTCCATGGATAGCTATGGTGAAGTTGAGTTTAAAGCATTTTATTTAGAGGATGATAAGTTAAAATACATTTGGGAGCAGAGTCAATTTATAAAGTTAAATGATCAATGGGTGTATTCAACAGGAACAATATTAAATTAAAAAAATGAGTAAAAAACCAGCATCTGTTTATTTAATATTAAATCCCAATTCAGGCCAACAGCATGCGATTTTTCAATGGATAAACCGTTTATTTGGCTGGAGTAAGGTTAATAAGCGTTTAACAGCATCCCAGATTATAAATGAAATTAAAGGGATATTTGAAAGTCAGGGAATTAAGTTTCATCATTCATTAACAGAGTATCCAGGGCATGCTACGCAATTGGCAAAATTAGCGATTGAAACACAGGTCGATACAATTATAGCGATGGGTGGTGATGGGACCATTAATGAAGTAATTAATGGAATGGTTGGCAGTGACAGAAGGTTGGGGGTTATACCTTACGGAACGGCAAATGTATTTGGGTTATCATTTGATTTACCAACGAAGTTTAGAGCGGCATGTGAAAAGATAATAAATGGAGAAACAAAAATAATTGATTTAGGTTCGATAAATGGTCATTATTTTGCATGCATGGCTGGGGTAGGATTTGATGCTTATATTATTAAAAAAGCCGATAAACGATTAAAAAAAATAATTGGGGCATTGAGCTACATTATTTTGGCAATGGTCGAATATTTTTGGTATCGTTTTCAGCCAATATTATTTAAAGTGGATGGGAATCAAAAAGGGCAAAAAGGCTATTTTTTATTTATATGCAATACGAAGTATTATGGTGGGAAATTTGTCATATCAGAAAAAACAAGTCCAACAGACGGCAAATTAGACATTTGTGTAATCAAGCAGCGTCATTTATTAGCTACCTTAAGGTGCAGTATTCAATTAGCTTTAGGGGAACTAAAAGAAAGCAAAGATGTTGCAATTATCCAGTGTGAAAAAGTACATATTCGGGCGTTTGGTCGACATCGAATTCATTGTGATGCTGAGTATGTCGGACATACACCTGCAACAGTACAAATTCATTCAGGCGCACTCAAAATCTTTTGTTGAAATTTAAACCTGTCTTCTGCTGGATTAAGTTTTGTTATAATGAAGCTCAACAGGGAATACTTTAGATAGAGAAACATTTGTAACAGTAATTGAATCTGGCAGTTCTCCTGGATATACGGTATCAACGATTGATAGCATTAAAACACCCATGTCAAAACCAGATAAAGTAACATCTAATAACCTCGGCTAAATTTTTTACTCTTTTCTACCCAAAATCTAAAAAAAACTATTACGAACTTAAATCAACAAAGATAAATATGCTGTTTTACTAATAAAATTTAGCTTAAACCACCCAACACAACGGACTTCTAATCCGTAGGTCGAACGTTCGAATCGTTCCGGGCGCACCAATGATTTGGAAAACACCTAATGGTTTTGCTATAAATAAACGGCCTTATACCCTGTTTTAGGACTGAGCTCATAAGATTAGTTTTTAATAAAAAACAAAATTATCTCATTTTAATGGCGCAGTTTGCAAAAAATAATCAATTAAAATGAATTAGAATATACAAAATCCCAAAATACTTGCTTAACTGGCGATAATGTCATGTTCTTTTTGGTAAATAAGCCAACATCTAAATTGGGTAATTCTGATAAGGACTTAACCGATACAACGGTTTCACTTAAATGGCTATTTTCAACAACAATTTTTGGCAGAATTGCTGATCCTAATCCAGCAGATACCATGGCTAAAATAGCTTCATGACCATCAACATAACTATGAACACCTACATTCAATCCATGTGACTTCAAATATCGCTGAATAATTAATGACAACTCACCCTCTTTTGGCAAAATCATGGGTAAATCCAAAGGTGTTTTCAATTCAACCTGTTTGGGTGCAATAAATATCAATGGAGTTTCCAATATTTTTTTACATAAGCACTGCTTTATCTTTTTTTGAGACATAATTCCAATCGAGAAATCAACCTCATGATTTAATAGGCGCTCGTATCCTTGCTTTACGTGACCGGTCTCTAGATATGTCATTACCCACGGATATTGCTTACGAAACTCTTTGATGATGGGTGGCAAAATATAATATGCTGCTGTTACAGTTGAATGAATGGTAATATTTCCACGCAACTGATCCGATGATTCAGGATGAATATCTTGCAATAAATGTTCATATTGCCCCACACTTTTTTTTGCAAAATTATAAAATACTTGCCCCTGCTTAGTTAGGACGACATAGCGATTATTACGCTCAAATAATACAACTTTTAGTTCTTTTTCTAACCGTTGAATCATACGAGTTAAAGTTGAAACAGTGATATGATGGTGATCGCTTGTTTTTCGAAAATGCAAGGTTTCAGCCAACGTAATAAAAATACTTAATAAATTAATATTCATAACAACAACAATTATTGCATAAATAACAACATGCTGTTAAATTTTATTCAATTTATTGCAATGATAATTCATTCTATAATAATGCAAAAGGAGAAAGAATATGAGTTTATCAATTTATTATGACAAGGATTGTGATTTAAATTTAATCACAAATAAGAACATTGTAATTATTGGATACGGATCGCAGGGTCATGCACATGCATTGAACTTAAAAGATAGTGGCTGTTCAAACATTACTATTGGATTACGTGATGGTTCATCCAGCGCAGATCGTGCACGTCAGGCTGGCTTTAATGTTGCTGAACCAACTGAAGCGGTAAAAAATGCTGACATTATTATGATTTTAGCACCGGATGAATACCAAGGTGACTTATATAAATCAATAGAATCCAACATAAAAACTGGTGCAGCACTGGCATTTGCGCATGGTTTAAATGTGCATTTTGGTTTAATTGAGCCACGTGAAGATTTGGATGTATTTATGACAGCGCCAAAAGGGCCTGGTCATACAGTGCGTAGTGAATACTTAAAAGGGGCGGGGGTTCCATGCTTAATAGCGGTTGCTAAAGATGCGACGGGTAATGCAAAATCATTGGCACTGGCTTGGGCATCGGGTGTTGGTGGTGGACGATCAGGTATTATTGAAACCACATTTAAAGATGAGTGTGAAACCGATTTGTTTGGTGAGCAAGCGGTTCTTTGTGGTGGTGTAACCGCCTTAATGCAGGCTGGTTTTGAAACATTGGTTGAGGCAGGATACCCACCAGAAATGGCGTATTTTGAGTGCTTGCACGAAATGAAATTAATTGTTGATTTAATTTATGAAGGTGGCATGGCCAACATGCGTTATTCCATTTCAAATACAGCTGAGTTTGGTGATTACTACACGGGTCCAAAAGTGATTACTGCTGAAACAAAAGCGGCGATGAAGAAGTGCTTGGAAAATATTCAATCTGGTAATTTTACAAAAGAGTTTATTGAAGACAGTAAAAATGGCGCGGTCCAATTAAAGTCATGGCGTAAAGCGGGTGCTGAGCATCAGTTAGAAGATGTTGGTGCAAAACTACGTCAATTAATGCCATGGATTAAAGAAAACAAGCTAGTTTCAGAAGCAGCGTCTTAATTATAAATTGGTATACTATTTATCATTAAAAGCCCCAGAAATGGGGCTTTTTTATTTAGGGGTTAAAAACCAAACGGTTTCCGAGGCATCAATAGTTTTAAGTGATACTATTTTTGATTCTTGGAAATGGATTTTATAATGGGTTGAATATAGTTGATTAATTTCAGTCGTTGAAATTGAAAATGGAGGACCTGTCATAAGTGCTTGATTATAATCAAACACAATTAAAAATTGGGGTGCATTAGAGGTTAAGTATTGAAGGTGATTGGCATATTTTAATCGTAATTTAGGTGGCAGTGCAACCAAAGCCGCCCGGTCATAAACCCCATGAATTTGACCGATAATATGAACATCAAGATCAAAAATATCACCGACAAAAATATCAATATTTTTAGAATGGTAGTGAATTAAATGGTCCATTTGAGTAATGGTTGGTTGAATATTTAAATTTAGAAATAATTCATCGATGGCAATTTGTGATAGTTCGGCACCAACAACGGAATAGTTTTGGTCTAACAGCCATTTAATATCAGAAGTTTTGCCACACAAGGGTAGAAATATACGATATCCATTAAACAAATGTTTAAAGTAACTAAACTGAGAAATTAGAAATTGATTTGGGGACCCTTCATGAAAACCAATATCATTATTTTCCCAACAGTGATGCCAAAAATCATGATCCATTTGAATTAGTTTAAATAATAACTTGGTGTACTGCTAGAGATTTTTTAAATTGTCAGATGTGATGAAGGCAACCTAATCATTATTCAAACCAGCGTTTTCGTTTAAAGAAGGCAAATAATAAAGTTACCACCACCACCATGCTGATTAATAAGATTGGGTAGGCGTATGGTTGTTCCAGTTCGGGCATAAATTTAAAGTTCATGCCGTAAACCCCAGTCACAAAGGTTAGGGGCAAAAAAATGGATGAAACAATGGTTAACATTTTTGTGATATCATTGGACCTTAAATTAATAACCGCAAGGTGCCGCTCACTTAAATCAATCAATTCTTCTCTAAATGATTCTGAAATATCAATGATATGGCCAATATGTTCATGCAAATCTGTCAAATATTTGCCTATTTTTTTTGATAACAATGGGGATTCGGATTTTTTGAGCAACAGTACAATGTCACGCGTGGTCCAGAAATTACGTTTTAGTGCCAATATCTGTTTTTTAAGTGCTTGAATGCGCTTCAATGTATCATGGGTTGGAAAATCATCTACTTCTTGATTTAGTTCAGAAATTCTAACATCAATTTTTTGCAACGTGTCAAAATAGGTATCAATTACATAATCAAATAACGCATACATTAGGTAATCGGCTTTTTTTTGACTAATTTTGCCTTTCTTTTGTTGAATGCGATCTTTAATGACTTTAAAGGTATCTTGGGTACATTCTTGAAATGAAAGAATGGCATTTTCTTGTAAACAAATAGCTATATGATCAAATGAAATGGTGTGCCCATCAAATGAAATGGCTTTAATAACAATAAAAAAACCGAGCCCTCCTTCCTCGAATTTGGGCAAGCCACGGGTATTAACCACATCTTCAAGGATCAACCCATGAAGGTTAAAAATGGATCCAATATCACGAATCAATGTGGGATCATGAACCCCTTGAACATTCAACCAATTCACCCACTGATTGTCAGAATAAGATACAATATCTTTCACATCATGAATCGGATAAAAATGGGCATTTTGATCATTATATTGAATCAAAGTAACTGTTGGGGGATCACTTTTTTCAGGGCCAATATGAACCACTTCTCCTGGTGGTAATCCGGCTTTTTTTACCATACGTTTTAAGTATTTTGTCATGGTTGGCTTGTCTTTATATGGATATCACGTTGAGGAAATGGAATTTCAATACCATTGGTTTGGAAGGCGTCCCAAATGGCCATCATGACGTCAGATTGAATGGCATAGCGACCTTTTGTTACATCACCAACAAAGAAGAAGAGTAAAAAATTCACCGAACTATCGCCAAATTCCCTTAAGTTCACCACGGGTTCAGGATCATCAATACAGTCTGGGTGGGCCTTGGCGGCTTCTAAAATAAGTGATTGCGCCAATTTTATATCGCACCCATAGGATACGCCGATGGAAACTTCAATGCGACCTTTGGCATTGGAGTACGTCCAATTTGTGACGCGTTGTGTAATAAAATCTTCATTGGGCACCATGATTTCTTTTCCATCAAACATTTCAATAAGGGTATATCGTGCGTTGATATGCTTTACTAGACCATAGATGCCACCATCCATTTCAATCAAATCGTCCACCTCAATGGATCGTTCAAAAAGCAAAATAATCCCGCTTATAAAGTTCGATGTAATTTTTTGCAACCCAAACCCAATACCGACCCCCAAGGCACCACCAACCACAGTAAGTGCCGTTAAATCAATACCTAAAATGCGAAGCCCAATCATAAATCCCATGAAGTAAATCAGGACCTCAAGAGTTTTTGATAATAATGATTTGGTATTGGATTTTAATCGTTGGTTTCTTTTAATTTGTTGATTGACCCAATCAACCGTATTTGAAACACCCCAAACCAAAATCGCTAGTAACCCAATTGATTTTAGTAAGCTGAACGGTGTAAGTTTAATGGTGCCAACAGATATCGACACATTATTAATCTTTTTAGTGAAGTGACCCAGCAAATGAACCTGATTTAAGCCCCATGAAATACTGCCAATACTAAGCACTATAAAGCTCAATAGTCCCTGGCGAGTGAGTTGCCATGTTAGTATTGTAAGAAATGCCACGACAGACAGCTGAATAGCGCCAATAATTACAAGGGCATTAAAATAATGACTCACTAGACCAGTGGCAATAAGACACAGTAAATAGCATCCATACATGAGCCCTGTTAAGATTGCTGTATTTAACCAATCCAATGTTGATTGAGATCGGTGTCGACAATAGTAATGTTTAACTGTTCGACTCAGTCCATGCCCAATCATCATTGCAATGCTAATGGCCAATAAGGATGGCCAATCCTTTAGAAAATTTGAAAATTCATTCAAGAAAATCATACATTACAAATTGTATAAGAAAAACCGCCAAGAGCCATAGAATTATTATTTAGTTTCATCCATATTAAGGTGAAAAAGTGAGTTTGCTAGGTATGTGATGCCTAGATTTAATTATAATTACCATTCAAATTTATTATAAATAACTATGGCGCGCCCGGAACGATTCGAACGTTCGACCTACGGATTAGAAGTCCGTTGCTCTATCCAGCTGAGCTACGGGCGCATCAAGAAAATTATATCAATTAAATGAGTGATTGACGAGTTGGATATCGCAACGGGATTTGGTTGCTAAACTCCTCGCAAACTCGGCGCAACCAAAAACGCTCCCTCATAACGCTAACGTGTTAAAACACTCAGCGATTCGGGTTCTGGTTCTATTCAGCTGAGCTACGGGCGCATCAAGAAAATTATTTAGCAGTAAAAAGCAGATCATTTTTGTTCAAAGACATTAGTGTAAAAGGTCTATTAAATATAATTTATTTTGAAACAGATAATCAGAATAAAAAATTAAGGACAACCTTGAAGTAGGGCATAGGTACTTGTATAATACGTTTACAAATGTCGGGGTATAGCGCAGTCCGGTTAGCGCACCTGTTTTGGGAACAGGGGGCCGCAAGTTCGAATCTTGCTACCCCGACCATTTATAAAGCAAGGGGTAAATTAAGAAAGCAAATGGAAAAGCCAGGTAAGAAGTTCGACCTGTTTTCAAGGATTGAAATTGCGCTGGCAGAGCCAGAAGAAGCAATTGAAAAGAGTTGAAAAAGGAGTGCTACCCCGACCATTTATAGAGCAAGGGGTAAATTAGGAAAACAAATGCCAATAAATTTAGTTATAATAGCCTTATGAGTAATAATAAAGAGATTGTTTTAGTCACTGGAATTTCCGGTTGGATTGCCCAGTTTTGTGCGGTTGAATTAATTAATGCAGGGTATTTCGTTCGTGGTTCATTACGTACAATGAATCGTCAGCAAGAGGTAATAAATGCATTGTCTAAAGTCGTAGATACAACCAACTCATTGGAGTTTTGTGAGTTGGATTTATTAAAAGATGATGGTTGGGATGATGCAATGGCGGGTTGTACGTATGTTATGCATATTGCTTCGCCATTTTATTTAAAAGAGCCAAAAAATGAAAATGAATTAATTGAACCGGCAAAAATGGGAACACTTCGGGCTTTAATTTCAGCTAAAAAAGCAGGGGTGAAGCGAGTTGTTTTAACATCATCGATTGCGGCTATTTTTGCGCATCTACGCGAAGGAATAGTAACCCCAGCAACATGGACAGATATCAATGGCTATATAAATACGTATCAAAAAAGTAAAACAGTTGCTGAGCAGGCTGCTTGGGACTTTATAAATAATCAAACCGATGCAACCCCAATGGAGTTAACCGTAGTAAACCCGGGAGGAGTCATGGGGCCCACTTTAAATGAAGACATTGAGTCTGAGTCATTAAGTATTTGCAAAAAATTATTTACAGGAGAAATGCCAGGAATTCCAAACTTAAGGATTCCAATGGTTGATGTTCGAGACGTGGCCGAGCATCATTTAAAGGCAATGATCATGCCAGACGCAAAAAATAAACGAATTATTAGTTCCCACCGTGAGCCAACTGAGTTTATGGAATTTGCAATGATTTTAAAGGAAGGGGGCTACAAAGTCCCCACCAATAAGGTTCCCACATTCATATTGAAGATTTTGGCATTATTTGATGCTGAAATTAAGGGGCTATTACCTTTAATTGGTCAAAATGTTACGTGTGATAATTCTGAAACTATCCAGTTATTTAATTGGACACCTCGGCCGTTAAAACAATCATTTTTAGATATGGCCCAATCAGTGAAGGCCATTCTTGAAAAGCGAAAATAACTTTTAATGAAATTTTCTATCTTTTTATTAATCCTAACAACGGTAATCTGGGGGGGTGGGTTTCCTGAATTTACGGGGAAAACCTTAGCGGGAAAGTCGATTTCGTTACCCTATAAAAATCAGAAGCAACTGTTGATTTTAGGGTTTGATATGGCGTCAGCAGATCCAATGACACAATGGGTAAAAAAGTTAAATCTAACGCCGACATCTAATTTAAAATGGTTGCAAGTGCCTGTAATTGGTGGGGTTCCGCCGTTTGTAGATGGATTTATTATTGGTGGAATGAAGCGATCTGTACCTGAACAGTGGCATTCAAATTACATGCCCTATTTTGGTGGTAAAAAATCAGAAATT
Organism: Candidatus Margulisiibacteriota bacterium; assembly: GCA_038109885.1. GTDB lineage: Bacteria > Margulisbacteria > Marinamargulisbacteria > UBA817 > UBA817 > UBA817. The sequence continues at coordinate 6,463 of JAYNJH010000037.1, read as the reverse complement.
TTAAATCACATTCAGGGATCAGATTCTCTGACAGACAAGGCGACGCCATTTATTCTATTAATTCAAAAAGATGGAAACGTTGAATTTTCAAAACAGGCATTAGCAACGACAGAAAACATTCAGCAATTCATTTTGGCCATTGAAGCATTCAAATCTGACGTTGGGGATTAGTTGTTGAGGTCTAATGAGAATAAATTATGTTTGTAATCGATTGTAGGTCACTTCAAGATGCATCTAAGTTTCGAGGGATTGGAACTGTGATTCGGAATATTATTGAGCATATACCAAACAAACAAAAGTATGGTTTATTGATTGAAAGAGGGCGGGGTGAAATTGAGTCATATGGTATTCAGGTATTGGAATTTTCACCGCCAGTAGCCAAACAAAAATACAGTGAATTCTTAATTGAATTTTTAAACCAACATCGGGTCAAACAAATTCATTTTATGGCACAGTACAATATTCCAGATCAATTTAATTTCCCCTATTCTGTTACAGTTCATGATTTATTCAATCAGTATTTATTAACAAATAAAGAAAAGTATCGTCAAACATTAGCCCCGTTAATAAATAAATTAAAAAAAGCCAAGTTAATCATTGCGATAAGTCAATATACCAAGCAAGCCATTCAGCAAGAGTTACCAAGTTCGAAGATTCAAGTGATATATAACGGCTTCAATTCATCCATTTCAAGAGATGCAACGCTTAATCTAGATTTATTTAAAGAGTTAAGCATTAAAGAACCGTTTATTTTATATATGGGAAACTTTGAAAAGCGAAAGAATTTTATTGGTGCGTTAGAAGGGTTCATTGAGTTTAGCAAAAGGCATCCAGATTATGTCATGGTGGCCTGTACAGGCCACGCCCCTCTTTTCTTACCCCCTAAAGTGTTATGGATATTGTTAAAGCATCGGAAAAAAATAAAAAAGTTATCGTTTATCAAATCAACTCAGTTGGCAAATTTATACAAAAAAGCCACAGCGTTATTATTTCCGTCATATGCAGAGGGATTTGGGTTACCAATTTTAGAAGCAATGTCGGTTGATACCCCATCGGTGATTTCAAATACCACGGCGCTGCCAGAGGTAGGTAAAAATGCGGTGGTTTATGTGAACCCAGCGGAACCCTTGGAAATAGCTGCCGGACTTGAATCAATAATTTTAGATCCTAAATTACAAGATGAAATGCGATTAAAAATGCCAAAAGTTTTGGAAAGTTTTGATGTAAAGTCAAAAGCGGCCGAATATGATTGCGCATTTAATCTAGCATGAAATATTCATTGGGTTTAAACTAAGTCATATGCAAACCAATATTTTTATTACAGGTGCGACAGGCTGTATTGGTCATTATGTTTTAGAGGCGTTAAAAGTTAAATTCCCAGATGCGAATTACCATCTTCTTGTGCGAAGCCCGAAACGATTCAAACAAAATTTTACGGAGTGGAAAAATGTAATAATACATCAAGGCGATATGGATGATATTGGTAAGTTTAAGAAGGAATTAAATGCAACGGACTATTTAATTCATATTGCGACAGTTTGGGGGTACAATTTAGATCACAATTTAAGAGTTAATAAAACCAGAACTTTGGAGATGTTATCTTATTTAGATTCAAAGCGTATTAAAAAGATCATTTATTTTTCAACGGCAAGTATACTAACTCAAAAGAATCAATTATCAGATGCCGCAAAGACAGAAGGAACGCCTTACGTAAAGTCAAAATACCATGGTTATATCGCCTTAAAAAACAGTGATTTAAGCCAAAAAGTCATTACATTATTTCCTACGGTGGTTCTGGGCGGCTCTGATCATCACCCTTATTCTCACATATCTCAGGGTTTACTGGACATTAAAAAAACAATCCGATGGGCGCGTTGGTTTAAAGTTCCGGGGTCATTTCATTTTTTACATGGCGCGGATATCGCAAAAATGGTAACCATTTGCATGGAAAATCAGAATGTTCCAGCGGATATTGTCATGGGTAATCATGAAATTTCATTTAATGACGCATTTTTTGAAATGGCAAACGTTGTTAATCAGGCCCCTTGGTTTCGAATTAATTTGCCGGGTTGGTTTTTTAGAGTATTGACCATGCTTTTTAAGCGTCGAATCGATTCTTGGGGTCGGCATTGTTTAAATAATCCTCAGTTTAATTATGAAACACATAACCCATCTGATTTTAATGAATCCATTGGTTACCCATCATTAGCCAGTGTTTTAAATGACATGAAGTTAAATGATATATAATTTTTATAGATTAGTTTAATTAAGTTCGAATTTATTCTGACCGATAAGATTACAGTGAAAGATTTAATTGCACATTTCTTAACATGTTTTATGGGCTTCTTTGCAATAATGAATCCCATTGCAAACACAGCGGCATTTGTTGGTCTAACGGGTGATATCCCATCGAAAGACAAGCGTCGAATTGCATTTAAATCATTATTCATTACGTTTTGTATCATTGTTGTTTTTTCAGTTTTGGGGAATGTAATTTTTCAATTATTTGGAATTACGATTGAAGCATTGCGTATTGCCGGGGGCATTCTTTTATTCATCATTGGTTATCACATGCTGCATGGTAATAGTTCGTCAATGCATCAGGGATCAGGAAAAGTTGATATGAGCATTGCCGTTTCACCTTTAGCGGTGCCAATGTTGGCTGGGCCAGGGACCATTGCCACAGCGATGAATTATGCAGTATCAGGGGATATTAATAAGATTCTATTAACATTGGTAACATTTTTTACTTTATGTGTACTAACTTATATTTGCTTCATTTTGGGTGAGCGTTTAATTCGAGTAATTGGTCAGGGCGGCCTTACAATTATTACTCGTTTAATGGGCTTAATCATAGCGGTAATTGGCGTGGAAATGTTAATTTCTGGATTAATTGCAGTTATTAAAATCCAAATCATGTAATACAAGACAATGAACTTCAATGTTAATATATTATTTTCTAATCATTAGACACTATTTTATGTAATTAACAAAGTAACATTCTTATCAAAAAATACAAATTTTAAAATAAAAAAATAATGTGCTTCAATAAATTTTAATTTAAATAAAATATATCTTAAATTTTATGTATTAATTTTTAATTTATTAAAGGCGAGTTGTATGAAGATTATATTATTATTAATTATCATTTCAAATTTTGGTCATTCAATAGATCAGTCGCCTCAAATTAGTGACACGAAGACTGTATTTTCAATTTCATTTAATCCATATGATTATTCATCGGGTAGAGATGGTTATTCTAGAGGCATTGTTTTTGGATCTTTATTTAGAAATACATTTTCCTTTGGTTATGAAATGCCGCATCTTTTAAACGATAAACCATCTCATTCGTTAATGATTGAGTTTTATTATTATGAAGCGAATGATTTTGGTGAAAACCGAACTATATCAGTGATCGAATCAGCATATCCTGACAAGGAATTTTATGATGATCAGTATAGGTATTTAACAACGTTAAATATAATTCGTCGTAACTATATAAATTTGGATCATTTTTTAGGACCAATTCGTTTATATTCGGGAATTGGTGCAGGGCTGATGTTTCTGAATGCAAATTATACAGATAATAATGTTTTTTGTTTTTTAGATGGATGCCGATACGTTTTATGATGTAGATGTAGAATCGTTATTTGGTAGCTTATTTGTTGAATTGGGTAGTCATATATCAATTTTTTTCATCTCTAATTTAAGTGGTTATGTTAAATCAAGAATTGGTTATCAGGAAAAGATTGTTGGTTCATTTAATAAAAATAAATATGACGTTGATTCAAATGATCATTCAGTGTCTTCAAAAAAATTGAAAAATAATAATGGTCTTTTTTTACTGATGGTTGGGTTTACTTACTCTTTTAATTAATCAATTAAAGACGGATTTAAAGTTTCGGTCTTAATTTTAAAACTTTATTATGGTATTAAAACAACAATTTTCAGCCGAAAATAGCAAGAAAAAATCTACGATAAACCATATTAAATTAGATATAGTCAACGTATTCTGAAATGTTGAATTAGATCGTCTTTTTTTAGCAAATGGCGGAGACGAAGGGACTCGAACCCTCGACCTCCGGCGTGACAGGCCGGCGTTCTAAACCAACTGAACTACGCCTCCGCGTTAAATATGATATTATACGCCGCGAATAATTATTGCAATACCAATTTAATGAAAAATTGACATAAATTCGTCAGCTTGCCAGAATAACGTATAAATGTGGAAGATTTTATTTATTTTAATTGCATCTATTTATTCAGTTAGTTATGGTCTTGAAATAAGAGATGATGCATTTCATTTAAACTTAACCATTGATGAAGAGCTCTGGCAGCGAGTACCAACCGAAAAGTATCGTGACCGGTTTCTTTTACGTCATACAAGTTTACCGGCCACAATTAACATCATTGCCTATCGCTTTAACGAAACTATCACGGCCAATGGATTAGTACAGCGCCGTATACAATCTGTTTATGATGGTTGGCAATTAATTAAGATGGAAGAATTAACTTTATTTCAATCGAAGAAGAAAAATATTACCGAAGGCATTCGTTCAATTTACCGAAAAACATACTTAGATGAGGATTTAAAAGAACAACAACAATTTGCGGGAGATATTTGTTTAGTTACGGACGATACCTTGGCCATTGTATTAAATATTACAATGGATAATGCCGCCACGTTGTTACGAGTGAAGGATGATTTTAATCAATTATATACCAGCTTTTGGTATGGCGATGAAAAACCAATCGTAAATATTGCAATATCTAAGGAAGATCAGTGGGTTAAAGATCAACAAAATTTATCACGCCGCCGATTTTATGATAGTAGTTTCAGTATTACTGAAACCACTGATGTAATGAATGAGCTTGAAATTTATCAAGATAACGATTTTAAAAATGCAAAATTATATAATAATGAAAATGGGCAGTATATCTTATCTAACCAAATCCTTTACTACATTAATGCTTATGAAGATGAAGTTAAAACAATTAAATTGGATTTAAATCACCCACAGCTTCAATTAACTGGCGATGGATTCTATGCCATTCAGCTTAATCCATTCCTTAAATTTAAGAAATATAATCTTGATTTGCAGCCAATTTCAGAATTAGAAGATCGCAAACGTGCGTTAGCGGCATTTGCATTAAATGATCATTTTATTGTAATAAATGACGATGAACTAAAGTTAATTTCTTTAGATCAAACCATTTGGAAAATCAATATTCCTTTAAATGATATCCAGTATGTCGCCAATTTAGAGCAATTAATTATTGCGAATGAAAATAATAATACATTACTATTTATTGATTTAAATAATGGTGAAATAACTCAGCAGGTTCCATTGAATGCGATTTCTTCCGAATTAACTGGCCAACTGATTGATATGGCCATGAATCAGGGGAAATTATTAATCACCATGATAAATGGAACAGATGTTATTCAGTCAGTAATTAATGTTGAAACCTATACACAAGAAGATCAGCGAATTATGTCAGATATTCATCAATTTAAATTAATAGGAATTAGTAATAATTTGATAATTAATCAGTTTAAAACACAGCAAGGT
>JAYNJH010000037.1:0-880 GCA_038109885.1 Candidatus Margulisiibacteriota bacterium | reverse complement strand
GTTTGGGAGCGCCCATTTAACCAAAATTATCGTTCAATTGTTTCTAAAAATGGGGTATTGCATTTTTCACATAAAGATCAGACATTAATTTCATTGGAATTGGCATCCGCATCACAGGCAAGTACATTAAATATGTCACAGTTATTGGCACCAAAACAACCCAGCATTAATCAATTAGACTTGGACGTTGAGCCAGCCAATATTATTCAAGTAATGCCCTTAAAGTCAAAACTGATGGCCTTAGTTCGAGTGAAGAATCAACCAAGAATAGTTTTTTTACGTTAGAAAAATAAAAAATAAATACTTGACATAAATGTGGTGTGAGCCCATAATTAAGTTATCTTAATTAGGGGGGATAAATCATGAATGATTTAAACGAATGTTATTTAATAGGTCGAGCAGTAGATGATGTGAAAATAGATAATTATGGAGAGCGAATAAAGTATTCATTTATTGTTGCCATAAATTATTATTCATTAAAAAAGAAGCAGGAATTTAGTGACTTTATTCCAGTAGCTTTTTGGCGAAATAAGCCATTAAAAGAGCTAGAGCAATTAAAAAAAGGGGATAGTGTTGCAACCAATGGTCGAGTATCCATAAATACATATGAAATGGATGGCATTAAGCGTGTCAGTACACAATTGGTTGCCAATTATGTCAAAGTATTCAAGCTAAGTAAAGAGACCAATAATATGGATGATTTAATTAAATTAATTAAGTCCAATAAGGAATTATTGGAAGCAATTAAGTCATCAAGTGACATTCAATTAAGTGAAGCCATATTAGCTGAGTTGAGTGAAAAATAGTTAATGTTAGTGGTGGGAGATGCTGAATCTCCCCTACCTAGATTAAAAAGAAACAGAAATTCACCATATAATAT
>JAYNJH010000036.1:12570-15827 GCA_038109885.1 Candidatus Margulisiibacteriota bacterium | reverse complement strand
TATAGCCATCACCAATACTGATAGTGGGATCGGTGGATGACAAGATAAAGTTGTTTCCATTTTCGGTATCGATGGTGATGATGGGTGCTGTGCCAGTTGTACCCCAAATGGGTAGATTGCTAGTAAAGTGGGTGGCCCCGGTGTTAAAGTTGGCGGGTTGTAAACCAACATTGGATACATCCCAAGCGGATAGATTTTGAGCAAAGGAAGATGCATTATTAAACATGTGATCCATGTTGATGACATTACTAACATCCCAACTGCCAATGTTTTGATTAAATACGGTGGCGCCATTGAACGCATTTTTCATGTTTGTGACGTTGTTAACATTCCAATTGCCAATATTTTGATTAAAGTTATGATTGCCTGATTCGCCATAAAACAGACCTTCCATGGTAGTGACATTGCTGACATCGTAATGGGATATATCCCCATTAAAGTCGAGGTTATTTTTAAAGAGTTCGTTCATGGTGGTAACGAGTGTGGTGTTGATACTGACAAAGTCAGCATCTGAATGGGATGAGCCGATACCATTTTTAATGGTATCTAAATAGTGATTATTGGCAATGGTGTAAAGTGCGCTTGGGCTTTCGCCATCGACCATTAATTGTTGGCCAACATTGGTACTGTTTCCATTGAATAATTGAATGGTTACACCGTTGCTATCACGAACCAAATGAGGGTCAGTGGGGTCATTTGTTACGGTAATGGTAATGGATTGAGTTGATATAAGTGATGAATCACTTGTATCGGTAGCCTTTACTTCAATGACATACTGATTATTATTGTCAGCGTCTTGTGGTAATTCGTAGTTGGGGGCATTCACAAAACTTAATTCGCCGGAGTTTTGATTAATATTTAATGAGTTTTGATCAGTTCCTCCGGTTAACGACCAAGTCACAGTTTTAACTGATGTTAATGTATCGATGATTGTTGTATTTTCAGTGACAAATAAGTGACTATGACTTGTAATGTAGGGTAAATCCAGTCGTTTATATTTAATTGTTAAACTTCCATTACCAGTATTAGCACCTTTCTTATGGATTACATTTATATCTGTTGGAAATGCATAGGAAGAGCCGCCGCCACCGCCACCACCTGCTTTATAGTGTTTGTTGTAACCAGCATAGCCACCATAGTAACCGCCGCCGCCGCCGCCAGATGCATAATATTGATTTGAATAGGTTCCATTACCACCAATTCCTAAGCTATGCCCTGTGCTTTGTGTTGCCCCAGCACCACCATTACCACCTTGATTTTTACCGCTTCCCCCGGCATCTGCAACAAGTCCGCCACCATTTCCACCATCTCCACCAGCGTCAGCATCCAGTTGCTCACCAACACCACCACCACCGCCTGCAACGATGACTCTATTTTGAAGTGTGTTACCATTTTGACGAATATCGGTAGCGCCAGCACCGGATTTAGCATTATAATTTCCACCAGCGCCACCGCCATTAAAGCCAGAGCTGCCACCAATATAAATATATAATTTCTCACCAGCGGTTACGTCTAAAATTGCTTGAACATAGCCCCCTTTTCCACCGATGGAGTTCCAACCACTCGATGCTTCTGCCCCATAGGCGTCGATTTCAACTTCTGTTGTTCCGTTTGGAACAATAAACTCTTGAATATCCCCCGTATAAGCGAATGTTTTTGTAGTATAAACGGTTGCATCTGCAACCATTGGGTTTTTTCCCAATGCTATTTCATAGGCATCGGAAATCCCATCACCATCATCATCGGTGTCCGCATTATTTCCAATGCCATCATTATCGGTATCTAGCGTTTCGGCGTCATCCAAAGGAAATGCATCTACATCATCATTAACCCCATCATTATCATCATCGGTGTCCGCATTATTTCCAATGCCATCACCGTCGGTATCTAGCGTTTCGGATGCGTCATAAGGAAATGCATCCACATCATCATTAACGCCATCACCATCATCATCGGTGTCTGCATTATTTCCAATGCCATCATTATCTGAATCCAATGATTCGGTTGCATCCAATGGGAATAGATCCTTTTCATATTTAGATCCGCCGTAAGCCGTAATTCTTACAATTCCTGAATCACCATACCCTTGACCTGCATTTCCATTTGTAATTACTGGTAATAATGTCGATAAGCTTCCCATTAATGTTCTTGAATTAAAGTAAACCACCCCAGATACTTTATCTAATCTGCCTTCTGGATCCATTAATTGAGTTGTAGACCCATAATTATTGCCTGTTAAAACAACAGTGCCATTTCGACCAACGAACCCTGATCCGCCGCCGCCAGCACCTTTCTCATTATCATTTGCGCTTCCGCCGCCGCCGCCATAATAGCCGCCACCGCCGCCCCCAGCACCCCAATTGGCGCCTTTACCACCTTGCCACTGATTACCAATGCCCCCATATTCACCTTGGCTGTGTTGTCCGGTATTATTTTCTCCACCAGCTATTTGGGTACCACCTAAACCAGCAACTTCATGTTGACCTTTAATACCCACTAGGCCACCACCCGGCCCACCTTTACGCCATGAGCCGCCCCAGCCGCCACCCCCGCCACCGCCAGCGGTTAAGATGTCCGCACCAGCGAGTACAATTGCAGAACGGCCACCACCTTGTGCACCACTTCTATCATTTGATCCACTACCACCACCGCCGCCATAACTATCTTCTGGAATATTTGGACCTCTTAGTCCACCTTTACCAACGACAATGGTTAATGAATTGTTTCCAGTTGGAACAATGATGATACTTTCTGTGTATCCACCGGCACCACCTGGCGCATATCCCATATCATTGGTTTGACCACCACCGGCACCCCATAATTCGACTTTTAAGAATGCTGTGTCACTTGATATAGTATACTTTTGATCCGCACCTGTTGAATTAAATGTTGTCTGACTTAGCAATGGTGCGCCACTGATATCAAGGGAAGGCTCACTTAATACGCCGTCACCATCTGCATCAATAATATTTTCTAATCCCCATTTTACTGATAAATAATGCGTAACTATCATACGCTCCTGATCAGAAAGTGCTTTATTAAACACTAGAACCTCTTTAATCGAGCCTCGGAGTGCTTCATCAAATGATGTTATTCCTAACCGTTGTTCTGATCCGGCATCCCCATCATCAAGTTCAGAAAGGGTGCTTTCATCCACTAGGGATCCGTTAACGAATAACTTTTGGTGAGGGATACTTCCTTCATAACTACTAATTATAATATTATCCTGACCAATGGTCGCTTCAACGGTATCTGAA
>JAYNJH010000036.1:3838-12560 GCA_038109885.1 Candidatus Margulisiibacteriota bacterium | reverse complement strand
AAATAATTTTTTGCATATGTTATTTCCCTACTAAATAGTGTGTTTTTTCCTGATGAAATCACGCCATCATGATCTCTAGAATTATTATCTTCAGTTAATCGTGAGACGGCGATTATCGTATAATTTTCTGTTGCGCCAACTGGTATGGGGGCATTTGCAATATTCATAAAGTCGTCATTAAAGTACACTTCATTTTCAGTTGATTGATATGTTGGTTGGTTCCCTGATACCGTTTGTGTTGCATTATTGCCATTTCCACTTAGATCCACCCATTGGTTGAGTGCATCGCCATTAGATAACGATGAGTTATTAGATAAATCGATATTTTTTGCATCCAACCAAAGTGTTAGGTTTGACTCAATTGAATCAAGCCCACTTGCTTCGCTAATTTGGACATCAATACGATCTGATAAATCCAGCTTTGGAAAATTTGATGCATCGATGGGGGATGTTCCAGCGAATGTTTCAATTGCATCTGAATACTTATCGCCATCATCATCGGTGTCTGCATTATTTCCAATGCCATCACCGTCGGTATCTAGTGTTTCGTTTGCGTCATAAGGGAATGCATCTACATTATCAGAAACTCCATCATTATCATCATCGGTGTCAATACTATCAAAAATACCATCATTATCATTATCACCATACCCAGCTCTTGCAAGCTCTTCCATTGTTACACCCGTTCTTGTGACAATATCGGTCAATGAAACTTCGGTGGTGGTATATGAATAGCTATTAATACTCTCTTTATGAATTAACTGATCAATATCTGCCTCATAAAACTTCCCTTCATTTTTCTTAAATACATACATCATTTCTTCGCCAGTATGATTTGCTTGTGAATATGCAAATGCCCAGTTCTCAAAACTAATTCCATCTGGCATGATGATGTATTTCAAGCGTCTAGTTTGACTAAAGGCCTCTGAGGCAATGGTAGTGACGGTTGGTGGTATTATGATGGTATCCAATTGCTCCCAATAATAAAACCCAAAGCTTGGTATTGATGAAATTCCGTTTGTTATAATTAATTTTCTTAATTGGGTATTATTAAACCCAGTGCTAAATGCATTTGTACTTAATGATGTAACTCCTGAACCAATAAATAAGTTGATTAGATCGCCCTTACTTTTGCTTGTATCCACTCGAGATGACCAGTCTAATTGCGTGTCTGTTGAAATTGAGTAAGAGCCATCGCTCCAGCTAAAAACCGAATGTGTTGCAGGTCTGTTCACTGAGGCATTAAAAGGCTCTAAATCATATAGATCAGAAACCCCATCCCCATCATCGTCGGTGTCGGTATTATCAGTAATACCGTCATTATCAAAGTCGGCTTCAATAATGGTTATATTTACCGTTGCATTTGTAGCGCTATCTGCGATTCCATTATTTGCTTTGTATGTAAAACTATCTGAGCCTACATAATTTGAATTTGGTGTATAGGTTGCTACTTCCCCTGATATCGATACCGTACCATTTGATGGGGGTGTGACAACACTGTATGTCAGACTATTTCCATCTGCATCACTCCCGTTTAATGTAATTGCTAATGCATTATTTTCATCGCTACTTGTATTTACGTTACTGACGGTTGGTACATTAGTATCTGTAATGGTAACGGTAATGGTTTGTGTTGAGGAAAGTGATGAATTACTTGAATCGGTAGCCGTGACGTCAACGATGTAGTCATTGTTATTATCAGTGTCTTGGGGTGCTTCATAATCGGGTGCATTTTTAAAACTTAAACTACCACTACTTGAATTAATATTAAATTTTGCTTGATCTTCACCACCGGTTAATGACCAACTCACAGTTGTATCTGCTGTTAGTGTTGCAACAATTATTGTGTTTTCTGTGATAGAAAAACTGGAGCTACTGGTTATGGTGGGTGTTGCATAAATGGGGGTTGTGATCATCAAAAAATTTAGACATAAAAATATTAAAACAAATGGTTTGAGTAGGAAATGGTTTTTGAAAAACAATGGGGATCCCTTTTTTTGAAATAGTGGTGGGTTCAATTTTCTCCATTGTTTAAATAATGCGATATTTTTTATTAAAATTTTTGATTTTATTTGTCTTAACATACTTGTCTAAATCCCTTATGTAAAAAAAATAAAAAAATTGATTTAAGTTGTATTATTTTTCTTGTTACCATATATTCCCCAATTTTATTTAATCTAAACAAAATGATATCGATGGGGTTTTCGTGTTACTTTTTGATTACCGAATTGCAAACTTTCCTTTACCTAATGTTTGATAGTTGTTGTGGATAATAATGAAGTAAACACCGATAGATAGTTGATTTAATATGGTTTCAGGTAGATTAACTTTATTGCTATTAATTCGACCACCATTTTCGCCACGGGTATATTCATTTTGGTAAATCTTGTGACCGAAAATATCAAATACTTGTAGGGTTACATCGGTGGATTGTGTCAGCGAATAACTTACAATGGCGGTTCGGTTGATCACGGGGTTGGGGTAAATATAGAGCGTTACCGGGTCCACTTGAATTTGGCTGGCATGACTAACCTTAATTGTTCCGGTTGAATATAGATCAGAGGTATCCCATGCTAGGTCTTTACTTAGTGTAGGTAATGAGATGGTTTTGAAAGACCCATGAATTTTGGGGGCCTTAATTAATTGAAATGATTGATTTAATTGAAAGGACAGGCCATCATTTTTTGTGACAGTTAGTTTTCCATCTAATGTTGCTGTACCAGTGACCTCGAGTTTACTGTAGTCATTTTGACTATTAATATTCATTAATAAGGTTGATATGGGGGAGCTGTTTTTTTGGGTGAAATCCCCTTCAACTTTCATTGTGTTTAAGGTGGTAGCAAATGGTTGTGCTAAGTTTATGATGTTATGATCGAACATTGATTTTATTTGTTTTTTTGTGGCTGATTTTCCGATTTGAATCGATCCCCCGTTATTTTCAAATGTCCCTTGATTGCATTTTACGTATTGGGTTAAAAGTTTTGAACCCATCAATTTGAATTGGTTACAATTGGAAAGTTCGATTTCATTAATGGTGGCATTTCCAGAGGTTAATTCAATGGTTATATTTTGAGATGAGATCGTTGATAGTTTCGTTGTAATTAAGTTTCCGCCGGATTGCTTGATGGCGCATCGGCCTTTATTACCACAGATCATGGTTTTAATATTCAATGTGGCCTGATTGGAAATATTTAAAGTGCCACTTGATCCAGGGTCTTGTCCAAGGGTCATGGTTTCAATAGTACTCTCGCCGCCCAGTTGAGTGAAATTGCACAGCCCTTTTTGACCACAGATTAATTCGTTGGCGGTAATTTTTGCATTTTTGGATACATTCGCTTGCCCGTTTCCATTTTCATTTCCACCAAAAATCCACCGATCAAACTCATTGGTTCCTTCACTAACATTGGCAATGGCGGTTCCATTATTTCCAAAGGTGCAGTGATCACTTTTAAATAATTTCCCGATCATGTAAAACTCAGATGAACTCCCTTCATCATCTCCAAACGAAGCCAATTTTGTTTCTAGATTATTTTTATTAAAGATCTTCCCATTTTCTGAAAATAATTTTTCAAAGATGGCATTGTTATGGTCCAGAGTTGTATTCCCACTTCCAATTAATTCAGCGCTCTTAGTTGCGCCAAAAAACTTTTCATTTAGTGTGGAATTGGTTTGATTGTGGATTAAAAATTCGGTGGCATTTTCAGCATCATTTATATTTGTAGTTATGTTGGGGTCAAAGCTTTTTTTAATTTTAAATTTAAGTTGACTAAATACGCCGACGATTTTTTTAGGTAATGTTATTTTTGCGAAAACAGTGACATTTAATGTGGGTAAATGGGTGGGAAAATTATTATTCTTTAGATGTATTTTTCCATTGTTTTGATTTATTTCAAAGTAGTTATTGGTCGATAATTTATATTCAATTGAGTAGCGTTGATTTACTTTATCTGTATTTCCAATAAAATTTGAAACATCTAAAATGGTGTGGGCACTTCCCGTGCTGGTGGTTTGACTGATGGACTTAACCATATCCGGAATTTTGAGTTCTCTATTGGGATCAATGGTATGTTGATACAGGAATATCGTAACAACTGTGGGGTCGCTTTTTGCGTTGGATGGGTCGGTGGCAGTGACGTTGATGGTGACTTTTTCTGGAATGGATGTAATGTTAGGTGTGGGTAGAAGATAGCGTAACGTATTATTAATAATATGTGCGCCTGGAACAGTGTTTAGAATTTGATAGGTTAGTGATTGGCCGCTGGGTAGATCATCATCTCGGGCATTTAGGGTAATTATTAAGGGTTCATTGTATTTCCCAATGGCAAAAATGGGGTCTAAAATGGGTTTGTCGTTAATGGGTGATATTGTAATTGAAATTGTGCTTGGTAAACTAGTTAATATTTTATCTTTTGCATAGTATTTAAATACATCTTGTGTTGATTCTTTTCCGCTATGTCGATACGTTAGTTGATTCCCATTGATGATGGTTGATCCAAACTTGGGGAGTGCACTGTCAAGGATTAAAAAGCGTAAATTGTCTTTATCTTCATCTGTGGCGTTTAAGGTAATGGTAATACTTCCGCCTTCGTTGATAACGATATTTGGGCTTCCGGGTTTTGGAATCATGGTGGTTATTGGTCGGTCATTGGTATTGATGACATTGATCGTAAAAAATGAGGATGCAACCGTTTGTCCGTTAGCGGCAGCGGTGAATGCAATATTGTCGTTTACTCCGATATGGGACTGATTTGGTGTCCCGAATACTTCTCCAGTCAGTTTATTTATATTTAGCCAACTGGGTTGATTAAGTATCCCAAAATCAAATAGGATGTTTTGGGTGACGGGAATTGCTGATAGTGTGGGAGAACAGTTTTCGCACTTGAATTTATAGGGTGAGTTTTGGGTTGGGGTATGTTGTTGAAGGGTAAGTTCATAGGTGTTCTTGGATGCCGTGAATGTGTGTAGGGCTTGGCTTCCTTTTAATAGTTGTAATGTTGAACTTCCATCATATTGAATTTGATAAATGGCATTTTGATTTAATGTTGGTACCTGTATTTTTAAATTTCCCGACAACTGATTTAGGGTGGCTAAGTTTTCATCAATAAGGGTGGTTGTAAACAAGGTCCCACTTTGACTGATATGCATTTGATATACGTTAAAATCTGGTTCAATTATCGTTGGGTAAAATGAGAAACGTTTGTCTTCATTGACCACTTTTGGGAATTCGGATTCTAAAAATCGATGGATGTCATTTATGGGGGTAATGGTAATAATGAAGTCCATGGTTGGGGTTAAGATTTGATTTGTGCCATTCAGGGTTTGGTAGCCTTGCCATTTAAACTTTGTTTTACCAACAAGATTTAGGTTCGGTTTAAACCCAAGGTTTGTAATATTGGCTGTGTTGATTAATTGAGTTGTCGTAACATTATTATTACCCAGTTTTAATACCCCTTTTGAAGGTTTTTGTGTGATTTTTATGTGACTTAATGCCAATGCATTGCTGGTGCTTAGATGTTTGGTAAAATCACTAAGTTTTAATGATAAAAAGGTGTCTTCGGCGGTATTTTTTGTTGGGATTGTATTCATTAATGCGGGGCAACTGAATAGTATAATTCCCATAATAGCAAAGCAAAGCCGGAATTGTTTTGGGGTGACCAGACTCGGCGCCCTGGCAAGTGTATTTGCGATTAACTTTGGTGGTTTTTTAATATTGCATAGCAAAAAAAAATACCACCGGATCCATTTTATAACCCGCATAATAATTTATTATTCCCGGATTTAGTTCAAATTAAACAAAAACTCAGTTTTTTTTTTGCGGCTTTTTTTAATGGAATATAATTAAAATTTAATCGTTGTTTTGTCTTAATTTATCTTTTCAATGGTATAATCAGGAGTTCCTGGAGGGCCTTTTTTACCGAAGTATTTAATAAAGTTACCAGAGGGTAATTCGAACCAGTAATATGCCTTCCAAGCCATACCTGCAAAACCTGTGGGTTTCATTTCGACTTTTAAACAGTCGTAGGTTTTATCATTAATGGTAACCGTTTCTTTATTTAATTTGGTTAAAATCATTTGCCGGAAACTGCCATCATCTTTACTAATGCTCCATGTAACTAATTTACGTTCATCCGATTGAATGAATGGTTTAAGAAAAAAGCTGGGAGGATACAATAGTGGGATGTTATTTAGTTTAATATTTTTTGTTGATGTTTGTTCGTTTTGAGTTAATACTACCGTGGCTGTGTCATTATTTGTGGTAACCATAATCGATTTTTGTTCGTTCTTAAATGACCATGATTCCGTTTGGCTAAGCCCAGTAATAGTTTCATTTTCTGAGGGGGTTTTTCGTTGAATGGTTTGGGTTTGATCAGTGATTGTTTTAACCCATTTAACCACGGTTGTTTTCCCATTAACGGTTTCGTTGGAAAGGCTTTCAATCACCAAAGGTGGTGCTATTGAAGCACTAATATTTGCACTTGCGGTGGTGGCGCTTATTCCATTAATACTTAATAAGCCAATAAAAATAATTAAAAATTTGGACATTGATTTCATGTATTTATTTTAAATAATTTCCAAGATCTTTCGCAATTAATTTAATAGTTTTTTTAAATATTTGCCGGTTAAGGATTTGGTTGATTTGGCTATTTTTTCTGGGGTTCCAGTAGCAATGATACGGCCCCCTTCATGGCCGCCACCAGGCCCTAAGTCGATAATGTGATCTGACGATTTAATAATGTCCAGGTTATGCTCGATGACAACCACGGTATTTCCTGCATCAACCAGTTGTTGTAGCACGTTTAAAAGCCGCTCAATATCATCAAAGTGTAATCCGGTGGTGGGTTCATCTAATAAATAAATGGTTTTCCCAGTGCTACGTTTACTAAGTTCTTTTGCCAATTTAATTCGTTGGGCTTCACCGCCGCTTAGTGTGGTGGCTGATTGCCCCAAGGTAATGTAACCTAACCCCACGTCTTGTAGAACGGTGAGTTTGTTATAAATGGCTGGAATTTTATCGAATACTTTGGTGGCTTGATTAATGGTTAGGTTTAGTACATCGCTAATGGTATGGTCTTTAAATTTTACTCGAAGTGTTTGGTCATTAAACCGTTGGCCTTTACAGGTGGTGCAAGTTACAAAAATGTCGGTTAAGAAGTGCATTTCAATTTTATTGACACCGGCCCCTTGGCAAGTTTCACACCGGCCACCTTTGACGTTAAAGCTAAATCGCCCCGGTTTAAAGCCATTTAATTTAGATTCTGGCAATTGAGAAAAAACATCTCGAATCGGAGAAAAGATTCCAACGTACGTGGCCGGGTTTGAGCGGGGTGTTCGGCCAATCGCTGATTGGTCAATGGTGATTACTTTATCAATATGTTCAATGCCCTTTAGAGATGCATAGGGGGCTGGCGTTGTTTTTTGGTTCATGGCTTCTTTAAGGATGGCCTTTAACAAGGTTTCTTGGATTAGTGTGCTTTTGCCCGATCCAGACACCCCAGTAATGCAGGCCAGTGTTCCCAAAGGTAAGGTTAAGTTTACATTTTTTAAGTTATTTTTTGTGGCCCCTTTTAGTTCAATGATTTGACTGGGGTGCCCTTGTCGTCGTTGTGTTGGAATAGTGATCGATTTTTTGCCCGATAAATATTGTCCAGTCAGTGATTTTTTATTTTTAAGTAATGTTTTTAATGACCCATTGTGAATGATTTCTCCACCTAAAATTCCAGCGCGTGGGCCAATATCTACCACGTGATCTGCTGCATGAATGGTGTCTTCGTCGTGTTCAACAACAATTACTGTATTCCCAAGGTCTCGAAGGTGTTTAAGTGTGGTGATTAATTGTGCATTATCGTGTTGATGAAGCCCGATGCTGGGTTCATCTAAAACGTAAAGAACACCTGTTAGTCCGGATCCAATTTGGGTAGCCAAGCGAATGCGTTGGTGTTCACCGCCGGAAAGTGTATTGGCTTTACGATTAAGGGTGAGGTAGTGAAGTCCAACATTATCTAAAAAGTTAAGCCTTGATTTGATTTCTTTTAATAGTTCTTTAGCTACGTTTTGTTCATAGTTGGTTAATTTTAAATTTTCAAAAAATTGATTGGCATCTCGAATCGATAAATTACCGAGTTCGGCAATGGATGTTTTGTTAATTTTAACTGCCAATGCCTCAATATTCAGCCGGTGTCCATGGCAGCCTTTGCAAGGTTTAGACATCATATTTTTCTGATAGAACTCTTTGGCTAAATCAGATTCAGTTTGGGCGTAGCGACGACGCAATAAATTAATGATACCTTCCCAACCACGGGGTCGAAATTTCCAGCCAAAGCGGGATTTCGTTTTTTGATTAACGTCAATTTCTTCCCCATATCGGCCAAAGTAAATGAAGTTTTTTTCTTCGGTGGTCAAATTTTTCATTTTTTTATTCATATTTATTTGAATGCCCATTTTTTCGGCATCAGCATAAAAACGAATGCCATAATTCGTTTTTTCAAAATTGACATAAGGTTCCACGGCTTCGAAGACACTTTGCCCGTCTGAAAATAATAGTTCGGGTTCAAAAGACATAATTTCGCCCAATCCGTTACAATCTGGGCAGGCACCAATGGGTGAGTTAAAAGAAAATAATCGTGGTGTTAGTTCAGTAATATTAAATTGGTAGTCATCAGATACGAAATGTTCGGAAAATACCTTGTTTTTTTGATTGTTTGTACTTTCAACTTTAACCAAC
>JAYNJH010000036.1:0-3697 GCA_038109885.1 Candidatus Margulisiibacteriota bacterium | reverse complement strand
TTTAAGGGCCAATTCAATGGCTTCAAATAACCGTGATCGGTTGGTTGGTGTGTTATTAATTCGATCAATCACCAATTCAATGGTGTGCTGTTTGAATTTTTCAAGTCGGCCACAGTCTTCCAAGCGTTTTATTTCGCCATCTACTCGGACTCTGACAAATCCTTGACGTTGAAGGTCGGCAAAAAGGGTATGAAATTCTCCCTTTTGTTTGGATATTAATGGCGATAGAATCAGCAGAGGTTCATTTTGTTCCCATGTTTTGATTTCATCTACGATTTCTTGGGCGGATTGTTTGCGAACGGGGTTTCCAGTGATGGGGCAGTGGAGGGTTCCAATATTTGCGAAAAGCAGTCGTAAATAATCTTGAATTTCAGTGACGGTACCTACGGTTGACCGGGGATTATTGGAGACGTTTTTTTGATCAATAGAAATGGCGGGGGAAAGCCCTTCAAGTGAATCTACATCGGGTTTATCCAGCTGTTCTAAAAATTGGCGGGCGTAGGCCGATAGGGATTCAACATAGCGTCGTTGCCCTTCGGCATAAATGGTATCAAAAGCCAAAGATGATTTACCTGAACCAGATAACCCAGTAAAAATGACCAATTGATCTTTTGGAATTTCGAGTGAAATATTCTTCAGATTATGGACACGAGCCCCTTTAATAGAAATTTTATTTTTTTTGATCATGGGAGTTGATTTAAAAAAGTTTCCAAAAGTGCCAGACCGACATCACCACTTTTTTCAGGGTGAAATTGAGTAATTAGCTGAGTTTCATTTGCAATAGCAGAAATAAAATTAGTACCATAATTGGTTTTGGCATGGCCAGGGGCATTGGTTGAGGGGAGATAGTAGGAGTGTACAAAATAAAAACGTTCATTGTTAAATTGATCAAGTACGCTTTCTGTATGGGATGTACTAATGGCATTCCAGCCCATATGTGGTACCGGGAATTGTGAATTTGTAAATTTTTTGAAGTGGCCTTCAAAAGTTCCTAGCCCAAGTTGGTTTGGTGCTTCCTCTGAATGCTCAAATAATAATTGAAATCCTAAGCAGATACCAATAAATGGTTGACGCGATTGAATATGGCTTTTGAGTGGTTCAATGCAGTTCATTTCTTCGAGTTTTTTCATGGCGGGTCCAAATGAGCCTTGCCCTGGGAAAATAACTAGATCAGCATCATGAATATCATGGCTTGATGATGTTCGTAATACAGGGAAGCCCAAGTGTTCAATGGCGTTTTTCACACTTTGTAAATTCCCCGTTCCATAATCCAAAAGAATAATTTTCATATATTGAATTGTACGTTAGAGAATTGCAAATGAGAAGAATGCGTTGCGAGTTTTACAAAATAGGGGTTAGCCTAAGTTTGATGCGGCCCATTTTTTTAGACAATAGGTTTGCTTATGTTTTGGGATGAGTATGATGTCCGCCAGGCCATTCCCATCAGGATTTCTTGTTTTTAATGCAAATTGAAATTGCTTTATATTATTTTTATCTTCAGGTGATAATTTGCTGTCAGTATTAATGATGTTGGTAAAATAATTTTCTATGGCCTGTATTATTTTGGGGTTACGTTTCATTTGAGCATACAATTCTTTGTAATTACTTTTCATAGCTATATTATTTCCCCAAACAAATTTCGTTGTATTAATTTCGTTAGGCATTTCACCAAAAAAGGCATTATCTAGCTTGTCTTTTGAATTAAAGAACTCCCCGAATGCGATTTTTTCATCAGCCGTTAATGTTTTATTTAAAGAATCTTTCATGTCTTGTTCTAAAGAATTCAATACATCGAAGGTTAACGTGGCGCTATTAAGAATTTCAATTTGGGATTCATTATTTGATAATTTGGATCCGTATGAAATAATATTTTCTGTAATAAATTTGCCAACTTTACCTGCGACTTGTGATATTCCAGCGGCTGCAGCTGGGTGTATGGCACTACTCCCCATTTCAAAATTAGCCACAACGCAACTGGCGGTTGAAACACATGCGTCTTTTTCGCGCAATGCGCCTTTAATTTTATTGTCTTGAATGAATTTGAGTAAATTTTTAAGATCTTGATTATCTTTGTCAGAATGATTTTTGATTTCAGACTCAAGTTGAGATGCATGGTCTGTGTTAACGTATTCCGGGTTATTTTTTATTTCATTTAGCGTGGCCGTGGCTTTTGGCGAAAATGTCATTTTTTCGATGTTAGTTACAGTTTCTGTGATGTCATTTTGCGTTAGATTTTTTTCAAGATTATCTAATCCAGTTGATACTTGCTCGGCCGTGTTTAGTTGCTGATCGTATTTGTTTAATTCATTCAGTTTAGCTAGGGCAGCATCTCTCTTTTTGACCTTCTGAGATGTATCTTTATCGGCGGAAATGTACTGTTTTGAAAGTCCATTAATTATTGTAAAGGTTCGCTTAAAAGGTCGATACATATAACTAAGCGTTGCTGAATAAATTGGTTTATCAAACTTTTTTGGTTTAATTGCCAAATCCTTTTCTAAATTATTAACTTCAGTTCTTAGGTTTTCCATTGTTGTCCCATTGAGAGTGGTTTGTTTTTTTTCCTCAATTAATAGTTTAAATGCGTCATTTTTACTTTTAAGTTCTTTTGTTAAGGATGCTCTTGTCTTAGCATCTTTGCAATTTGAAATTTGACGTCGTAATAAATTCATTTCTGAAATTAGTTTCTGGTCTTTTGATTTATGAAATGTAAAATTTCCAAAATTAGAATCTTTAAGGTTTCTTAGTGTCAGAATCCCATCACGAATGAGTTGTCGACGATTATTTCCTCGTTGGCTAAATGTGGTTTTGGCGGCATCTAAGCGGCCTGTTTTTAAGCCACTGTAGGTTGCCCCAGCAGCACCGCTTAGGTTATCGTACAGTGTGGTTAGAATTCGCAATGTCAATCGAGCGGGGGATTTAATGGCTTCTTTTATGGATGTCCCAATGTCAGTGGCCCAAGCATCTTTTTCTGAATGTTTAGGAATGGTTTCCAGGACGGTTCCTTTCAGTGTGCCAGTATTGGCGCGTTCTTCATAGGCTGAATTGGCTCGGCTGGCTTTTTGTCCAGCACTTACACCGGGAATTAAACCTGCAACGGTTTCAGCGCTGTACCCTGTCATGTTTTGAGTATTGCCTTGATATGAAAATGTTTCGGCTTCTATAAGTTCATTTATGCCACTATTTTCTTCCAATCTTAGAAGTTGTTCTAAGTTATGTGGAGTTATGTTTGAATTTTCAGCAAATAAGGTTTGAATCTGAGCCAATGCTTTACTTACACTTTCATTGCCAAATGCTTGGTTGAGTTTCTGGGCAGTTGTTTCTCCAATGATGTTGGTGTCATTTCTGTTTAGGTTCAATAAGGCTCTTTCAATTAGAAACTTAATTTTTCCCTTTACCTTAGAGGGCATGTTTGTATCCTCTAAACGTGACATAAGCCCTTCGAGTACGGCTTTATTTTGAGGATTTAATTCTTTATTACTATTAAGGGTTACCTCTTGGGATAATTCTTTGTTAAATTCGGTCACATCTTTATTTTTACCGTATTCTTCGAGCATGTTTTGAGTAACCCCATGTTTTTTTTCATTTGGTTCGGCACTAAAGCAAAAATTTCTTAAAGTTTGTTCAGTTATGGGTTGATTCGGCTCAGCTTCTACGAATTGATCGATAATTCGACCAAGTGCAGTTGGCTTTTTATTGG
>JAYNJH010000035.1:9647-15988 GCA_038109885.1 Candidatus Margulisiibacteriota bacterium | reverse complement strand
CATCTGTACCTAAGGATAATAAACCGCCAGGAACCCATTTATCAATTTGATCCGAAACCATTTTCATATTGTCAGACACCGCAAGAAAAGGACCTTTAACTTTAGACAATGTCTTTTGCAAAAAGGAGTCCTCAACTTTATTATCAGGATATAATAATCGTTCACGTTCAACGAGAAGCGTTTCTTCACGCAGTCGCTTATAATTAGTCACGCACCATATGGTTGCACCAATATTCAAGTCTTTTAACACTGATTGGGCTTTAATTGCCTCATTTACAAGAGACCCACTAGCAAAAATATTTACACTATGGGCACCTTTTTCCTCTGAAAACTTATAAATACCTTT
Source organism: Candidatus Margulisiibacteriota bacterium (assembly GCA_038109885.1). Lineage (GTDB taxonomy): Bacteria > Margulisbacteria > Marinamargulisbacteria > UBA817 > UBA817 > UBA817. Next base: position 15,642 of record JAYNJH010000035.1, on the reverse strand, counting down.
TAAAATACCTTCTGTCGAGTTCTCAGGCTTTTGAGGCATTGCATAATTTTCATTTCCCAATGTTAAGTAATAGTATATCGCTTCATCGTTGTGAAACATCCGCTTAATACCATCATTAATAATTTCAACAATTTCATAACCAAAAGCGGTATCATACGTTTGGATGGTAGGTATTGAACTGGCTAAAATTAGACTATGTCCGTCCTGATGCTGTAAGCCTTCACCATTTAGCGTTGTACGTCCAGAAGTTCCACCACATAAAAAACCACGGGTTCTCATGTCCGCTGCTAACCAAGCCAAATCTCCGATTCGTTGAAAACCAAACATTGAATAGTAAATGTAAAAAGGTATCATGACTTCACCATGAGTTGAATAACTCGTACCAGCCGCAATAAACGATGACATAGCACCCGCTTCATTTATACCTTCTTCTAATATTTGTCCATTTTTTTCTTCTCTGTAATAAAGCAAGGAGGCACTATCAACAGGTTCATATAATTGTCCAAAAGGGGCATAAATACCATATTGTCTAAATAAAGCTTCCATACCAAACGTTCGTGCCTCATCTGGAATAATGGGAACAATACGATGCCCAAACTCTTTATTTCTTAATAAATCAGTTAAGTAGCGTACAAATGCCATTGTTGTTGATAACTCACGGCCTTTGGACCCTGACAAATGCTTTTCTATTCCCATGGGGAGGGGAATATTTGCAATTCGTTCTTTACGTTCAGGTAAAAAACCAAACAATTTTTTTCGTGCATTTACTAAATATTTATATTCATCACTAGTATTTTTAGGGCGAAAAAATGGAGTATCAACAATTTCTTCATCATTTATTGGGACATTAAGACGGTCCCTAAACTCTCGAAGCTCTTTTTCATTCATCTTTTTCTGTTGGTGAGAAATATTCTTTCCTTCGCCAGCTTCACCTAAACCATACCCCTTAACAGTTTTTGCCAAAATAACCGTTGGCTGACCTTTATGATGAAATGCCTTATGGTACGCCGCATAAACTTTCTTAGGGTCGTGCCCGCCACGTTTTAATGACTTAATTTGTTGATCAGTTAAAGAAGATACCAATTCTTTTAATTCAGGATCTTTTCCAAAAAAATGTTTTCGAACATAAGAACCCGATTCAACAGAATATTTTTGAAACTCACCATCCACTACCTCATCAAAACGCTTCATCAGTGCAGTTTGAGATTTAGAATAAATTAGAGGGTCCCAATTCGAACCCCACAGTACTTTAATCGCATTCCAGCCGGCACCTAAAAACACAGATTCTAACTCTTGAACAATTTGAGCATTTCCTCGAACAGGACCGTCCAATCGTTGCAAATTACAATTAACAACAAAAATTAAATCCTCTAACTTCTCTCTAGCTGCAATAGATAGTGCCCCGAGTGTTTCTGGCTCATCAACTTCACCATCACCGACAAAGCACCAAGTTTTTGGAATATCAGATATAATTCCACGAGCATGCAGATATTTATTAAAACGAGCATGATAAATAGCCATAATGGGACCTAATCCCATTGAAACCGTCGGAAATTGCCAAAAGTCAGGCATCAAATAAGGGTGTGGATAGGAAGAAAGACCACCACCATCGGCTAATTCTTGTCTAAAATTATGAAGCTTAGAGGCATTAATTCGATTTTCTAAATATGCTCTTGCATAAATGCCTGGGGATGCATGGCCTTGAAAGAAAATCTGATCTCCCTTAAATTGCCCATCATTACCACGAAAAAAATGATTAAAACCAACTTCATATAGCATAGCAGAAGAAGCAAATGTTGAAATATGACCACCAAGGCCATCATGCTTACGGTTGGCATTGATGACCATTGCCATTGCATTCCATTGAACAAAGCTTCTAATTTTAGTCTCTAACTCAATATCTCCAGGGTAGTCAGGTTCCTCATCTGGAGAAATAGTATTTCGATATGGGGTATTAATTCGGCGTTGACTCGGCTGACCAGACAACTCTCCTAAACGACGTTGCATGGACTGGATCAAACTTTGAGCATCATCAAATCCACCTTTAGTATATAAATAGTCTAAAGAGTCGAAACATCGTTGTTGCTCCACACTGGACATCGAATTGGATTCATTTTTTTTCATCATTAAATTATACCGACAATAATAATAAAAGACTACCGTTTAAGCCAAATCTATCAAATAGATACGTTTAAACAGTAATCTTTTTTAATGAAGATTAAAATCTTAATTTATGGATAGATAGATATAAATGTTCGCGCCGTATGAATGTTGAATTTAGAATCAGTAGTCGACTGAATTTCATAAGAATTTGAATAAAGTTGTGCATTAAACGAAATCATTGGGAAAATTTGATATTTATAAGTTAAATTTAAACCAAACCCACTCCCTGCAAATTCTATATCATCAAACTTTTCATCCAATAAATGAGTGATGTGAAAACCAACACCGAAATGATGTTGTTTTTTAAACATTTTTTCAAATGTAACTTGAAGCTCTAATTCATTCAAATATGACATCTGATCCTTTCGATTTGAAGAAAGCAAACCTGAAATTACCAATGTATCTTTATCGTTTATTTGATAACGATTTTCAAGACCTGCAAAAATATTTTCAGCAACCATATCATTAGTCCCAAAGCTTGGCATCTCCATATTAGATACACCATAACCCGCAATAACTTGAGAATTAGCATAGGTTAATCGAACAACAAACATTAATATAATTAGTATTTTTTTCATTATTTATCTCACCTCAATCACATATCGTTATTGGGAAATTGAAAATTTCACAAAAAAATTAAAGCAAACAATTTATTTAGTATTCACTATTCAATCATTTAATAAGACTTCTGTTGAAAGTGGCTCACCTCGTGTATATTTAATAGATGAAAATTAGTTACTCGAGCTTTGGGAAAGTCAATAAAATACCAAATATTATTATTCATGGTTTATTTGGATCAAAACAAAACTGGACACAAATAGCAAAAAGCCTTTCCGAAAAATATTCAATTATTACTGTTGATTGTAGAAATCATGGCGAAAGTTTTCATTCAAGCACAATGAGTTACACTGAAATGGCAACAGATATAGTTAATTTAATGAATGATTTAAATATTAAAAAAGCCAATATTCTTGGGCATTCCATGGGAGGAAAAATTGCAATGGCAGTAAGTCAACTGCATCCCAAAAAAGTAAATAAACAAATCATTATAGATATTGCCCCCAAACAGTACCCACCACACCACACTAAAATAATTAGCGCACTAACAAATATTGATTTAAATAAATTCAAATCACGATCAGATGTAAACTTAGCTTTAAAAGAATCCATTCCAAACGATGTTCTACGACAATTTTTAATTAAAAACATCCAGCCAAAACAACCGTTAAAATGGCAAATCAACTTAGATGGAATTGCCAAGTCTTATTCAGATATTATGGACTGGCCGGAAAATCTTTCAAACAAATCAACCGTTGAAAGTCTTTTTATAAGAGGCACAAAATCAAACTATGTTGAATTAAATGACGAATCAGTTATAAAAAACATGTTTTCTAATTGCCAAATAAGAAGCATCGATGCCTCGCATTGGGTGCATGCCGAAAAGCCGACTGAAACAATCAAGCAGATCAGCGATTTTATTAACTAGATATTAGATCAATAAATTTTTCAAAATATGTAAGTTTTAGCTAAAACTAAACAATATTTTCTAGGAGGATTTATGAATTTACGAGCGCTTAAACCATTTTTACCATTAGCTGATGGCTTCACAGGATTAAGTTTAATTAGAAACATGCCGACAAAATCAGATAAATCTAAAGCCTCTTTATTTCCCCCCCCTGAACGTTATGTAAGTCATATCCCCTTTTTCTAATTTTTTGAGTGGTTAGGCAGATTTGTAGGGAGTTATCTTGACAATAATGACCGTAAAATCTAACGCCACCAATCAAAAAATTTACTGGATACCGTAGTTGAGCATGGCTTCGGCGACCTTTACAAAGCCTGCGATATTCGCCCCATCAACATAATTAGGAACACCATTACCCTCAGTTGAATACTCTAAACACTGCTTATGAATACTTTGCATAATACCTCTTAAGCGATCCTCTAAATCAGATCGATCCCAAGAAATTCTCATACTATTCTGAGTCATTTCTAAACCAGATACAGCAACACCACCAGCATTAGCAGCTTTAGCTGGTCCAAAAAGAACACCATTAGCAATAAAATATTTTACTGCATCTGGAGTTGATGGCATGTTTGCACCCTCACCTACAGCTAAACAACCATTACTAACCAATTGTTGAGCATCTTCTAATAATAATTCATTTTGAGTAGCTGATGGAAATGCAACATCACATTTTATACCCCAAGGGCGTTGTCCTTCTAAGTACTCACAACCAAATTCTTCTGCATATTCCTTTATCCTGCCGCGTCGAATATTTTTTAAATCTTTTACAAATTCTAACTTTTCTAAAGTAATTCCTTCCGGATCATAAATCGTGCCCAAAGAATCAGATAAACTAACAACCTTACCGCCCAAGTGCAAAACTTTTTCAGTTGAAAATTGTGCAACATTTCCAGAACCTGAAACTGTGCAAATTTTACCTTCTAGGGAGTTGCCTCGCGCTTTTAACATTTCCTCTACAAAAAAGACACAGCCGTAGCCAGTCGCTTCTTTACGAATTAAACTACCACCATACTCAAGGGATTTACCGGTTAAAACACCAGTAAAACGGTTGGTTAAACGCTTATGTTGACCAAATAAATAGCCAATTTCTCTAGCACCAACACCAATATCACCAGCTGGAACATCTGTATCTTTACCAATATGACGAATCAATTCAGTCATAAACGCTTGGCAAAAACGCATTACTTCATTATCTGATTTACCTTTAGGATCAAAATCAGAACCACCTTTTGCAGCACCCATCGGTAATGTGGTTAAACTATTTTTAAACACTTGTTCAAACCCTAAGAACTTAAATGTATCCAAAGAAACAGAAGGGTGAAAACGCAAGCCCCCCTTGTATGGACCAATGGCATTACTAAATTGAACTCTAAAACCTCGATTTATTTGAATATTACCATTATCATCTTCCCAACAAACACGAAAAATTATAATACGATCTGGCTCAATAATACGCTCAAGAATTTTTGCTTTTCGATATTTCTCATTTTTTTCTAAAAAAGGGTAAATGGACTCTACCACCTCGTGGACCGCTTGATGAAAGTCATTTTGTGAGGGATTTTTAAGTTTAACTTGCTCCATAAAAGAATCAATTGTATTGATCGAAGTAACTGTCATTAATATTTCTCCATATAAACGAATTTTTTAGAATATCACTATACTAAAGATTAGCTAAAAAAGAAAACACTATCTATTTTTTTTAAAAACTTTAGATTCTTATTGAAAAACCGATAAATATAAATATGAAAAACCGCTTGTATACCGCGATCGGATTCTTAATACTAACATTTATTGTTGCAACTATTGGGTACAAAATATTAATTGGTCCAGAAGCGACATACTTTGATTGTTTTTATATGACTATTATAACGCTTTCAACCGTTGGATATGGTGAAACGATTGATCTCACCGGAAATACCCCAGCCCGAGTATTTACTATATTTCTAATTTTAGTTGGCATGAGTAATCTAATTTTTGTTTTAACAGCCGTTACATCTTCAATCATCAATGGTCAATTAAATCGTTATTTAAGGAGGCGAAAAATGAATAAAGAAATTGGCAATTTAAATGAACACTTAATAATATGTGGTGCCGGGAATACGGGAAAACACATAATTCAAGAACTCTACAATACAAAAAAAGAGTTTGTTGTTATTGAAGATAATTATGAAGTTTACGAAGATTTACAAAATAAATTTTTAGATATAATTTGCATTCACGGTGACGCAACAAAAGATGAAGTTCTGGAAAGTGCTGGAGTAACAAAAGCCAAAGCAATCGCTGCCGTTTTACCCTATGACAAAG